>NZ_JAFIFD010000040.1 GCF_020832205.1 Exiguobacterium sp. | reverse complement strand
CCAAAAGGCCAAAAAACCACAAAGACAGTTTTCAGTTCCCATCAAAGGTTATTTTGTCAACAATCTGAGGGGCCCCCCTCGGGAGGGCGCACCTTTCTTTCGTCACTTCAAGTTTTCTGGGTTGAGCGGTTGGAGTTCGTCGATGACGAACCGGCCGTCTTTGCGGATCAAGACGTCATCGAACCAAATCTCGCCGCCGCCGTAATCAGGACGTTGGATATTGACGAGATCCCAATGGATCGTCGAATCGTTACCGTTGTAAGCGTCGTCGTACGCTTGTCCCGGCGTGAAGTGGAAACTTCCATCAATCTTCTCATCGAACAAGATGTCTTTCATCGGATGCTGGATGTACGGGTTGACACCGATGGCGAACTCGCCGACGTAACGGGCACCTTCGTCCGTGTTGAACACGTCGTTGATCCGTTCCGTATCGTTTGCTGTCGCATCGATGATTTTCCCGTCTTTAAACGTCAGTTTCACATTTTCGAACGTGAAACCGTGGTACGGTGACGGCGTGTTATACGTGATGACGCCGTTGATCGAATCTTTTACCGGCGCTGTGAACACTTCACCGTCCGGGATGTTCATCTGACCCGAGCACTTGATGGCCGGGATATCTTTGATCGAGAACGAAAGGTCCGTCCCCGGCCCTTTGATCGTCACCCGGTCCGTCTTGTCCATGAGGGACACGAGGGCGTCCATCGCGCGATCCATCTTTCCGTAGTCGAGCGTACAGACGTTAAAGTAGAAATCTTCGAACGCCTCGGTCGACTTGCCGGCAAGTTGTGCCATCGATGGGGATGGATAACGGAGCACGACCCACTTCGTTCCTTTTACCCGGTCCTCCGTGTGCATTTTGCCGATGGTCGCCCCGACGAGTTTTTGTTGCTCGGCTGGTACGTCCGATAGTTCATTGATATTGTCCCCGGCCCGGAGTCCGATGTAGGCGTCCATCGCTTGCATCTGCTTACGCTCGATGTCTGCCATCAGCTCGAGCTGTTCGCGGCTCGCTTTTGTGTACAGCTTGCGCAAGATGCGGCTCTCTTTCAACAAGACGAACGGCTGCCCCCCGGCCTCGTACGCTTTTTCGACGAGCGCCTCGACGAGCGACTCCTCGACGCCGAAATTTTCAATCAGAACGCGTTCTCCTTGTTTCAATTCGACCGAATAGTTGATCAATCCGTCTGCGAGTTGTGTGATTCTTGGATCTCTCATACGTCCACCCCTTTAACTTTTTTTAATTTATTTCTATTTTAGTGTAATCGAAAACATAAAAACGGGTAAAGGAATAATCAGACCGGATGGCGAAAACGGTTGTGACAAATCTTTTCAGTCATAATGGTGCTATAATGAAACCACCATATTATCGAACAGGAGGAATGAATGGATGGAAATCACATTAGGAGGCATCGCAGGCCTAATCGCGGCTCTCGCGTTTGTCGTACTCGTCTTTTTCTTGGCCCGTGTCTTGTCGAACGTGAACCGAACGCTCGGTAGCGTCGCCAACACGACAGAGAATTTAGAACGTCAGTTAGATGGGATCACAATGGAAGTGACGGCGCTCTTACATAAGACGAACCGTCTCGTAGATAACGTGGAAGAGAAGACAGAATTGCTCGCACCGGTGGCACACGCCCTCGACGAGCTCGGGACTTCACTCAATGAAGTGACAGAGTCGGTCCGGACGGTGTCTTCGTCTGTACACGGAGCGGCCGATGAAAACAAAGAACAAATTGCCCAAGCAGTGCGTTGGGGCTCAGTTGCCGTAGAATTATTCAAGAAAAATAAAACCGAGTCTGGCGAACGACCGTCACGTCGTCGCGGCCGTCGGGAACGTAAAGAAGAAACATCGTCGGTTTCGCCAGGAGTCGTTGCGACAGACGATACGATGAAGTAAACATTTCATTCACAGGAGGAACTCACACATGACATACGATAAAAACAACTCACCACAACAACAATCTTCAGGCGGTGGCTTCTTAGCCGGCGTCGTACTCGGCGGTGTCATCGGAGCAGCAGTCGCCCTTCTCACGTCGCCTAAGAGCGGACGAGAAGTTCGGACGTACCTCGATGAAAAGACGGCCACGTCACGAGAACGTTTGACGGTGAAATCGAAAGAAGTACGTGAGAAAGCGGAACCAGTCGTTGGGGATTGGATCAAAGTCGCCAGCGACAAATCGGCACCGCTCCTCGAAAAAGCGGCACCTGTCTTGAACCTTGTGAAAGACAAAGCCCGTGAAGCAGCCGAGTTGAAGCAACAAGTCGATGAAGACGAATTGTCAATCGAAGAAGCGATGGAGAAGGCGGACCAACTCGTTGCCGAAGCGGAAGCTGAAGTGAAGGAACAACTCGACCGTGCTGCCGAAGAGTCGAACGAGTCGAACGAAAAGAACGACAACGAGAAGTCGGCTTCGAACGAAACGTCGAACGAGAAATCAGCGCCATCGTCGAAAGCGAACAAAAACGAAGCGAACCGCGACAAGCAAGAGAGCAGCCGCGACGCATCGGCCAATCATGAATCGGACTTCGAGTCGCCGGTCAAAGACTTGCTCGATGACGAATCGAAACAAGAGCTGAAAAACTTGAAAAACGACTTGAAGAACGGCAAGAAATGAGCGGAGTGCCCGGGTTGACCCGGGTGCTTTTTTTGTGGAATTTGTGTCACAGACCATTTGTCTATGACAAAGCGAAAAAAGTTCGATATAATTAGGTTTCTGGAAAGAACGGCTTAGAAATGAGAGGGTAATTATGAGTCCACAAGATCAATTGAATCGATTACGTCGTGAGATGGATGAATTGAACCGTGAAATGCTTGATTTGCTTAGTCGCCGTGGTGCGCTCGCGGTCGAGATCGGGAAAGTGAAACGCCTTCAAGGTGTCGAACGCTACGATCCGGTACGGGAACGTGAGATGCTAGACTTCATCGCGGCGGAAAACCCAGGACCTTTTGAGACGCCGCGTCTTCAACATTTGTTTAAAGAAATGTTCAAAGCATCGGCGGAACTGCAAGGCGAAGACCGTGACAAGACGTTGCTCGTGTCTCGGAAACGTCAGGCGGAAGATACGATCGTCACGCTTGACGATGTCACTGTCGGCAACGGACGTCCCCAATTGATTGCCGGACCGTGTGCCGTCGAATCGTTCGAGCAGGTTAACGCGGTCGCTGAGAAACTGGCGTTGTCTGGCGTGAAGATCATGCGGGGCGGGGCGTACAAGCCACGGACGTCACCGTACGACTTCCAAGGTCTCGGTTTCGACGGATTGCAAATGCTCAAACAAGCGGCTGACCGTCATGACTTACGGGTCATCTCTGAAATCATGACTCCGGGTGCGGTCGAATCGGCGCTTCCATACGTAGATATCATTCAAGTCGGGGCCCGCAACATGCAAAACTTTGACTTGTTGAAAGAAGTCGGGAAAACCGATAAACCGGTCTTGTTGAAACGAGGATTGTCGGCTACGATTGAAGAGTTCATCTACGCGGCCGAGTACATCATGGCCAGCGGAAACAGTCAGATCATTCTGTGTGAGCGCGGGATCCGGACGTATGAACGGGCTACCCGGAACACGCTCGACATCACAGCCGTGCCGATTTTGAAGCAAGAGACGCACTTGCCGGTCATGGTCGATGTCACACATTCAACGGGACGTCGTGACTTGTTGCTCCCAGCAGCCAAAGCCGCACTCGCGGTCGGAGCGGACGGCGTTATGGTCGAAGTCCATCCGAATCCGGCGATCGCCTTGTCGGACGCTCAGCAACAACTTGATTTCGATCAATTCGACCACTTCGTGGACGGACTGACGTCGCAATTCCCTCAACTTGATTTGGTAAAAAAGTAAGCTTTCCAATTGGAAACGTTTTATATCGCATGAAGACAGGGTAAAATGATGACAGATACCTGTCTTCCTTTTTTGACACGTTTTTTGAAAATCGTTTGAAAATCACTGCTTGTAGGAGGAGTTTTAATGAATAGTAATAACGTAACAATCTATGATGTCGCACGTGAAGCCGGGGTGTCGATGGCGACCGTCTCTCGTGTCGTCAACGGGAACCCGAACGTAAAGCCGACGACCCGTAAGAAAGTCCAAGATGCGATCGACCGTCTTGGCTATCGCCCGAACGCCGTGGCGCGTGGTCTCGCCAGCAAGAAGACGACGACGGTCGGCGTCATCGTCCCGGATATTTCAAACATCTTTTTCGCGGACCTCGCCCGCGGAATCGAGGACGTGGCGACGATGTACAAGTACAACATCATCCTCGGCAACTCGGACTCGAACCGTGACAAGGAGATTCATTTGTTGAACACGTTGCTCGGTAAGCAAGTGGACGGCATCATCTTCATGGGCGGCCGGCTCCATGAAGACCTCGTTGACGAGTTCAAGAAGTCACCGGTCCCGATCGTCCTTGCGGCGACGCTCAACCAAGGGTATGACTTGCCGGCCGTCAACATCGACTATGAGCAGGCAGCGTACGACGCGACCGAGATGCTCATCGGTCACGGTCACAAGCAAGTCGGCTTCATCACGGGTCCGCTCGAACAACAAATCAACGGAGAGAAGAAGTTCGCTGGCTACCGCCGGGCGCTCGAGGATGCTGGTCTTCCGTTCCAGGAGAACGATGTCATTCTCGGGAACTACACGTACGCCTCTGGTCTCGAAGCGATGCAGAAGATGCTTGAGCGTGATGACTGTCCGAAAGCGATTTTCGCCGGAACGGATGAGATGGCTCTTGGTGTCATTCATGCGATTCAAGACGCCGGTTTCTCGGTGCCGAACGACTTTGAAGTCGTCGGGCACGATAACACGCGTCTCGCCACGATGATTCGTCCGAAGTTGACGACGGTCGTCCAGCCGATGTATGACATCGGTGCCGTCGCGATGCGATTGTTGACGAAAATCTTGAATGCGGAAGAAGTCGAAGAGAAGAACGTCGTCCTCCCGCACCGAATCGAACGCCGTGATTCGTTACGGAACGACTAAATAACACGCACCTAGGCCGATCGGCTTAGGTGCGTTTTGTTATAAGTATAGTGACTTGCGTTCATTGGAGATGAACGGCCAAAACGCTCGTTTCGTCACTTCCCAATTTTTTTCTTCGATCTGTTGGCGGCGCGGGATGTGGTCGAACGTATACGACGCATCGTCCCATCGCGTCGGCAACGTCGCGTCGGCTGTTGCCGACCACTGGTCAATCCATGCTTGAGGGATGTCTCCGGCGTATGGAGCTTCCCGGGTCAAGCCGGCCCATACTTGGGCCCACGCCCGTGGCACCGTTCGAAACCAATCGTAGCCGCCGCCGCCGAGCGCGACGAGACGGCCTTCCGTATATTCGTCGGCCAGGCGGGAGGCGATTTGAGGAATCTGCTCAAACGTCCGAATCGTTGAGGCGAGGTGCGTCAACGGGTCGAACGCATGGGCATCGGCCCCGTTCTGCGTCAAGATGATGTCGGGTTTGAACCAGGCGCACGCCTCGCGCAAAATCGTCTCGTAACAGTGGAGGAAGGAGTCGTCTTGCGTGAACGCATCGACGGGCACGTTCCAACTGTACCCATAGCCGTTGCCGTTTCCGCGCTCGGTCACAGCACCGGTACCAGGGAACAGATAGCGCCCGGTCTCATGAATCGACAGCGTCATGACGTCAGGGTCGTCATAAAATAGCCACTGCACGCCGTCTCCGTGATGCGCGTCGGTGTCGACGTACAGCACGCGCATCCCGTATTGTTTACGGACGTGGGCGATGGCGACAGCGGCATCGTTATATACGCAAAAGCCGGAAGCCTTGCGTTGCATGCCGTGATGGAGACCGCCGCCGACGTGAAAGGCGCGCTCGGCTTTTCCGCTCGCCACGAGATCGAGCGCATGCATCGTACCGCCGACGAGCCGGGCCGCACCGTCATGAATCGTCGGAAAGATAGGGGTGTCTTCTGTCCCGAGCCCGAACTTGTTCGCCTTGAGTCCAGACAACTGTCCGGCCGCTGCCGCTTGGACGGCCTCGATGTAGTCCCGGTCATGGACGAGCGCCAAGTCCTCTACCGAGGCGAGGGGAGGCGCGATGCATTCGTCGGGAGACAGTTTGCCTGAGGCGACGAGGAGGGACGTCGTCAGCTCCAAGCGGATCGGGTTGAACGGATGGTCCGCATGGAAGCGGTAGGATGTCTCGTTCTCCCCGAATATGTAGGCCGGTCTCATTGGGACATCTCCGGACCGAGCACGTCATATCCTTCACGTTTCAACCGTTCGATGATGCGAAGCGGGTTCATCGTCTGGATGCGGAACGAGATGATTCGTTTGTACGGGTCGGCTGTCGGATGCACGAAGACGTTAATGATGTTGATGTTCGTCTTGGCGAGAAGACGCGTCACTTTCTCGAGCGTGCCGGTCGTGTTCTCGACGAGAATCTCGATTTGAGAGCTCGGTTCGAGCGCTCCCGTCAATTGGACGAAGTAACGAAGTAAATCGGTTTCCGTCAACACCCCGACGAGCTTGCCTTGCTCGACGATCGGTAAGCAAGTCAGACGGTATTCATAAAATAGGGCGGCCGCATCTTCGAAAAAATCGTAAGGATGGGCCGTCGTCACGTCTTGGCGCATGATGCTCGAGACGGGATTTTGAAAATCGGCGCTCTCGCTTTCCGGATGGAACACGCTCGTCGCGCCGCTCATTTCAAACTGTCCGATGATCCCGACGACTTGCCGGGCCGGGTTCGTGACGATCAAATGGCGTACTTTATTGTCGCGCATGAGCTTGGCCGCATGGGCGATCGTATTCGTCGGTTGAATCGTCACGACGTGGCGATTCATCATCTGTTCAATCAGCATCGTACCCCTCCTCAGTCATACATGAACCGGCGTCGGAGCCGGAGTGAATCGAAATGGTCAATCGTTTCTTGGCGGACGTTCTTGCCGATGCGTGCCATGAGGCAGT
This sequence comes from Exiguobacterium sp., assembly GCF_020832205.1. GTDB lineage: Bacteria > Bacillota > Bacilli > Exiguobacteriales > Exiguobacteriaceae > Exiguobacterium. Next base: position 113,184 of record NZ_JAFIFD010000040.1, on the reverse strand, counting down.
TGGCCGGGTGGGACGCGATTTCAGGGTCGTCCGTCGGGAAGAAGACGAGACCGCCGTGATTCATCATTTTCTCCATCACTTTCCGATAGTCCCAAATCGACAAGCCGCTTCCTTTCAAATCCCAATGCCAGTAATACTCCGTCGTCAAGATTAAAAAATCGTCCATATGCGGGTCCATCATCGACACTTCAAGCAGCTGTTTGCCGATGCGTTGGCCGCGGAAGCGAGGACTCACCTCGATGGCGCCGAGCTCGAGGATGTACGGATCGTTGCCTTCACTCCAGCGTTCATACGGGTCCGGATACAAATACGTGACGTACCCGATGACGAGTTCGTCGACCCGGGCGACGATGATGCGTCCTTCTTTCAAAGCGGCGATTTCGACGAGTGCCTTCTGTTGGTCTTCCGGCTCCCGAAACGCCGTCAACCCCTCGTCAAGACGATACGTCGCGAGCACGTCGCTCTCCACCGGCCCATCGATGATTACGGCTCCGAGTGAGGTTTCCCACACTTTTGAATGATATTGTTTTTCCATGGAGTCACCACCTTTTCCACTTCTTATTATAACGCTTTCATTCGTGTTGTTTCACACCGTTTTGGAGTTTTTGGAAATTCATTGATTTGTCATAATATTAACACTATACTGAAAGTGGTTATACCATTCTTTTCAGGGGAGGCGAATCTTTAGCGATGGAGAAATTGAAAGCGTTATCAGGGGAACATCAATTGGCGTCGTATGAAGAAGCTTGTCAGTCGTTCGAGTGGACGCAAGCAGAAGCGTTATTGTCTTGGAATTTAACCGGAAACGTCAATATGGCGTATGAGGCGATCGATCGTCACGCAGAAGGGGAACTCGCGACGAAGCTGGCCTTGCTCTACTTCGATGGGGATCGGGAAGAGCGTTACACGTATGCAGATATGAAGCGAGAAAGTAATCGCTCTGGGAACGTTCTGAAATCGGTTGGGGTGGAGAAAGGCGATTGTGTCTTCATCTTCATGCCGCGGAGTCCAGAACTTTATTTTATTTTACTCGGTGCGCTCAAGCTTGGGGCTATCGTTGGACCATTGTTCGAGGCGTTCATGGAACAGGCCGTCCACGACCGTCTGCTCGACTCGGAAGCGAAAGTGATTGTGACGACCGAGGCGCTCTTGCCGCGCGTCCCGGTGGATCAGCTGCCGCACTTGGAGACGATTCTAATCGTCGGTGATGATGTTTCAGAGGGCGGGAAGATCATCGATTACCGCAAGTTGGCGCAGGATGCCTCGACAGATCTTGATATCACTTGGGTCGACCGTGAAGACGGCATGATCTTACACTATACATCAGGCTCGACCGGCAAGCCGAAAGGCGTGCTCCACGTCCACAACGCGATGATCCAGCACTTGATGACGGGGAAATGGGTGCTCGACTTGCAGCCGGACGACGTGTATTGGTGCACGGCCGACCCGGGCTGGGTGACGGGCACGAGTTACGGCATTTTCGCGCCGTTCTTGAACGGGACGACGAACGTCATCGTCGGGGGACGGTTCAACCCTGAGTTTTGGTACTCGGTCATCGAACGGTTCGGTGTCACGGTCTGGTACAGCGCCCCGACGGCGTTCCGCATGCTCATGGGCGCCGGCGACGAGGCGTTTGAGAAGTACGACTTGTCCTCGCTCCGGCACATCTTGTCGGTCGGCGAACCGCTCAATCCGGAAGTCATCCGATGGGGCAATGAATCGTTCGGCTTACGCATCCACGATACGTGGTGGATGACGGAGACCGGGGCGATGATGATTTGCAACTATCCGACGATGGACATCAAGCCGGGCTCGATGGGGAAAGCGATCCCGGGATGTGAGGCGGCCATTTTGGACGACCGCGGCCAGCCGCTCCCGCCGCACCGGATGGGCAACTTGGCGCTCAAGACGCCATGGCCATCGATGATGCGGAAAATTTGGAAGAACGATGCGAAATATGAAAGTTACTTCTGGGGCGACTGGTACGTCTCGGGAGACTCGGCGTACATGGATGAGGATGGGTACTTCTGGTTCCAAGGCCGTGTCGACGATGTCATCATGACGGCCGGTGAGCGGGTCGGGCCGTTCGAGGTCGAGAGCCGTCTCGTCGAGCACCCGGCTGTCGCCGAAGCAGGGGTCATCGGAAAGCCGGACCCGGTGCGCGGGGAGATCATCAAAGCGTTCATCGCCCTTCGGAAAGGTTATGAGCCGTCGGATGAACTGAAGACCGAGATCCAAAAGTTCGTCAAAGAAGGGCTCGCGGCCCATGCGGCCCCGCGTGAAATCGAGTTCAAAGACAAGTTGCCGAAAACGCGAAGCGGGAAAATCATGCGCCGCGTCTTGAAAGCGTGGGAATTGAACCTCGAAACGGGTGATTTATCGACAATGGAAGATTGATCAAAAAAAGGTCGACACCGTGGTGTCGACCTTTTCGTTGCGTTTATTCGTCAGCGTCAGCCTCGGCATCGGCCTCAGCTTCAGCTTCTTCTTTGGCTTTCTTTTCAGCCTCAGCTTTCTTCTTGGCCTCTTCTTCTGCCTTTTTAGCGTCTTCTGCTTTCTTCTTCGCTTCCGCTTCGGCTTTTTTCTTCGCCTCGGCATCTTTTTGTTCAGCAGCTTCACGTTTCGCCTCTTCCGCCTCTTGCTTGGCTTCTTCGGCTTCTTGCTTCGCTTCTTCTGCTTTCTTCTTCGCTTCCTCTTCCTTCTTCTTCTCTTCGAGTTTCTTCTTCTCAGAGAACGTTCCAGAGTCTTTGAAGTCGTCCGGTTTTACGCTAGACGGTTGCGTGAAGCGTGCGTTCGAATTGAATATTTCTGGCCGCTCAGTATAGACACTGTTCGCAATTTGCGACCACATACCTTGTGTTCGCTGATAATAACGACCATATCCTTGGCCGTCGACTAGACCATTTTCTTTATCGTAGCCGGTCCAAACGGCCAAAGTGACACCAGGTGTCGAACCGACCAAGTAAGAGTCACGACGATCCTGTGTCGTTCCAGTTTTACCCATCCAATCCCCTGGTACGTTCAAGAGCGATTTGGCGTATGTCGCTGTTCCGGACGTATAGACGTCTCGTAACATATCGACAACGAGGTAGGCCGTACGATCCGAATAGATGCGCGTTTTCTTCGGGTTCTTTTCATAGATGACTTCGCCTTGGTATTCGACACGGTCGATAATGTACGGTTCGACATGTTCACCGCCATTCGCGAGCATGGCGTAGCCGGAAGCGAGTGAACGTAATGAGACAGAACTTACGCCAAGTGCCATAGACGGCGCATCTCGTGTATCTTCAGGTACGTTCATTCCCATTTGAAGCATTTTTTCTGTATCTTTTCGGAAAGCGGCACGCTCTTCGTAAATTTTAACAGCTGGGACGTTACGAGACAGTTTCAAAGCGTCTCGTGCCGTCATTGGTCCACGGTATCCGAGATCTTCATTTCGTACCGGAATGGTGTTCGGAGCTGTCCCATTTTGATACTTATACTCTTCATCGATAATGACCGTATCGGTCGTGATGAGACCTTGCTCGATGGCATTTGCATAAACAAGTAGCGGTTTGGCGGTCGATCCGATTTGACGATTCATTAAGCGAGCGCGGTTATAGTCGTCGGTTTTACCATTGACATAACGACCACCAACGAACCCGAGGATACGACCGGTCTTATTTTCGAGCATAACAGCAGCCGTCTGCTCCGGTCCTTGTTCTGGGTCAACTTTTGCGGAGTTTCGTGGACCGAAGTTTCCTTCATTGCGGGCTGGACGCTGCATGGATTCATGAACTTCTTTATCCAGTGACAGATGAATCTCGTAACCACCTTGACGGAGTGCATTGTGGGCACGACGTCCATATGTGGTTAGGATTTCATCGCGATCTGCTGTACTTAACTCATTTAAATCGACACCATCTTGTTGCAAAAGATAATCGCGAACGATTAGGAGCGCATCTTCTTCAGCCCACTGAACAACATACGGATACCGATCGCGCGGTTTCGATTGTGTCTTCATGAAGTCTTGAGTGATGTCGTAGTTGTACGCCGCATCATATTCTTCTTGTGTGATTTTCCCGGCGACGTACATTCGGTTCAGTACCGTCTTCATCCGGTTAATGCCGGCCGTGACGTCTTCTTTAATGACACCGCCTTGATAGTACGGTGTATAGAGGAACGGGTTTTTCGGAATCCCGGCAAGGAATGCCGCTTGCGGGAGCGTCAAGTTCTCTGCTGACGTGTTGAATACGCCACGAGACGCTGCTTCGATTCCCGAGATGTTGCGTCCCATCGAGTTACGACCGAACGAGACGACGTTCAAGTAGGCGTTCAAAATCTCATCTTTATCCATCGCTTTTTCGAGACGGAGCGCGAGCAATATTTCTTTCGCTTTCCGTTCGAACGACACTTCGTTCGTCAACATTTGGTTCTTAATGAGCTGTTGGGTGAGTGTCGAGCCACCGGTGCGGTCTTCTGAACCGGTCGCTTCTTGCAAGATGGCGCGGAGCGTCGCTTTCGGGACGACGCCGTCATGCTCATAAAACTCGACGTCTTCGGTCGCTAAGAGCGCGTCGATGACGAAAGGCGATACTTTATCGACGGGAATCGGCGTCCGCACTTCATCGGTCGTATAGTTCCCGATGCGTTCTCCGCTTCCGAAATAAATGTCAGAGGTCGACGAGTACGTGTTGATTTGTGACGTCATCGTCTTATAGGCAGGGGTTGGCATGTCCTTGACGAGCGACGCGAAATACCCGGCACCGATTCCGGCGCCTAAAAAACTGATGAGGACAACGGAGATGATCGTGAGCAGGAGTACGTTCCACGACACATCGTAAAATACATTGGCATAACGGCGGGCTTTCAAGGACGTTGGATTATTCCATAAGTCTCGAATCTTTTGCAGCATGACAGCCTCCTTCATATAGTGTAAATCAATTGGAAACAGTAATATATTCGATTATAGCACAAGTCTTTCCCCACCTTATCGCGAATCGACCTTTCGTTGCAAGTTTCAATCTTGTTATTGACAACGTGGAAAGCAAACTTATAAAATGAATGGCATAGTCATTATATCGATGCGATGAAGAAAGCGAAGTAGTTGGTGGACCGCTTGTCCAGAAAGCTAGTGGGTGCTGTGAACTAGCCAATGTCAACCGATGAATTACACTTTTGGAGCATGCCACTAGGCCGGGTCGAGACCGTTATCTCTCATTCAAGTGGCCACACATGTGGCAATTAGGGTGGTACCGCGGAATCTCCGTCCCTTCTCAATATGAGAAGGGACGTTTTTTTATGTCAATCGAAGGAGTGGGACAAATGGAATTATTGAATGATTTAGCATTTCGAGGACTCGTCAACCAAATGACGGATGAAGCAGGATTGAAAGAACAACTAAAAAAACCGACGACGCTTTACACGGGGTTTGACCCGACGGCCGACTCGCTTCATATCGGTCACTTGTTGCCGATTTTGACGCTCCGTCGCTTCCAAGAGGCAGGGCACCAAGTCATCGCTTTAGTCGGTGGTGCGACTGGTATGATCGGCGACCCGTCAGGTCGTTCCGATGAACGTTCACTCAACACGCTCGACACGGTGAAAGAATTCTCTGACCGCATCAAAGATCAGTTGAGCCGCTTCCTTCCATTAGAAGGGGAGAACCCGATCACGATTCGCAACAACTATGAATGGACGGCCGAGCTATCGATTATCGACTTCTTGCGCGATATCGGGAAACACTTCCCGATCAGCTACATGCTCGCGAAAGACTCGGTCGATTCGCGTATGGAGAGCGGAATCTCGTACACGGAATTCTCGTACATGTTGCTGCAATCGTTCGACTTTTTAAAGTTGTACGAAACGGAGAACTGCCGCCTGCAAGTCGGCGGGAGCGACCAATGGGGGAACATCACGGCCGGGCTCGAGCTCATCCGCCGCTTCGGTCATTCGGAGAAGGCGTTCGGCCTCACGGTGCCGCTCGTCACGAAATCGGACGGACAAAAGTTCGGGAAGACGGCAGGCGGTGCGGTCTGGCTCGATGCCGATAAGACGACGCCGTACGAGTTCTACCAATTTTGGATCAACGTCGACGACGCGGATGTCATCAAGTTCATCAAGTACTTCACGTTCTTGACGCACGAAGACATCGAAGCGCTCGCGGCCGAAGTGGCTTCGGCCCCTGAGAAACGCGTCGCCCAGCGCCGTCTCGCCGAAGAGATGACGAAACTCGTCCACGGCGAAGCAGGTCTCGAACAAGCGGAACGGATCACGAAAGCGTTCTTCAGCGGCGATCTCACGTCGCTCAAACCAGAAGACATGGACGCGGCGTTCAAAGGCATGCCGCAGTTCGAACTTGACGGAGAGCGCAATCTCGTCGACCTGCTCGTCGAGGCTGGTATCGTCCAATCGAAACGCCAAGCGCGTGAAGACGTGCAAAACGGAGCCATCTACTTGAACGGAGAGCGTGAACAAGCGCTCGATAAAGTCATCACAAAAGAAGATACGCTCGGCGAGTTCACGATCATTCGCCGCGGTAAAAAGAAATACTTCGTGATTCGTCACGTCTGATACGTTCGTCCATCTCCGTTATTTGCGGGGATGGACATTTTTTTCGTACGTCAACGCTCGGCGAGTCTGGTACGATTGAAGCAGGAAGCGAGGAGGATGTGCAATGGAAATCGAAGAATTTTTCGGTGAACAGTTCCACCAATGGCTAGAACGGTTCCGCTATTATGAGATGGCGATCACCGAACTTGAGAGCGATCTTGGGATTATCGATCTCGACTGGCAGACGCGGCTCGGCTATTCGCCGATTGAACATGTGAAAACACGGATGAAGACGCTCCCGTCCATCATTCGGAAGATGAAACAAAAACAGCTCCCACTCGAAGTGGAAGCGTTATGGGACAATGTTTACGATGTCGCCGGCGTCCGGATCGTCACGAGTTTCCGTGACGACATTTACGCCATTTTAGAGCATTTACAGACGCGTGACGACTTGAAGATCGACGTCATCAAAGACTACATCGAACACCCGAAACCGAGCGGATACCGCAGTCTGCATTTGATCGTCCGGACGAAAGTGTATTTGGCGGAACGCGTCATCTGGGTGCCGGCCGAGATTCAAATCCGGACGCTCGCGATGGATTTTTGGGCCGCGACGGAACATAAGTTACAGTACAAGTATCAACACGCCGTACCGGAGGAATCGAAACAAGAATTGATCGAGGCGGCAAAGATGGCGGACGCGCTCGATACGCAGATGGGCCGGATTCGGGAACGGATTTTGAAATAAAAAAAAATCCCCTTCGAGAAGAAGGGGATAAAAGCATTAACGTGAGTAGTACTCGACGATGAGTTGCTCTTTGATTTGGTCGTTGAGTTCAGCGCGCTCAGGAAGACGTACGAATGTACCTTCGAGCTTTTCAGCGTCAAATGTAACGTAGTCTTTTGTAGCTGGTGCTACTTCGAGAGCTTCAGCGATCGCTTTGAAGTTTTTAGACTTCTCACGAACTGAGATGACTTGACCTGGTTTTACACGGTAAGACGCGATGTCTACACGTGAACCGTCAACTTGGATGTGACCGTGGTTGACGAGTTGGCGCGCGCCGCGACGTGTGCGAGCGAGGCCCATACGGTAAACGAGGTTGTCAAGGCGTGACTCGAGCAAGAACATGAAGTTCTCACCGTGGATACCTTGCATTTTCCCTGCATCGTTGAAGATGCGACGGAATTGCTTCTCGTTGATTCCGTACATGTGACGGAGTGCTTGCTTCGCTTGAAGCTGAAGACCGTATTCAGAGATTTTACGACGACCATTGCCGTGTTGGCCTGGTGCGTAAGGACGTTTTGCTAATTCTTTACCCGTTTCGCTAAGCGAGATGCCTAAGCGACGCGAGAGTTTCCAAGCTGGACCTGTGTAACGAGCCATGTTTGGACTCCTCCTTGTTGTTCATGTATTTTGCACAAAAGAACAACGGTGTCAAAGACGGGTGACGCCCCTTTCAAGGTTCAAGCACCTTCACTTGATAGCGAAGCTACAAGATGCTCCTCCGACTAGGTCGAGGCCCGAAAGGTGGATACGTCTGTCGATGACTGCTATCGTCATTTCATGCACAAAAATCAGTATACGATGGATTCGGTTGCTTGTCAATCAGATGAAGCGAAGTAATGTTTGGCAAAATTGTTCTAAGCCTTGGCGGTCGACGTCCGAGAAACGACCGAACTCCGGGCTGTCGATGTCAAGCACGCCAATCGTCTCACCGTCACGAACGAGCGGGACGACGATCTCAGAGTTCGAGGCAGCGTCACAGGCGATGTGGCCGGGGAACTGATGGACGTCAGCGACGAGTTGCGTCTCTTGGGTCGAGGCGGCCGTTCCGCACACGCCTTTTCCGAAAGCGATATGGACGCAAGCCGGTAACCCTTGGAACGGTCCGAGGATGAGTGCGTCATCACCGTTCTTCATATAGAAGCCGACCCAGTTGATGCGGTCAAGGAATTGGTTGAGGAGCGCACTCGCATTGGCGAGGTTCGCGACTTCGTTCGTTTCGCCTTCTAATAGTGCAGCGAGTTGTTTGTTCAGTAGGTCATAGCCGGCGGCCAAGTCGCCAGAGTAAGCAGTTGTTTGAAACATATGATTCCCTCCTATATGAATACAAGCTCAGATATGCATCATCGTACACGCAATTTTCTGTTTTGTCTTCCGAAATGTTTTACCCGTCCACGAACATTCTCGTCCCAAACCGTTGGAAAACCTATGCAAATCCACAGTTGTATAATATGATTAAGTATATCTATACTTGTAAAATACATCATTTTCTTCTTTACGATACATAAGTCCATGAAAGCGGCTTGGAGGTTGTGACAAAGATGGATTACGGATTATACGGGATTTTAATTGGAATCATCGTCATCGCGCTAGGGGCCATGCTCGCTAGTATGCTCATTCGAAGAAGTTATTACCAAAAAATTGATGATTTGGATATAAGGAAGCAAAGCATTCTCAGTGCGAGTGTGCCAGCCGAACTCCAAAAATTCAAACAATGGCCGATGGAAGGAGAGACGAAAGAAAAGTTCGAACGCTGGCATCAGTCGTGGGACGAACTCGTCAGTGTCCATACCGGTCAGATCGATGAATCGCTTTACCGTTCGGAAGAAGACCTTGATAAGTATCGCTTCCTTAAAGTGAAGTCCGATTTGAACGCGACCGAGCAATTGATCGAGGAATTGGAATCTATGGTTCACGCCATGCTTGATGAGATGGCGGAGTTCAATGACTATCACGCCTCGCTCCTTGACATCGTCAAGAAAGACGAGAAAGAGTTGTACCAATTCCGCAAGACGCTCATCTCTCAAAACAATGCGTTCGGCCCGACGTACGATCTCGTTGAGGCGGAAATCGCGGCCGCTGAAGCAAAGCGGACAGAGATGATGACGTTAAAACAAGTTGGGCAAGTGTCAGAGGCGTTCATGGCCGGACAAGACTTGTCGGCAAAAGTGACGCACATCCGCGAACTCATCGGCATCATCCCGCAGTTCGTCCGGACGGTACAAGTCGAGTTAAGACAACAGCTCAACCAACTCCGCGCCGGTCATAAAGAGATGCAGATGGACGGCTATGCGCTCGAACCGCTCGGATTGATGGAAGAAATCGAACAAGCGGAAGATCGGCGCCTAGCGCTGATGGAACGAATCGAAAAGCTTGATTTCGATCATTTCGAGACGGATATGCAACAGCTCAGCTCGGACATCGATCAATTGTTCGAGGCGTTCCGCACCGAAGTCGATGCCAGACAGTACGTGAAGAACGAGTTCGCCACCGTCCGTGAGCGTGACGCGAAGACGACAGAACTTATGTCGCGCCTTCATGAAGAAATGTCACGCCTCGTCAGCAACTATGAAATCAACGCCCGTGTCGGGGAAGAGTTCGAACAACTCGAGCGCGAGCGGACGACGTTGTCGGCGAACGTACATGATATCGAGCAAGCGCTCGGTGCCCAAACGCTTCCGTTCAGTTTGATTAAAGGGAAAGTGCAAGAGGCAAAACGTTCGCTCGACCAGTTCGCTGCCATGCACGAACGGTTCATCGAGAACACGAATTCGCTTCGAAAAGAAGAACTCGAAGTGCGCAACAAGCTCGAGAATTGGAAGAAAGAGCTGTCGGCCCATCGCCGTCTGCTCGCGAAGAGCGCGATGCCGGTCGTACCGAACGATTTGATGAACGAGATGCGCCAACTGCAAAAGAGCGTCCAATCGCTCGATGAGCAGTTCGAGAAAGCACCGTTCAACATGACGTACATCGTCGGTTTAAGCCACGATATCGAAGAGACGATGGACAACTTCCGTGATCGAGTGAAAGCGCTCCTCCGGCAAGTGACGTACGCGGAACAGCTGCTTCAATACGCAAACCGCTACCGCCGCCGTGACAACGAGGTGCACATCGCCTTGACGCTCGCGGAAAACAAGTTTTTACGCGGTGAATATGGCACGGCCGTCGAGATCGGCGAGCGTGTGCTCGGCCGTTTCGACGAAGGGGCTGCACGTGAGATTCGTCAACGTGTGGAAAAAGGTCTCGAACATCAAGAGTTACTTCGTAAATAATCTATGCATGAAGATTGACGTAAACGGGAATTAACCTAGACGTCAATCTTTTTTGAATCGAGGAGGAGTTATGTGATGGGAACGCTTTGGGTGAACGGAAAGATTTATACGTTGAATAAAGAAGGCGAGATGGCACGGGCGATGTATGTCGAACACGGTCGAGTGCTGAAGATGGGAGAGGAAGGTCACCTTCGCCGTACATATGCGGGGCGGATCAAGGACATCGTCAACCTCGAAGGGAAGAGCGTCTATCCGGCGTTCACGGACTCTCACATCCATTTGATCGGCTACGGCGAAGCACTCGACCGGATCGATGCGACCGAGACGACCGATTTGAACGCGTTGCTCGAGACGATGAAACAGAAAGCGAGCGGGGACGACTGGATCGTCGCCGAAGGGTTCAACGACCGGTTGCTCGGTGAGATGCCGACGCGGGAGATGATCGATGCCGTCATCCCGGATCGCCCGGTCGTCTTGAAACGGGTGTGCCGTCACGTCGCAGTCGTCAACTCGAAAGGGTTGGAACGTCTCGGCTTAATCCACCATACGGTCATCGAAGGCGGTAAGCTCGGCCGGGACGACGAAGGGAAGCTGAACGGCGTCTTATACGACGCGGCGCTCGATTTATTGCACCGTGAGCTCGGGGGCAACCGGGAGAAAAACGTCGCCTCGATTCGCCGGGCCGTAGACTCGCTGTTTTCCCACGGGATCGTCGGCGCGCATACGGAGGACCTGTTCTATCACGGCGACCCGCTCGAGACGATTCAGGCATACGAAGACGTGCTCGGGGACGTTCCGTTCCACGCCCATCTGCTCGTCCACGAACAAGTCGTCGATCAATTGTTGCAGCATGACGCGCTCGCGAAACGTCCGCGTTTCGATTTCGGAGCGATGAAAATCTTCGTCGACGGGTCGTTCGGCGGGCGGACCGCCCTTCTGACTCAGCCTTACACGGATGACCCGGGCCAGCGCGGCATCGAAGTGCATCGTCCGGAGCATCTCGAGGCGCTCGTCAAAAAGGCACGATCTTACGGAATGAACGTGGCGGCGCACGTCATCGGCGATGCGGCGGCCGCGCAGTTCATCGATTTGCTCGAGAAGTACCCGGCCAAACGAGGCACGCGGGACCGGATCATTCACGCCTCTTTGTTAGACGACGCGTTGTTGAAACGAATCAGTGCCTTGCCGGTGCTAATCGATGCCCAACCGATCTTCTTATCAGACGATATGGACTTGTTGTTCGATCGTCTCGGCAACGACCGGGTCGACAACGCGTATCGTTTCAAGTCGATGATCGACACCGGGGCGCTCGTCCTGGGCGGAAGCGATGCGCCGATCTCGGACGTCGACGTCCGAAAAGGGCTTTACGCCGCCGTCACACGACAATCGTTCGCCGGGTCCGGGGCGCTCAGCCCGAATGAGCGGTTATCGATGTACGAGGCGCTCCGAAGCTTCACTTATTCGCCGCGCGTCGCGACCGGTACACATGGCCGAGACGGATTGCTCATTCAAAGTTACAATGCGACGTTCACGGTGTGGGAAAAAGATTTCTTTGACCTTCAAGGGCAAGCGATTTTAGATAACCGCCTCGTCATGACCGTCGTCGAAGGGGCGCCAGTCTACGAGGCCGACGTCATCAACGCATAAGAACAGGCGAGCCATCCACTGAGGACGGCTCGCCTGTTTTTGATTCGAAAAACTTAGAAGAACGAGCGCTGGACTTTGTGCCAGAACGAGTTGTTGCGCAGTTTGACCGTCTTGACGACTTGGTCCGACAATTCGATATCGATCCGGTCCGTATACTTCAAGCTGAGCGCTTCATTGTCCATCCCGATGATCGGGTAATCGTTGCCGTCTTCGATGATGCGGAGCGACAGCTTGCGTGATTCGTGGACGATGAATGACGAGCCGAGCGTCCGGTAACGGTTGTTGTTCACGGAAGCGATCTCGCTCACTTGCATGCAACGGATGAGCGGATCGACGACTGAACCGTTCAGCGATTTGTTGTAGGCTGTCGAACCGGTCGGTGTCGAAACGACCATTCCGTCCCCGCGGAACGTCTCGAAATGGAGATCGTCGATATAGACTTCGATCGCGAGCGATTTGATGATGCTCGATTTGATTGACGCCTCGTTCAAGCAGAGCAGCGGCGTCGATTGATTGATCGACGCGGCCAAAAGCGGGTATTTCCGGACTTCGAGTCCGGCTTCGATGCGAGCCGTGTTATCTGAGAACAAGCGGTCGACTTCGTCGAGCTTATGTATGTCGAAGTCGCAATAAAACTCGTTCAAGCCGCGGCCGAATCCGACGTAAATCGCGTCTTGACGGAATCCGGTGTAACGGACCGCCTGTAAAAATGCGCCGTCTCCCCCGATGGCGACGATGATGTTGGCGTCTTCAGGCCGAGTGACGATGTTAAAGCCGTGTTTCTCGCCGATTTCCTGTAACTTCTTTACTTCTTTAGCGAAATCGTTGGCGTTGCGGTGATACAAATAAACGTTGTTTCTCATCCGAGTCATCCCCTTTGTCGTTTATGTCTTCTTCATTATAACGTGTTTTGGCTACTGGATATAGGGAAAAACAGAATCAGACCGTCTGAGGCAGGAAGCTTGTCATCCGGACGGTGCCATCGATATGATGGAGACGTATAATTCAATCAAAGGGGATGAAAGAATGCCGACATTTAAAGGGAATACCGTGACGTTGCAAGGGAATCCAGTGAAGACGGGCGACAAAGCACCAGACTTCACCGCGCTCACGACGAGCCTAGAAGAAGTATCACTTGCTTCTTATCCAGGGAAGAAACTGATCAGCGTTGTCCCGTCGATCGACACGGGACTATGTGATGCCCAAACACGAGCGTTCAATGAGAATGCGGCTTCACTCGGCGGGACGGTGTTGACTGTCTCGAACGACTTGCCGTTCGCCCAACGTCGTTGGTGCGCGGCTTCTGGCCTTGATAACGTCATCATGTTATCGGACCACCGTGACCAATCGTTCGCCAAGTCATACGGTGTGCTCATGGAAGAACTTCGCCTATTGGCGCGCTCCGTCTTCGTCATCGACTCGGAAGGTACGGTTCAATACGTACAATACATGGACGAGATGACAGATGAAGTCGATTTCGATGCTGCGCTCGAAGCGTTTGACGCAGCGAAGTGATTCGCTTGGCGAAACGCGGCGAATAGCTTACACTAACGTATAGAAGTGAAACGACCGGCTCTCCTTTAGGGGGCCGGTTTTGTATGGAGAGGATGAACGAAGATGGAACGATTCGAACAACTGTACCGGGACTGGAAAAAAGATGTGAAGAAAGTGGTGGCCGACCTTGATATGCTTCCGCTCGAAGCGTTGATTGAAGTGTTGGAGCGTGTCGATGTGGAGGCAGAGAAAATGGACGATGTGCGAAAAGCCGTCAGCCTGCTCGTCCTTGAAGAGACGACATCGCTCCCGCCGAACCATCAGCCGACACCTGACGCGGTCAGCCTGTTCATCGGGTACTTGGCGACGAAACTCGTCAAAGATGGGGCGACGATTTTAGAACTCGGGAGCGGGACGGGTACGCTCGTCCATGCCGTGTTATCGCAAGTGAAAGATGCGACGGCCCAAGCGGTCGAAGTGGACGAGTTGATGCTTCGTCTTTCGTATGCGATCAGCAACTTGCTCGAGAAGCCGGTCTCGTATTTCCATCAAGATGCGTTAGAACCGATCGTCGTCGAACCGAGCGATTTGACGCTCGTCGATTTGCCGATCGGCTATTATCCGAACGACGAGGTCGCGAAGACGTATGACTTGCGCCGTGAGGAAGGTCATTCGTACTCGCATTTCTTAATGATGGAGCAGGCGATGCGGCACACGTTGCCAGGCGGGCACGGCATTTTCGTCATTCCGAACAATTTGTTTGAACAGGATGACGAAGGGAAATTAAAACAATGGATGGACCGCGAAGCAGTCGTCAAAGGCGTGTTGCAGTTGCCGACGACGATGTTCAAAGACGAGCGATATGCGAAAAGTCTACTGATGCTACAAAAGCTCGGTGAGGGCGTCAAACGCCCGAAACAAGCGCTTCTCGTCGAACTGCCGTCGTTCACGGACGTCCGCGCCGTTGCCAATATTGTGAAACAGATTGATGACTGGTTTAAAACAACATAATTTTATTAGGCAAAAGACTTGAAAAGCATACGTCATATCAAGTATCTTCATTATGATACAGTTATCGGTTTTAAAGAAAACAGATAAAAGATACCCGTTTAAATCGAAAGGTAAGAGGTGTATGACATGACAAAAATTATGGCAGTCAACGCAGGGAGCTCATCGCTCAAGTTCCAACTTCTCGAAATGCCGTCTGAAGACATGCTCGCAGTCGGTCTAGTCGAACGCGTCGGGAAAGACGATGCAATCTTCACAATCAAATACGGTGAAGGACAAAAGTTCAACGTCGTCACGCCGCTTCACAACCATAAAGAAGCGGTCGAGCTCGCGCTCGAAAAATTGATTGATCTCGGAATCATCGCGTCGTTCGATGAAATTTCAGGAGTCGGTCACCGTGTCCTTCACGGGAAAGAGTTGTACGCTGATTCGGTCGTCATCGATGATGAAGTGATGGCGAACATCGAGTCGTTCGTCGAACTCGGGCCGCTCCACATCCCGCCGAACTTGACAGGGATCCGTGCGTTCCAAGCGATTTTGCCGAACGTGCAACAAGTCGCGGTGTTCGACACGGCGTTCCACCAGTCGATGCCAGAGGAGAACTTCTTGTACAGCCTTCCTTACGAGTATTACACGGAGCATGGCGTGCGCAAGTATGGTTTCCACGGGACGAGCCACAAGTACGTGACGCAACGCGCCGCCGAACTTCTCGGCCGTCCGCTTGAAGACTTACGTTTGATCTCATGTCACCTCGGAAGCGGTGCCTCGATCGCAGCTGTGGCCGGTGGTCGTTCAATCGATACGACAATGGGCTTCACTCCGCTCGAAGGGATCACGATGGGAACACGCTCAGGATCGCTTGACCCGGCGCTCATCCCGTTCCTTATGCAGAAGACAGGCAAGTCGGCAGAAGACGTCTTGAACGTCATGAACAAAGAGTCGGGCGTATACGGACTCTCTGGTATCTCGAGTGATTTGCGTGACATCGAGCAGGCGGCTGCAGAAGGCAACCACCGTGCCGAAGTCTCACTCAAAATCTTCTCGAACCGAATCCACGGATACATCGGCCAATATGCGGCTGAGATGAACGGCGTCGACGCCATCATCTTCACGGCAGGCGTCGGTGAGAACTCGGACGTCATTCGGGAGCGGATTCTTCGCGGCCTCGAGTTCATGGGCGTCTACTGGGATCCATCGCTTAACAACGGAGCGCGCGGCAAAGAGTTGTTTATCAACTATCCGCACTCGCCGGTCAAAGTCATCATCATCCCGACTAACGAAGAGTTGGTCATCGCTCGTGACACGGTACGCATCGCGAACCTTGTGGAAGAGCACGCGTAATCAGCGATTCGACAGTTTACCCCTTTGTTCATCCGAACAAAGGGGTTTTTTGTGTGACTTTCGTCCCGTTTCATTATCTTGTGCACTAGGACTCTCGGGTAATGTTGGCGACAGGTTTGTAACAATCGGTGTGAAAAACAGAAACTTTGTAACATCTAAGTCATATATCATCCAATATATGGGTTTTTATATTACGAAAATACGGACTCGTTTGTAAAATCGTCATCTTCCTTTAAAAATGATCGATTTTGTAACATTGCCGTAACTTTCGTGTCATTCAAATGAATTTTAGTTGTAACGGCACACGCAGGTGATTCGTCATATAGTTATCTGGACGAAACATACTCGTCTTGACTCATCGGATTATACGTTGAACGTACTGGACATCAAAGAAATCGACAACATGAAACACGACAAACCAAACCGACTAGGAAAGGACGAACCACATGCTAAAAAAAATTGGAACGGTCTTACTACTGACGGTCATGACATTCGCGATGCTTTTACCGCAACAACAAGTTGAGGCGTCATCAAAAGTACTCGTACAAAGCCAAGTGGACGGCTTGAACGTCCGGGCAGCGGCTCACGTTAGCGGCAAAGTGCTCGGCAAGATCAACAAAGGACATCAATTAGAACGCACAGGCTCAAAAGGAGCATGGATTCGCGTCAACTATAAAGGGAAAGTCGGTTGGGTCGCGACAAAATACTTACGCACCGTCAAACCGGTCTCAAAATCAAACGTGAAATCGTATACGATGAACGCTTCGGCCTATACGCCGTATTGCAAAGGCTGTTCTGGAAAGACGGCGCTTGGATGGAACGTACGCACGCAAAAACATAACGTCGTCGCGGTCGACCCGCGCGTCATCCCGCTCGGTTCAAAAGTACAAGTGTACGTCGGCGGGAAGTTGATGGGGACTTACACGGCGGCAGACACAGGCGGTGCCATCAAAGGGAACAAGATCGACATCTTAATGTATTCGCAAAGCACGGCTTTGAAATTTGGCCGGAAGACGGTAACTGTCAAAGTCTTATAACGAACGAGCAAGGGCCACCGCTTCGCGGTGGCCCTTTTTGGTGTATATCATTATTGACGGACGATGAGCACGTCGCATTTGGCGTAGCGGACGATGCTCTCTGAGACGCTACCGATGAAGAAACGTTCGACCGCGTTCAAGCCGGTCGCTCCACAAATAATAAGGTCGATTTCATGGTTCGGTGCAATCTTTTTCGCGATCGTCACTTTTGGAGACCCGTACTCGATGACGGTCTCGACTTCTTTGACGCCTCGTTCTTTCGCTCGGTTCACATAGTCCTCGAGCAGTTCCTTCGCATACGTTTCAGCACGCTCAGTGATCGTCCGGTCGTACGCTTCGACCGTGGCAAACGTACGTGTATCAATCACGTGACCGATATACAGTTTACCATCGTTACGGAGCGCGACGTCGATCGCGGTTTCAAATGCGCGTTCCGCCTCTTTCGAGCCGTCGACGGCAGAGAGGATATGTTTGTAGACAATTGCCATGTAAATCCCAACCTTTCGCTTGAAATGTACGTGCGGCTTACATGTATAGTATACCACTTCTATCGAAATTCACGCCCGCTTCTTCCGAGAATGTGTGAAATTTTCACAACTTTCTATCACAACAGGTTGAAGTTTGGAAATGGGGAACAGGAACGGGTAAGATGATACAGAGGAGGGATGACGATGAAACACGTAGTCATCACGGCCGGGGCCAAAGGAATCGGTCGCGTCGTGACGGAACGACTGTTAGAAGAAGGGTGGCGCGTCAGCGTGCTGCAACGAAACCCGATCGAATGGGAGCATGAACGGCTACATATGGTCGAAGCGCCGCTCACGGACCGTAAGGCCGTACTCGCGGGTTACGAACAGGCGGTCGAGCGGTTCGGTGAGCCGGACGCGCTCATCTTGAATGCGGGCCCGTATATATTTGACCGCAAGTGCCTCGTTGACTTGTCGGACGAGGAATGGGATGAAGTGATCACCGGCAACTTGTCGGCATCGTTCTGGCTGATGCGCCGTGCCATCCCGAGCATGCGAAAAAATCAGTTCGGCCGCATCATCACGTACGGTTTCCCGGAAAGTGCGACGGCGCCCGGATGGCTGCACCGCTCCGCATTTGCCGCCGCGAAAACGGGGCTCGTCAGTTTGACGAAAACGGTGGCGCTCGAGGAAGCGGCCTACGGCATCACGGCCAATATGATCAATCCAGGCAACATCGTCGGTTCTCAAAAAGAGATGCGGATCGATGAGGCGGAGGCCGACGGTCAGACGCCGGTCGGGCGCCATGGGACCGGGGAAGACATCGCCCGGATGATCTTGTTTTTACTCGCCGCTGAATCGGACATGATCACCGGAGCGGTCATCGACGTGACCGGTGGCGTCAACGTCGTCCATCAATATCGGAAATGAGGGGGCGCGGGATGAGATTAGCCATTTTGACCGACATTCACGGGAACGTGCAGGCGTTAGATGCCGTCTTGAAACAGTTGGACGAACAAAAAATCACTGACATATGGAGTCTCGGCGACATGATCGCGATGGGCCCGGACTCGAACGAAGTGATGGCCCGGTTGCTCGACCGTGGAGTCCGCATGATTTCTGGCAACCACGATGAGGCCGTGCTCTCCTTGCTCGCAGGCCACGGACATCCCGCGAGCTACGCCCATACACGCGAGCACCATGAATGGGTGGCGCGGACGTTGCGTCCGGAGTATGCCGATGTTTTATTTCAGTTACCGCGAACGATTGAACAACAGATGGGAGACGAACGCGTCTACGGGATTCACTATCACATCCCGGCCGAGCAACGACATGCGACGATTCTCGAAGAGCCGTTCCACGAGATCCTCGAGGCGACGCTGCCAAACATGCAACAGCTCTACGGCGCATATGACGCCGATATCATCTGTTTCGGCCACCATCACCCGGTTCACTTGTTCAAGGACGCGTCGAAGCGCTACGTGAATCCCGGTGCGCTCGGCGTCGCACGTGACGACTTGGCCCGCTACGGACTGCTCTCGATCGAAGAGGACGGTTTGTCCATCGACTTGAAGACGGTGCCGTACGACAAGCGTACGTTCATGGAGCGCATGGAACGGTTCGATGTACCGCAACGAGAAGTCATGTTCCGCTTGTTCTATTGAACAAAAAACCAGCCGCTGACTGCCCCTTTAAAAGTTGGATGTTCAAGTCCGACTTTTTTGGTTCAGTTCACGCGGCTGGCTTTTTTTATGTCAGTTGATTTCTTGGAGCGTTTTTGGATAGCTCGTCAACAGGATTGGCCCGCTCTCCGTCATGACGATGTCGTCCTCGATGCGGACGCCGCCGACGCCAGGTAGATAGATCCCGGGCTCGACCGTGAACGTCATCCCGACTTGGGCCGTCATGTCGTTATTCGCCGCCATCGAGGGGAACTCATGCACTTCGATGCCGATGCCGTGTCCGACGCGGTGAGTGAAGTATTCTCCGTAACCGGCCGTCGTGATGACTTGACGGGCCGCGATATCGATGGAACCGAGCGTCGCACCGACACTCGCCATCTCGATGGCGGCAAGCTCCGCCTGGAGGACCGTCTCATAAATTTCGCGTTGCTTCGTGCTCGCCTCGCCGTAGACGACCGTCCGGGTAATGTCAGAGCAGTACCCTTGCCAGACGACCCCGAGATCGAACAGCGCGAAGTCGCCTTGCTTCAGACGGTTGTTCCCTGGGACGCCATGCGGGTCGGCGCTGTTTTCCCCAAACAGGACGAGCGTGTCGAACGACATTTCCCGGACCCCTTGTTTTTTCATGGCGTATTCAATTTCAGCGATGACCTCGAGTTCGGTCACGCCTTCGCGCAAAGCGCGAATCCCGGCTTCGATCGCCATGTCCGCGAGTTCAGCGGCGCGCTTCATGACGCGCACCTCATCCGGTGACTTGATCATACGAAGCGCTTGGAGTTCTTCGGTCAAGTCGATGATCGATAGGCCTGCGAAGCCGGCCCGCAACTGCTCGACACGGTTATACGTCAAGTGCTCGCCTTCGATCCCGATGCGTTCCGGGATGATTTGCTGGTCGAGGAACAGTTTGACTACTTTGTCCCACGGATTCTCGTGGTCCATATACGTGACGATATCCCCGGTCCACTCGCTCGCTTCGACGATCCCTTTCTCGAGAGCGGGGCAGACGATGGCCGTCGTCCCGTTCTTCAAGACGAGGATGGCGATCAGCCGCTCATGCGCTTCGGCGTACACACCTGAGAAATAAAAAACGGACGCCTTCGATGTGACGAAAGCGGCGTCTAACCCTTTCGTCGCCAAAGATTGTGCGATTTGGTTTGTTCGTTGGTTCAAGTCGTTTCCCTTCCTTCCGTTCAATAGCGTTCGGGTCCATTATATCGTTTTCGAAATTAGAAAGGAAATGTAACAATTTCAGTAGTACAGTTTGAAGAAGATTGACTGATACAGTATACTGAATGTGACAGAAAATGTATTGAAGAAAGGGACTCGTGACATGACAACAAAACATGAACAGATCATTGCACATATCGAGTCACTCGATGTGGGGGCCAAAATCTCTGTTCGCCAAATCGCAAAAGAGTTGGCGGTTTCAGAAGGGACGGCTTACCGGGCCATCAAAGAAGCAGAGAATTTGGGCTTCGTCTCGACGATCGAACGAGTCGGCACGATTCGGATCAAACGGAAACATAAAGAAAACATCGAGAAGCTGACGTTTGCCGAAGTCGTCAACATCGTCGACGGTCAAGTGCTCGGCGGCCGTGACGGACTCCATAAGACGCTCTCAAAATTTGTCATCGGGGCGATGAAACTGGAAGCGATGATGCGTTATATTGACGTCGATTCACTCGTCATCATCGGGAACCGGGAAAAAGCCCATGAGCTCGTTTTGCAATCGGGCGGCGCCGTCCTCATCACCGGAGGGTTTGACACGACCGATGAAGTGAAGCGAATGGCGGATAAATACAATATGCCGGTCATTTCGACGTCCTATGACAGTTTCACCGTCGCGACGATGATCAACCGGGCGATTTACGACCGATTGATCAAAAAAGAGATTTTGCTCGTCTCAGACATCCTCATCCCGCTGCACGATACGTTCTATTTGAAAGCGGACGACACGGTCAAGCGTTGGCATGAGTTGAACGAACGGACAAAACATAACCGCTATCCTGTCATCGATGAACAGATGAAAGTCGTCGGGGTCATCACCGCGAAAGACGTCATTGACCGTGCGCATGACACCGAGATCGAAAAAGTAATGACGAAAAGCCCGATCACGGCCGGCGTCCAGACGAGTGTCACGAATGCGGCCCATCAAATGGTGTGGGAAGGGATTGAGATGCTTCCGGTCGTCGACAACTACGGCCGATTGCTCGGCATCATCAGTCGCCAAGACGTGTTGAAGGCGCTCCAACTCGCAAACCGGCAGCCTCAGGTCGGGGAAACGTTCGATAACATGATCACCAACCAGTTAAAAGAGGACCCGGCATCGAACGGTACGGCGTTCACAGTCGAGGTGGCACCGCAGATGACGAGCCATATGGGGACGGCTTCTTCTGGCGTCTTGACGACACTTCTCGTCGAAGGGGCGACGAGAAGTCTCCGGCACATGAAAAAAGGGGACCTCGTCGTGGAGAACATCACCGTCTATTTCATGAAACCGATTCAAATCGAGAGTCAGATCCGTGTCTCGGCGAACGTCTTCGACCTCGGGCGCAAGTTCGGGAAAGTCGACGTCGAGATGACGCAAGGGACGCAACTCGTCGCTAAAGCGCTCGTCACGGCCCAACTGATCGACCGTTAAATATAAAATGAGCTGATGCGATTCATCAGCTCATTTTTCGGTATTAAGATTGATTGATTGGCTCCTCGGCCGCGAGTGGATATAGTTTCCGGTAACGGACGAAGCCGACGATGGCGTTGCCGACACCAAGGACGAGCATGACGATGCTGACGATCCATCCGACAGTCGAGTCGAGGCCGAGGCCGCCGACCATCTGGTTGACGGCGAACAGCGCTAAAAACATGCTGAGCCAGATGAGCGCTTGCGTGTTGAATAACGCCTTGCGATATGGCGTCTTCGTAAGATAGGCGCGACGCTTATAGACGAAGTACGCCCCGAGCGCGAACAAGATGAGTCCGATGATTAAAAGTTGACCCAAGTGAAGAAACCCCTTTCACACATGTAATCTGTTATCATCATACCATAGAATACCCCTAAGAAAGCGAGGAATGGCTATGGCACATTGGCCAGAAGCAACAACTATCAAATCGTCCATCGAGGCGGCGGACACGATCATGATTCATCGTCACGTCCGTCCGGACCCTGACGCCCTCGGCAGTCAGTTGGGACTGAAACGAATAATCGAACAGGCGTATCCGGAGAAGAAAGTGTACGTCGTCGGCGGCATCGTACGGGATTTAGAGTTTTTAGGGAAGATGGAACATGTGGAACCTGACATGTACGATGAGGCGCTCGTCCTCGTCCTGGATACGGCCAATCATGAACGGATTGACGGGCCTTACGCCTTAAAAGGGAAGACGGTCATCAAAATTGACCATCACCCGGATGAAGACCCGTATGCGACCCACCAAATTGTCGACACGACGGTCAGTTCGACGTCGGAGATGATTGCCGAACTCGCGGAGATGTGGCAGATGCCTCTCGACGAAGAGTCGGCCTTCCTCTTGTTCGCGGGCATCGTCGGGGACACGGGGCGTTTCCAGTTTCGCAATGCGACGCCGCGCACGTTCGAAGTCGCGGCGAAGCTGATCGCCTACGGCATCGACACGAACCGCTTGTATCGTCAAATGTACAAGACGAACTTGGCGACGCTTCAGCTCCAAGGATACGTGTTGCAACACGTGCAAGTGACGGAGGCGGGTGTCGGGTACGTCAAGATTGACGCCGACGTGCTCCGGACGTTCCATGCGACACCGGAAGCAGCTTCACAACTCGTCAATAGCTTCTCAGGGTTAGAAGGATTGAAGTGTTGGGTCATGTTTGTCGAGAACAAAGATGAGATCCGTGTCCGAATCCGCTCGAAAGGTCCCGTCATCAATGACGTGGCAAAACGATACCGCGGGGGCGGCCACCAAATGGCGGCCGGTGCCACGATTGACCGTTGGGATGAGATGGATGAAGTGATCGCCGCACTCGATGAAGTCGCACGACCATATACGTTCGAAAACAATGAAGAGAGCTGACCAGTGTCAGCTCTCTTCATTTGGTGTCTTCTAATTTTGGAATGAACCATGTGCCGCGATCGGTCACATCCTCAACGACATCAAGTTGGTATTCGGTGATGTACTTGCGGAGCCGTTCGATAATTTCAGGACTGTCGGCAAATACGGTCTGACCGTTCTGTAAATCCGATAGCTTGTCGCGCGCGATTTGTCCCCGATTAATAATCATACGCTTTTACCCCCTTTTTACGATGAGTTATGTCTATAATTATTGTATCAGAGAAGTGGTGACATGAGTTTGAAAATTAAGAAAAAAGAGAGGAGGGGTCACATGCTTCATTTAAACGTTCGGTCCGCCTTCAGCCTGATGCAGAGCACGATTCGGCTCGAACAGTATGTCGCGCAAATGGCGGAGCGCGGCAGCAAGGCGGTTGCCCTTGCGGATGACGCCTGCTTCGGAGTGCCGCAGTTTTTTCGTTTATGCGATCGCTACGGCGTCAAACCGGTCTTCGGACTGCGCACCGTCTTAAGCGTCGATGGATTAGACGTGTCGATTCTCGCCTACGCGCTTGAAGACCAGCAAATCGAACAGTTGTACCGAGTCGCCGGAGACGGCGCGATGAGGGAATCGAACGACCTCGCTATCATCGTCTTGCCTGAAAATTGGAAGACGAGCGACCCGATGCACCGCCGCCGTCTGTATCATCAGCTGCTCAACTACGTGGCAGAAGAGCGGCTTTGGCTCGGAATCCCTTCCCCGCAGACGACAGAACAAGCGCTCGTGTTGAAGCAGTTGCGCGGGATGCGGGAAGAACTCGGGGTGCGCCTGATTCCGACGCCGGAGACGGCATATATGCGGCCGGACGACTTTGAAGCGTATCGGGCCCTACTCGCGATCGGGGAAGGAGATGTGCTCTCGCCGGAAGATATACAGCATAAAGGCCGATACGTCCGTCTTCCGAGTGAAATGAACGATTGGTTCGAGCATGGCGAACTCGAAGAGCTAGATCGGTTTGAGACGCTCGTCTCCGTCCGACAGCTGCCAATGGCCCAGTCGGCCATTCCGGAACTGCCTGATGCGTTCTTGCGGCTGAAACGACTCGTCGCGGAGCGGTTGAAAG
Source organism: Exiguobacterium sp. (assembly GCF_020832205.1). Taxonomy (GTDB): domain Bacteria; phylum Bacillota; class Bacilli; order Exiguobacteriales; family Exiguobacteriaceae; genus Exiguobacterium. Next base: position 88,777 of record NZ_JAFIFD010000040.1, on the reverse strand, counting down.
CGAAAGGGTTGCTCCACGAGCCGTATATCGAGCGGGCCCGCTACGAGCTCGAGGTCATCGAGCGGACCGGATTTGCCTCTTACTTCCTCATCGTTGAAGACATCGTCCGCTACGCGAAAGAACAAGCGATTGAAGTCGGGCCGGGCCGAGGGTCTGCCGCCGGCTCGCTCGTCAGTTTCGCCCTCGACATCACCGAAGTCGATCCGGTGCATTTCGAGCTCTTGTTTGAGCGGTTCTTGAACCCGGAGCGGGTATCGATGCCGGATATTGATTTGGATTTTGAAGATGAACGCCGGGAAGAAGTCGTCCGTTACGTGCTCGACAAGTACGGAGCGCACCATGCCGCCCAAATCGGTACGCTCGCCACGTTCGGCGCGAAAGCTGCCCTCCGTGACGTCGCCAGAGCGCTCGGAATGACGCTCGAAGAAGGACAGGCGGCGAGCAAACAAGTGAAGGAGGATGGACTGAACGGCATCATGGCGAACCCGACGAAGATGAAATGGTTCGCCGGCAGCCAAAAGCGGTCGCAACTGTTGGCGATCGCTGCCCAGTTAGAAGGGTTGCCGCGTCAATCGTCCATCCACGCCGCCGGTCTCGTCCTCAGCCGAGAGGCTTTGCAGGCCGTGACCCCGTTGCAACCTACGGACGGTGACCAAGTGACGCAATATAATATGAAGGATCTCGAGGCGTTAGGACTGCTCAAGATCGACTTGCTCGGCTTGCGCAATTTGACGAAGTTGCGTCTCATGGAGGCGCTCATTCGAGAGGCAGACGCCATGTTCTCGTTGAAGACGGTGCCGCTGAACGATGCCCGTACGCTCCGTCTGCTAGCCCGGGGGGACACGGACGGAATCTTCCAGTTCGAGTCCGAAGGGATGAAGCAGGCGCTTCGGCAAGTGAAGCCGTCGGAGTTTGAAGATATCGTCGTCACGATGTCGCTCTATCGCCCAGGACCGATGCAATTCATCGAGACGTATGCGAAACGGAAGCACGGCATGCCTTACCAACCGGTCCATCCGGTCGTCGGGGAGATGATGGCGTCGACTTACGGGGTGCTCGTCTATCAAGAGCAAGTGATGCGGCTGTTACGTGAACTGGCCGGCTATACGTATGCCGAGGCGGACTTGGTGCGCCGAGCCATCGCCAAAAAGGACGCGACGACGATCGACGTGGAGAAAGCTCGGTTTTTAGAACGGGCCGCCCCGACGTTCGGATTGGAATCGATGCAACACGTGTTTTCGTGGATCGAGAAGTTCGCCGGGTACGGGTTCAACCGTTCTCACGCTGTCGCCTACAGTTTGATCAGTTATCGACTCGCTTACGTGAAGGCTCATTTTGAGCGGATCTTTTATCTCGTCACGTATGAAAAAACGAATCAACTCGTGCGTATGTTGCGGAAAGGAAGAATCCCCGTCTACGCACCAGACGTGTTGCATGGTGAGGCCGGGGCGTTTCTAGAAGGACCGGGCGTCCGTCTCGGGTTGAAAGCGATTCAAGGATTGACGAAACGTGATGTCGAGCGCTTGATTGCCCATCATACCGAGTTCACGGACGTGAGCCGATTGCGTGAGTTGATGGAATGGGGGACGAAAGACCAGTTGAAGCTGCGGCGGCTGCTCGGGGCCGGTGCGCTTGACCGCATGTACCACGGCGACCGCCGCGCGGCGTTTCTTGCCGTCGAGCGTCTGCGTGAAGAAGCGGACACACATCTGCTCCCGGATGAACTGTCCTCGCTCGGCTTGAAGCGGACCGAACCGGTCGAACCGAATTGGTCGGAGGAAGAGCGGGAAGCGCTCGGGACGTGGATCGTACATTCTCCATTGACGACGATCGCCCCGCTCGGCGTTTCGACGGTGACGATGGAGGATGTGTTGAACGGGGAAAAAGGGTTCGTCATCGTCTACGTCGATGAGGTCCGGACGTTCAAGACGAAAAAAAGTGAAGATATGGGTGTCGTGATGGTCGATGACGGTGTGACGCAAGACGAAGTCGTCGTTTTCCCTCGCGTCTATAAAACGTTCGAACGCTCGTTATACAATGGGAACGTATTGTTGCTTGAAGTCCATCCGAACGAACGCGATGGCCGCCGGCAATTGATTGTGGAACGGGTCCGACCGCTACACGGTCAAGCGTTGTTCGTCCGGTTGCGCCGCGAGTCGTTCCCTGAACTTGAAGAATTGTTACACACTTCACCGGGTGATGTACCGGTCGTCTGTCGCTTCTCAGACTCGAAAGAAGTGAAGCAACTCGCTTCCGCCTATTCGGTCAACCCGACTGACGCGTTGCTCGTCGCGATCAGAAAACGGTTCGGCGAGTCGGACGTCGTTTTAAAGCGGGTCGACGCAAAAATGACTGGCACGAAAACTAGTACCAAGTCATAAAAAGTGGTATAATCTGTTTAATTGGTCTGACCACTTTAGAGATAATGCCATTTAAAAAGGGAGTTGAACGGTCAGATGCATGGAAAACACGCATCCTCATTTCACGAAAACATTTCTAAAATCCGCTCATTGATCGTCCAGGCAGCACTCGTGCCCGGCGATCGGCTTCCGTCCGAACGCGAGCTCGCGGAAACGCTCTCGATCAGCCGGGCCTCGGTACGAGAAGCGCTGCGCGCCCTCAGTTTTCTCGGCATCGTCGAGACGAGACACGGAGGGGGGACGTTCTTGTGTGAACAAGACCGGCACCGCTATATCGAAATTTTGTCAGAGTTCATCGTGACAAAACAGACGAAAGCGACTGACATCGTCGAGATGTTGCGGTTGCTGGAGCGCTTGGCGTTCTCGGAAGTCGAGCCTACCCCGGAGCGCGTGCAGGCGCTCGAGTCGAACCTCGAAGTGGACCGGCTCTTTCGTCAACAGCTCGTCTTCGGGTTGAAGAACGAGTTGTTCATCCGAATATGGAGCGAGGTCAACCGGTTTTATGAAGGGACGGACACGGGGGACTTGTACACGTTAGAAGAACGAACGGAATTGTTGGAGATGTGGCGTAAAGTGGGGATGCCGGAATGAACGAGGGGGAAGCGATGACTGCTTTTTTCAAGAAACCAAAACGATACATGCCGTTGCGTCAGCGAGAACCGAAAATCGATGCGCCGCAAGGGCTGATGACAAAATGTCCATCTTGTAAATATATGCATTATACGAAACAGTTGAACGAGAACCATAAAGTGTGTGACTGTGGCTACCATTTTCCGTTAAGTGCCGATGAGCGCATCTCGATGCTCGTCGATACCGGTTCGTTCGAGAAGTTCCCGGGACCGGAAGTAAAAGCAAATCCACTAGGTTTTCCAGATTATGAAGAAAAGTTAGCGAAAGACAGGGAACGAACTGGAATCGAAGAAGCGGTCGTCTGTGGCAGGGCAAGCATCGCTGGCCATCCGTTCGTCGTCTGTGTCATGGACGCGAGGTTCCGGATGGGCTCGATGGGAGCTTATGTCGGGGAGGCGATCGCATCGGCTGTTCGACAAGCGACGGCTGAACGATTACCGGTCGTCTTGTTCACCGCGTCAGGCGGTGCCCGTATGCAAGAAGGGATGGTCAGCCTCATGCAAATGGCGAACACGTCGATCGCATTGAAACAACACGATGAAGCCGGCCTGCTCTATATCTCGTACTTGACCCATCCGACGACAGGCGGTGTGTCGGCAAGCTTTGCGATGCTAGGCGACTTGAACGTGGCCGAACCAGGTGCGTTGATCGGTTTTGCCGGCCGCCGCATCATCGAGCAGACGATTCGTGAAAAGTTGCCAGACAACTTCCAAACGGCTGAATTCTTATTGGAAGCGGGTCAGTTGGACGCCGTCATCCATCGCGAACAAATGCGTTCGTTTTTACACAACATGATCACGTTACATGGCGGGGGTGTGGACCGTGTTTGATCCAATCAAAGAAGTGAATGAACAGCTCGGGAAGCTGCGTGAGACGGCTGAGACGAAAGGGATTGATTTGTCCCGTGAGATTCGGCATCTCGAAGCGAAGCTGCACCGATTAGAAAAAGATATTTATGGGAATATGAAACCGTGGGATCGCGTGCAACTGGCACGGAACCCGAAACGACCGACAACACTCGATTACATCGAGCGGCTGTTCCCGGACTTTATCGAGCTCCACGGCGACCGCCACGGCTACGACGATGCGGCCATCGTCGCAGGCGTTGCCACACTAGAAGGCATGCCCGTGACGATCATCGGTCATCAACGCGGCCGGAACACAAAAGAGAACATGGCGCGCAATTTCGGGATGCCCCATCCGGAAGGGTATCGAAAAGCGCTACGGTTCATGAAACAAGCGGAGAAATTTAACCGTCCGATCATCACGTTCATCGATACGAAAGGGGCTTACCCGGGTAAGGCGGCCGAAGAGCGCGGACAAAGTGAAGCGATTGCGCGGAACTTGTTCGAGATGGCGACGTTGAAAACGCCGATCGTCTCGGTCGTGATCGGGGAAGGCGGATCAGGCGGCGCGCTCGGCATCGGGGTGTGCGACCGTCTGCTCATGCTCGAGAACAGCACGTACTCGGTCATCTCGCCGGAAGGTGCGGCCGCGCTTCTATGGAAAGATGCGAAACTGGCCGAACGGGCAGCCGAAACGATGAAGATCACGGCACAAGATTTGTATGGATTAGGGATCGTCGATGAAGTCGTCACAGAAGTGTTCGGGGGTGCGCATATGGATGTGTCATTACAGTCATCACTCTTGAAGCCTGTATTAACACAACACATCAACGAGTTGGTGCAACAAGGTCAAACCGAACTGTTGAACGGTCGTGCCGACAAATATCATCAAATTGGCACAATTGGGTCGTGAAAACGGTAACAACCGCTTCGCATTCACAATCAACCGTTCACCGAATGACTGTTTCAATGAGGACCCCTTGTTTTTTTTTCACATACTTGTGTTGTAAAACAAAGGTCAGACATGGTATTTTATTTTCAGATTTCGTTAAAACACATAAGAGGTGAGTGACGTGAATTTAAAACGAATTGCGGTATTGACAAGTGGGGGAGACGCTCCCGGAATGAACGCTGCAGTCCGTGCCGTGACCCGAAAAGCAATTTTCGAAGGTCTTGAAGTGTACGGTGTGTATAACGGCTATCAAGGTTTGATTGAGGGCGACCTCGTCGAATTGAACCTTGGCTCGGTCGGCGACATCATTCAACGCGGAGGAACGTTCTTACGTTCGGCCCGTTGCCCAGAATTCAGAACAGAAGAAGGCCGCGCGAAAGCGGTCGAGCAATTGAAGAAATTTAACATCGATGCACTCGTCGTAATTGGCGGAGACGGTTCATACCGTGGCGCTCAAAAGTTGACGGAACTTGGATTCCCGACAATCGGGCTCCCAGGGACGATCGACAACGATATCCCGGGAACGGACGCGACGATCGGCTTCGACACGGCGCTCAATACGGCGCTTGACGCGATCGACAAAATCCGTGACACGGCATCTTCGCATGAACGGACGTACGTCATCGAAGTGATGGGCCGTGACGCTGGAGACATCGCGCTTTACGCTGGTCTTGCCGGTGGGGCAGAATCAATTCTCGTCCCAGAACGTCCGGAAGATTTGAGTGCAATCGTGGAACGCATCAATCATGGTGTCGCCCGCGGCAAGAAACACTCGATCGTTGTCGTCGCCGAAGGCGCCGGCAGTGCTGAAGAAATCGGAAAACTCATCGCCGAGAAGACAAACTCGGAGACGCGTGTGACGATTCTCGGTCACATCCAACGTGGTGGTTCCCCGACTGCTGCTGACCGTGTCCTCGCAAGCCGAATGGGTGCTTACGCCGTTGAAATCTTGCTCGAAGGCAAGGCTGGACGTGTCGTCGGTATTCGTGCAGGTAAGATGATGGACCTCGACATTGACGAGGCACTCGACCATAACAAGCATACGATTGATATGCAGTTGATCGATCTCTCGAACCAATTGTCGATTTAAGAACAGTGAACTTCACAGAGACGGGATCAGGTCACAGGCCCCCCGTTTTCTGTGTGTAAGTGCAATAACATCCCCTAGGAGGTTTTTATTTATGCGTAGAACGAAAATTGTATGTACGATTGGACCAGCTTCAGAGAAACTTCTTCCGGAAATGATTGAAGCCGGTATGAACGTCGCTCGCCTTAACTTCTCACACGGTGACTACGAAGAGCACGGTGCCCGTATCCGTGACATCCGTGAAGCATCGCGTGCCGCTGGCAAAGTCGTGACAGTGCTTCTCGACACGAAAGGTCCTGAGATTCGGACGCATACGTTCGAAGACGGCAAAGCACTCCTTGAAAAAGGTAAAGAAGTGACAATCGTCTCGACAGAAGAAATCGTCGGTACGAAAGACCGTTTCTCGGTCACGTACGAAGGACTTTACGAAGACGTTGAAGTCGGTTCACGCATCATGCTCGATGACGGATTGATCGGTCTCCTTGTCGTTGAGAAACTTCCGAACCGTGAGCTTCGTTGCCTTATCGAAAACGAAGGGATCATCAAGACGAAGAAAGGCGTTAACTTGCCAAACGTCAAAGTGAATCTTCCTGCCCTTACAGACAAAGATATCGCCGACATCGAATTCGGTATTTCACAAGACATCGATGTCATCGCAGCATCGTTCGTTCGCCGTGCGTCTGACGTCGTTGAGATTCGTCAACTTCTCGAGAAGCACGATGCGTCACACATTAAAATCTATCCGAAGATTGAAAACCAAGAAGGTGTCGACAACATCGAAGAAATCTTGGCAATCTCTGACGGTTTGATGGTCGCTCGTGGAGACCTCGGTATCGAGATTCCGACAGAAGAAGTCACACCAGTTCAAAAAGAGTTGATCAAGAAGTGTAACGACCTCGGGAAACCAGTCATTACAGCGACACAAATGCTTGATTCAATGCAACGCAACCCGCGTCCGACTCGTGCGGAAGCATCAGACGTTGCCAACGCCATCCTCGATGGTACAGACGCGGTCATGCTTTCAGGTGAGACGGCTGCTGGTGACTACCCAATCGAGTCAGTTCAAATGCAAGCAGCGATCGCTGTTCGTACAGAGCGCATGCTCGACTACAAAAACTTGCTCAAAGATCGTCAGAAGCGCAGCGAGCACACGGTGACGGATGCGATCTCACAAGCGGTTGCTCACACAGCGATCAACTTGAACGCGAAAGCGATCTTGACACCAACGCAATCTGGTTACACAGCTGCCCGTACGGCAAAATACCGTCCAGAAGCGAACATCATCGCGGTCACTGAATCAGAGCGCGTAGCACGTCAGTTGAACCTCGTTTGGGGTGTATACCCAATCATTGCTGACACGATGCCAAACAACACGGATGAAATGTTGGTGCAAGCATCTGAAGCAGCACGTCACGCTGGATTTGTCACAGACGGCGACCTCGTCGTCATCTCGGCAGGTATCCCGGCTGCGACTGCAGGAACGACGAACATGATGAAAATCCACATCGTCGGCCACGCCCTCGCAAACGGGCGCGGAATCGGTGAGCGCGGACTCGTCGGCGAAGTTGTCGTCGCGAAAAACGCGGACGAAGCGAACGCGAAAGCGAAAGACGGGATGATCCTCGTCGCACCGTTCACAGATAAAGAAATGATGCCAGCGATCGAAAAAGCGGCTGGAATCATCACGGAAGACGGCGGATTGACGAGCCACGCCGGCATCGTCGGACCATCGCTCCGTAAACCAGTGATCGTCGGTGTTGAATCTGCGACAGCCACACTCCGTGACGGTCAAATGATTTCAATCGACCCACTTACTGGTAAGATTTATAACGCGTAATCGAATGCCAATCGAACCGACCTTATCTCGAGGTCGGTTCTTTTTCCATTCAGAAAGAAGGAGACGTATGGGTGCATATTTATTCTTGTTGCTGCTCGTCTTGATCGGGGTCATTTCCCATAACCAATCGGTCATCATCGCGAGCAGTGTCTTGTTGATCATCAAGGCAATCGGGTTCGGTGACCAATTGTTTCCGACGCTCGCCTCCAAAGGAATTCATTGGGGCGTGACAATCATCACGATTGCCGTGCTCGTTCCGATCGCAACTGGTGACATAGGTTTTCGAGAATTGTGGAATAGTATTAAAGGGCCGGTCGGCATCGTCGCTTTCGCTTCTGGAATTTTTGTCGCGCTCGCAGCCGGACAAGGAGTCCAGCTCATGCGTGTCGACCCGGTCGTCACGACGGCGCTCCTCGCCGGGACGATTCTCGCGGTCGGTTTCATGAAAGGAGTGCCGGTCGGACCGCTCGTCGGAGCCGGCATCGCCGCCCTCATTTTGGGAGGCTATAGCCTGGTGGAGAAATGGTTCTGACAAATTTTAACGACTGGATACGCTTACATTTCTTTTTTTCAGTAAATTGTTTATACTGAATGGAGGACAGGGCGGTATGACGTCGAAACACGGTCAAGGGGAAAGCGTTCGACAGCCGTCCTTATTCCCTACAAACAGACTGTATGATGCGGTCGACCACTTTTAAAGACTGAGGGGGAGTTATGGATGTCAACAACAAAAGGGTTAGAAGGGATTGTGGCAGCGGCCTCAAAAGTTAGTTCGATCATTGACGGACAATTGACTTACGGAGGATACACAATTGATGATTTGGCGGACCACGCCACGTTTGAAGAAGTCGTCTTCTTATTATGGAACGATCGGCTTCCGAAAGCGGAAGAATTGAAAACACTTTCTGAAGCGCTCGTGAAAGAGGCGAAGTTGCCAGACGATGTGATCGCGACGCTCGAGCGGGCGCCGAAATCGGCGAACGCCATGGCGACAATCCGGACCGCGTTATCGCAACTTGCACTTTACGACGAGGAATCGGAAGATATGAGCGAAGAAGCGAACATGCGCAAGGCGATTCGTCTCCAGGCTCAAATCGCGACGATCGTGACGGCGTTCGCCCGTCTTCGTAAAGGCGAGCAACCGGTCGCGCCGAAGCAAGGGTTGTCGTATGCGGCGAACTTCTTATACATGTTGAACGGAGAAGAGCCGAGCGAGGTTGCTGAGAAGACGATTGATAAAGCACTCATCCTTCACGCCGACCACGAGCTGAACGCGTCAACGTTTACGGCACGCGTCTGTGTGGCGACGTTATCGGATATGTATTCAGGTGTGACAGCCGCGATGGGCGCGCTTAAAGGACCGCTTCACGGTGGTGCTAACGAGGCCGTCATGAAAATGCTCCACGAAATCGAATCGGTCGATAAAGTCGAAGAATACGTTCGCGGCAAGTTCGAGCGCCGTGAGAAAATCATGGGCTTCGGTCACCGTGTCTATAAGGACGGCGACCCGCGTGCGAAACACTTAAAAGAGATGAGCCGCCAGTTGACAGCCCAAATCGGCGAACCGGAGTGGTATGAGATGTCCGAGAAGATCGATCATCTCGTCGAGACAGAAAAAGGGTTGAAGCCGAACGTCGACTTCTACTCGGCCTCGACGTATTACGCGCTCGGCCTCGATGAAGAGTTGTTCACACCGATCTTCGCCGTGTCGCGGATGTCGGGATGGATTGCCCACATCCTCGAACAGTATGCGGACAACCGCCTCATCCGTCCACGTGCCGAATACGTCGGAGAAGCACATCGTTCGTACGTTCCGATGAACGAACGCTGAGCGGATTCGAAAGTTCAAGTCACAATTTAGACATAAACTTTGGTAAACTAACAATTGACGTAGGTCGGCGAATACGCCGGCCTACAGTAATGTACTTAGGGGGATTCATATGTTGACACAAGGTCAGAAAATCACAGTAGAAAATGGTGCACTTCAAGTACCGAACGTACCAACGATTCCATTCATCATCGGCGACGGCACAGGCCCGGATATTTGGAACGCGGCGGTCCGCGTCTTTGATGCAGCAGTCGAGAAAGCTTACGGCGGCGAGAAGAAGATTGAGTGGATGGAAGTGTTCGCTGGCGAAAAAGCGTTCAACCAAACAGGGGAATGGCTCCCGAACGAGACGCTCGATCAAATCCGTGAGTATTTGATCGCCATCAAAGGTCCGCTCACAACACCAGTCGGCGGCGGGATCCGTTCATTGAACGTCGCCCTTCGTCAAGAGCTCGACTTGTACACGTGCCTTCGTCCGGTCCGTTACTTCACAGGCGTGCCGTCACCGGTCAAGCGCCCTGAAGACACGGACATGGTTATCTTCCGTGAGAACACAGAAGATATTTATGCGGGAATCGAATACGCGTCAGGCAGCGACGAAGTGAAGAAGTTGATCACGTTCTTGAAAGAAGAGATGAACGTTAACAAGATCCGTTTCCCGGAAACGTCAGGAATCGGGATCAAACCGATTTCTTCAGAAGGGACGAAACGTCTCGTTCGAGCGGCGCTCGAATATGCGATCGCGAACAACCGCAAATCGCTCACACTCGTCCATAAAGGAAACATCATGAAGTTCACAGAAGGCGCCTTCAAAAACTGGGGCTATGAGCTTGCGGAAGAAGAGTATGGCGATAAAGTGTTCACATGGGCACAATACGACCGGATCAAAGAAGAGTCTGGCGAAGCGGCTGCGAACGAAGCTCAATCGAAAGCTGAAGCGGAAGGCAAGATCATCGTGAAAGATTCGATCGCGGATATCTTCCTCCAACAAATCTTGACACGCCCGCGTGAGTTCGACGTCGTCGCGACGATGAACTTGAACGGGGACTATATCTCTGACGCCCTTGCTGCTCAAGTCGGTGGAATCGGGATCGCACCTGGTGCGAACATCAACTATGTGACGGGCCATGCGATTTTTGAAGCGACACACGGTACGGCACCGAAGTACGCGGGTCTCGACAAAGTGAACCCGTCATCGGTGATCTTGTCAGGGGAGATGATGCTTCGCCACATGAACTGGAACGAAGCGGCAGACCTCATCATCAACGCGATGGAGAAATCGATCGCCGCGAAAGTTGTCACGTACGATTTCGCCCGTCTCATGGATGGAGCGACAGAAGTGAAGTGTTCAGAGTTTGCGGATGAACTGATCAACAACATGTAAGTCATCAGTAAAACCAAGGGGGAGAGCACAATGATTCGACGCAACAAGATTTCGGTCATCGGTAGCGGCTTCACGGGAGCCACGACGGCGCTGTACTTGGCTCAAAAAGAGCTCGGGAACGTCGTATTGCTCGACATGAAAGAGAACGAAAACCCGACGAAAGGAAAAGCGCTTGATTTGTTGGAAACGGCGCCGATCCAAGGGTTTGACTCAATCATTACGGGGACGTCGGATTACGCCGACACGGCGAACTCGGACATCGTCGTCATCACGGCCGGCATTGCCCGTAAGCCAGGTATGAGCCGGGACGATCTCGTCACGACGAACGCGAACGTGATGCGGGCGGTCACGAAAGAAGTCGCCCGCTACTCACCTGACGCGATTTTGATCGTCTTGACGAACCCGGTCGATGCGATGACATATACGGCTTTCAAAGAATCGGGCTTCCCGAAAGAGCGAGTCATCGGTCAATCGGGCGTGCTCGATACGGCCCGGTTCCGTACGTTCGTCGCAGCCGAGTTGAACGTCTCGGTGAAAGACGTGTCAGGATTCGTGCTCGGAGGCCACGGTGATGATATGGTGCCGCTCATTCGTTACTCGTACGCCGGCGGTATCCCGCTCGAGAAACTGTTACCGGCTGACCGGATCGAAGCGATCGTCAATCGGACGCGTAAAGGCGGCGGTGAGATCGTGCAACTCCTCGGTAACGGCTCGGCGTATTATGCGCCGGCAGCTGCCATCGTCGAGATGGCCGAGGCCATCTTAAAAGACCAGCGTCGCATCTTACCGGCGATCGCTTATCTTGATGGGGAATACGGTTTCGAAGATCTTTATCTCGGCGTACCGACGATTCTCGGTGCGAACGGGATTGAACGTGTGCTCGAACTCGAATTGACGGAAGATGAGACGGCGGCGCTCAAACGCTCAGCCGACTCGGTCCGTTCGGTTTTAAACGTCCTGACTTAATGATCAAGACCTGCTTGCAGCTGCAAGCAGGTCTTTTTTGTTGCGGCACGAATCAGACGGGCCGTGCTACACTTGAAACAGACCGTGGATTTGTTTTGTTTTTGTAAAGATTTGCTTTGAAGTTGGTGTGACGGGGCATTGCTTTGTAAAATGGGTAGTGTACATGAAGTGATCAGAGGAGGAACAAGTGTGGCCGATAAAGTGATTGTCGTCGATGACGAAGTATCGATTGCGACGTTATTGAAATTTAATTTAGAACAAGCCGGTTTCGAAGTGGAAACCGCCCATGACGGAAAGACCGGGTTAGAACTTGCGGAAAAACGGGATGCGGTACTCATCGTCCTCGATTTGATGCTCCCGGAAATGGATGGCCTTGAAGTGTGTAAACGACTGCGTCAACAAAAAGTAAACACGCCGATTCTTATGCTGACGGCAAAAGATGACGAGTTCGATAAAGTATTAGGGCTTGAACTCGGAGCGGACGATTATTTGACGAAACCGTTCAGTCCGCGTGAAGTCGTCGCCCGCGTGAAGGCGATACTCCGTCGCTCGACGCCGGCAGAAGTGGCGGCGGATGATCAAGATACGATTGAGATTGGGGACGTCAAAATCGTGCCGTCGAACTATGAGGTGTTCAAAAAAGGCGAGCGTCTTGAATTGACACCGAAAGAGTTTGAACTGCTCGCCTACCTCGCCAAAAACAAAGGCCGCGTCTTGACGCGCGATCAATTGTTGTCAGCGATTTGGAATTATGACTTCGTCGGAGATACGCGCATCGTCGACGTGCACATTAGCCATTTGCGAGAAAAGATTGAGCCGGTGACGAAAAAACCGACGTATATTAAAACGATTCGCGGTCTCGGATATAAGATGGAAGAACCGATGGCCGAATGAAGACGTATCGTTCGCGTTTCTTGACGACGCTCATCTTGCTCGTGACGGGCGTGTTGCTTACACTCGGCATCGTGCTCGGTCAGCTGTTTAAAGATTTCTACTTGGACTCGGAGCGCGACCGGTTGAAAGAAGATGCGACGCTCGCCGCGTTATATCTTGATGGGAGTGGGTTATCAGAGATTCAAGACTATGTCGGTCAAATCGACGATGCGAGCAGTTTTGACATCCTGTTGCTCAATCGGCGCATGGAAGTGATTGCCGGTACGCCGTTTCGGGTTGGAGCGTTCGAATACCGCATCAATGCTGAGACGATCTCACCGGAAGGGGAGTTCGGAAATGCGACGCGGGATGACTTGATTCAATTCACGAAACCGATCGAGCTGTCCTCAGGAGAAACGGTCTATTTGAGCTTTATTCGGTATATTTCAGACTTGGAGAGCGTCTACACAAGAATTTGGCTGACGATCGCGTTCGCATTGTTCTTCTCTTTCTTCATCATCTTATTCGTGCTCCATAATCTGACGAATCAGTTCATCCGTCCGATCGATGAGGCGACGATCGTCTTGCGCGAGCTCGCCGACGGGAACTACCGGGCCCGGGTGTATGAGTTGAGGAACGATGAAGAGACGGGGAGTCTCGCAGGGTCGATCAACGTGCTCGCGAGAAACCTTGAGACGATCTCGCTCGGCGAGGCGGTGCAACGAGCCCGGCTCGAGTCGCTCATCGAATATATGGGGGCGGGGTTGTTGCTCGTCGATGAGCGGGGAATCGTCACACTCGTCAACCGTTCGTACCGGGATATGTTCCAGTACGACGAGCTGATGATCGGCCAGTTTTATCATGGGATCTTGCCGAGCCCGGACGTTGAGACGTTGATCGAAGACGTCTATTTGACGGAAGAACCGCATCGGCGTCAGTTATCGATCCGGAGCGGCTTCAATCAACGGACGTATATGGTATCGGCCGCCCCGATTTTTAGTGACACGGGCATGCTCCGCGGCACGACGCTGCTGTTCAACGACATTAGCGAGTTGAAACGTCTCGAGCAGATGCGTAAAGACTTTGTCGCCAACGTAAGTCATGAGTTGAAAACACCGCTCACGTCGATTCGCGGGTTCAGTGAGACGTTACTCGACGGGGCGAAAGAAGTGCCGGAACTACGGAATCAATTCCTAGACATCATCCAAAAAGAAGCGACGCGCATGCAGATGCTCGTCGAGGACTTGCTCGAGCTGTCACGGCTCGAGCGGGAAGATTTCCATTTGGAGTTCGCCCCGGTGCAGCTCAATCAGCTTGTCGAGGAAGTCTGCCTCGTCTTAAGTCAAAAAGCCGAGAAGAAATCGATCCAGCTCGAGACCCGGCACGAAGGGGAAGTCGTTTTACAAGCCGATTTGAACCGGATCAAACAAGTGATCATGAACCTCGTGGCGAACGCCATCAACTATTCGCCGGAAGAAAGCCTCGTTGAGATCGCGGTCGAACGCAAAGAGAAAACGGCGCGACTGATCGTCAAAGATAACGGCATCGGCATCGACCCGAAAGAAGTCGGCCGCATCTTTGAGCGGTTTTATCGAGTCGATAAAGCACGGAGCCGAAATTCTGGTGGGACGGGGCTCGGTCTAGCTATCGTCAAACATATCGTCGATTTGCACCATGCGACGATTCAAGTCGATAGTGTCGAAGGAGAAGGGACGACGTTCACGATCGAATTCCCGCTCCCTTAACAAGGAGTTCACGTCCCGTTCATACCTTCTTTACAAACAAGTGCTACTCTATTGGTGAGACCTCTTCATCATCTCGTGTCCCACCCGGTGCTCATCTCCACGTGGGCGGGAAAGATTGACCCTTTTCTAGTTACTAGAAAAGGGTCTTTTTTTTCGAACGCATGTGCCCGTATGATATGATGGATACAGAAGAGAATGGAGGTTGGATCATGAATAAATTACTGCTCCTCGATGGAAACTCACTGACGTACCGTGCGTTTTTTGCACTGCCTCCGATGACGGATGCATCGGGCCGAAACACGAACGCGGTGTACGGGTTCACGATGATGCTATTGAAATTGATGGAAGACGAGCAACCGACCCATTTCGCGGTCGCGTTCGATGCGTCGAAGAAGACGTTCCGGCATGATACGTTTGCCGACTATAAAGGCGGGCGCCAAAAAACGCCAGGTGAGCTCCGCGAACAGTTCCCGATCGTGCGTGAACTGTGTGAGGCGTTCGGGATCAAAGTACTCGAACTCGATCAATACGAGGCCGATGACATTATCGGGACGCTCTCAAAACGAGAGGCGTTTGACCAAGTGACGATTGTCACGGGAGATAAAGACTTACTGCAACTGATCGATGATCGGGTCACTGTTTACTTAACGAAACGTGGAATCACAGACGTCGAAACGATGGACGAATCTGCCTTTAAAGAACGCTACGACGGATTGACGCCGCTCCAGATGATCGACCTGAAAGGGTTGATGGGAGATAAGTCCGATAACATCCCGGGTATCCCGGGAGTCGGAGAGAAAACGGCGCTGAAACTGCTCTCAAACTACGGTTCGGTCGAAGGGCTGTATGAACATACACATGAACTGAAAGGGAAGCAAAAAGAAAAAGTCGAGGCGAACGAAAAGGAAGCCCGGATGTCGAAACAGCTCGCGACGATTTACACGGACGTCCCGATTGATGTCGATGTCGACGATTTACAGTTTCAACCGTATGACGCGGCAAAAGTGAAACCGTTGTTCATGAGCCTCCAGTTCAAGTCACTCCTTAGCAAATTGAACACCGATTCGACGACCGAAGAGGCTACAGAAGCGCGGGATGTGACGACAGTCAGCATCGAACAACAAGATTTAACGGAAGCCGTTTTGTTCCTTGAACAATTGCGTGACGACTATTTCGAAGACGACATCATCGGTGTCGCAATCGCTTCGAAAGCAGGGGTGACCGTCGGGGACGTGTCCTTGTTGAACGAACCAGACGTGAAGGCGTGGCTAGCCGACGAGGAACGAAACACGATCTGCTTAGACGCCAAACAGACGATCATTCAATTGAAGCGGCACGGATTAACGCTCGCCGGGTACGAAGACCTGCTCGTCGCCGGATATCTTCTGAACTTGTCGGGCGGGACGACGCTCGATTCAATCGCCGCTCATTTCAACTACACGCTCCCTGAAGACGATGCCGTCTACGGAAAAGGCGCCAAACGTCACGTGCCGGAGCAAGACGTTTTAGACCAGCACCTAGCGGAAAAGGCGATGGCGATTCTGTCGCTATTCGACCGCGTCTCGGAAGAACTCGATCAAAACGAGCAAACTTCCCTTTATCAAGATTTAGAACGTCCGCTCGTCGCAGTACTCGCCGAGATGGAATGGGCGGGCATCCATGTCGATGTCGCGACGTTGAAAGTGATGGAGGAAGACCTCGGCGGCAGAATTCATCAGCTAGAAGCTGAGATTCATGAGCAGGCCGGTGAAGCGTTCAACATCAACTCGCCGAAACAGCTTGGTGTCATCTTGTTTGAAAAACTGGCTCTCCCGCCTGTCAAAAAGACGAAGACCGGCTATTCGACAGCAGCGGACGTATTAGAAAAGTTGGCCCCGCTCCATCCGATCGTCGAACATATCATGCATTACCGCGAACTCGGAAAATTGCAGTCGACGTACGTCGAAGGGTTGCAAAAAGTAATCAAAGCGGACGGGAAGATCCATACCCGTTACACACAGACGCTCACCCAGACAGGCCGCTTGTCGTCGGTCAACCCGAACTTGCAGAACATCCCGATTCGGCTTGAAGAAGGGCGCCGGATTCGCAAAGCGTTCACGCCGAGCGAGCCAGGGTGGATGTTATATGCGGTCGATTACTCGCAAATCGAGCTCCGGATCATGTCACATATGTCCCAAGACGAGAAGATGCTCGAGGCGTTCCTTCACGACGAAGACATTCATACGTCGACAGCGGCGAACGTGTTCCGCGTCGCCAAAGAAGAAGTGACGTCGCTCATGCGTCGGCAGGCGAAAGCCGTCAACTTCGGAATCATTTATGGGATCAGTGATTATGGACTGTCTCAAAACTTAGGCATCAGCCGGAAAGAAGCCCAAACATTCATCGATACGTACTTTGAACAATTCCCGGGCGTCAAACGGTTCATGGACGCCGCGATCGAGCGGGCGCGTGAGCATGGTTATGTCGAGACGATGCTCAAACGGCGTCGCAACATCCCGGACATCCATTCTCGGAACTTCAACTTACGAGGCTTCGCGGAACGGACGGCGATCAATACGCCGATTCAAGGGACGGCAGCCGATATCATTAAAAAAGCGATGATCGATGTCGACACGGCGCTCCGGTCGTCTGGACTTCAGTCGAAGCTGTTGCTTCAAGTTCACGATGAACTGATTTTCGAAGGACCGAAAGAAGAGATGACGGCGCTCGAGACGCTCGTCAAAGGAGCGATGGAACACACCGTCAAACTCGACGTCCCGCTTCGGGCGGACGGATCGTTCGGAGAGACGTGGTTTGATACGAAATAAGTTAGAGGAAGGAAATCATTATGCCTGAATTACCTGAAGTGGAAACGGTCTGTCGGCGTTTGCGACCGTTCGTTTCCGGAAAAACGATCACAGCCGTCGATGTGCTCGACGCTAAAATCATTCGAGGTCATGAACCTGACATTTGGACACAACAGTTGCTCGGCGAGACGATTCAAGACGTCGAGCGGCGCGGCAAGTTCATTTTGTTTAAACTGACGAACGGTTATCTCGTCTCTCATTTGCGAATGGAAGGAAAATTCTATCCGCATGGCGAAACAGTCAGTCCGGTCAAACATACACACGTCGTGTTCACGTTTTCGGACGGGTCGACGCTCCACTATAACGACGTTCGGAAGTTCGGCACGATGGAACTCAAAACGAATGAAGCGTTGTATGTGACGCCGCCGTTGTCTTTGCTCGCCTTAGAACCGTTCGACCCTAACGTGACGGCCGAGGCGTTGCATGAGCGCATGAAGCGGATGAACGTCCGAGCAATCAAGACGGCGCTTCTCGACCAGTCGATCTTTGTCGGGCTAGGCAATATTTATGTCGATGAGACACTGTTTCGCGCCGGGATCCACCCGACGCGCCCGGCGGCCACGTTGTCACTCGAAGAAGTCGAAGCGGTGCGTCAAGAAGCGGTCGCCGTGTTGACCGAGGCGATCGAGCGTGGGGGCAGCACGATCCGGAGCTATACGAATCCGGACGGGGCGGCCGGTACGTTCCAAGAGACGCTGTACGTGTACGGTCAGACCGGAGAGCCGTGCCGAAACTGCGGCCGTCCGATTGAAAAGATGAAACTAGGTGGACGGGGCACGCATTACTGTCCACACTGCCAAACATAAGAGGTGGACAAGATGTTGAAGATTGGGTTGACAGGTGGGATTGCGACAGGGAAATCGACAGTTTCCCGTCTGTTTCGAGAAGAAGGCATCCCGATTATCGATGCTGACAAAATCGCTCGTGTCGTCGTTGAACCAGGCGGGAAAGCCCACGCTGCTGTCAGAGAGGCGTTTCCCCGTTGTTTTGAAGGTGAACAGTTGAATCGTCCGGCACTCGGACGAGAGATCTTCCATGACGCGCATAAACGGCAACTACTCAATCAACTCATGCATCCGGCCATCCGTGAACAGATGGTAGAAGAGATGCGAGTGTATGAGGTCGCGGGGGAAACCGTCGTCATTTTCGATATCCCTCTCTTGTTCGAAGGGACGATGCGGGACCTCGTCGATTACACGGTCGTCGTCTACTGCCGGGAAGAGATTCAATTGATGCGGCTCATGGAACGGAACGGCTTGACGAAAGAAGAAGCGCTCGCGCGAATTCACTCGCAAATGCCGATCGAAGAGAAAAAACATCACGCCGATTTCCTCATTAATAATAACGGGGCGCTCAGTGAACTGCCGCCTCAAGTGTCACGGCTCGTTGAACAGTTTCAGACCATCAAAAAAGAAGGCGAATGACGCCTTCTTTTCTTTAGGCGCATCCTTGAATCAGGATGCGCTTTTTTTATTAATTGAGCGGGTCGGCATCAGGTCTCCCTTTTCGCCACGTATCGTAAATGGCACGGCCATCGCTCGGGTGTCCGTTCGAGTAGTAAATCGGATAAAGCGAGAAGAACACATAATAAAACGAGAAGTATGCGAATTGATACGTGTAGATCGTCGGTTCCAGCTCTCTTGTCAAAATGAATCCGTTCACGATCAAAATGCTAGCTAAGTTGAAGATGGAGCCGCCCGCGTAAACGATACTCCTCGTCAAACGGTTGCTATACTTCAAGTCGGAAAATTGGCACCAGGCGTCATAGAAATAGACGCGGTTAAACTGAAGTCGACCGACTTTAAATAGTTTCTTGCCTGTCCCGATTTCCATATCGAGCGATCCCCCGAATAATTTCGCGAAAAAGAAATGTCCAAATTGATGAATGATCGTCACGATCGGCAAGATAATAAAGAACGATATGACGAATTTGTCTAAGTCTGACCAACCAAACATAATACATAGCTCCTTTCCAAGCTCTACACCAAATTTCCCTCTTTTTCAAAACTGAAACTGTAAAAAAGTGAAAGAAATGTGACGATTCATAGTGAAAACGCTTCCAATTATCCGTTATAATGGTGTCGTAACGCAGAAAAAAGGGGGAACTAGAATGGGGACGAAAGTGGCAATCAATGGTTTTGGACGTATCGGGAGAATGGTGTTCCGGAAGTTGATGCTTGAAGGCCGGCATGACGTTGTGGCCATCAATGCAAGTTATCCGGCAGAAACGCTCGCGCACTTGATCAAACACGATACGGTGCACGGTCCGTTCACATTGACGGTGCGGGCGCATGGGGATGCGCTCGTCGTCGATGGGAAACGAATCGAACTCGTGTCGGAGCGCGATCCGGAAAAACTTCCGTGGGCAGAGCTTGGCGTTGAAATCGTCGTCGAGGCGACCGGAAAATTTAATTCTGACGTCGGGGCGAAGAAGCATTTGACAGCGGGTGCGAGAAAAGTCATTTTGACGGCGCCGGGCAAAGGAGAGTTGCGGACGATCGTGATGGGGGTCAATGATCGCGAGTATATGCCAGAAGAAGACCACGTCATTTCAAATGCGTCATGCACGACGAACTGTCTCGGACCGGTCGTCAAAGTGCTCGACTCGACGTTCGGGATTGAGACGGGACTCGTGACGACGGTGCACGCCTACACGAACGACCAAAACAACATCGATAATCCACATAAAGATTTACGCCGGGCGCGGGCTTGTGGTACGTCTATTATACCGACTTCGACCGGGGCAGCCAAAGCAATCGGGCTCGTCTTGCCTGAACTACAAGGCAAATTGAACGGGATGGCGCTCCGTGTGCCGACGCCGAACGTCTCGCTCGTCGACCTCGTCGTCGAACTCCGCCGTGATGTCACGGTCGACGAAGTGAATGAGGCGTTCGAACGGGCAGCCCACGGAGAGATGACAGGGATTCTCGGCGTGTCGAACGAACCGCTCGTCTCAATCGATTTCAACGGTGACGAACGGTCGTCCATCATCGACGCGGATTCGACGATGGTGCTCGGTGGGAATCATGTCAAAGTGCTCGCTTGGTACGACAACGAATGGGGATATTCGTGCCGCGTCGTCGACCTGTTAGACATGGTGGCGAGCTACTTGCAAATCGGGCAACAAGAAACCCACGCCTAAAAAAATATATTCAGTCAAAAATATTTTTAAAGATTTGAAACAAATATCTTGTAACGTCGTCCCAAACACGATACACTCAATCTCGTGAACTTCAATTGGTCTGACAAACGCAACTTAAAGGGTTAGGACCTCTCTGGACTAACTTGCCCCCGTGGTTGTGGGCGATTCAGGCACAAAGTGAGTGATCATCAACTACTTTGAGACCATTGATGTAAAGGGGGATCCACTAATATGGATACTATGGGACGTCACATTATTACAGAACTTTGGGAGTGCAATCCCGACAAATTGAACGATATCGACTACATCGAGCGCTTGTTCGTCGATGCAGCACTTCGCTCGGGCGCTGAAGTCCGCGAAGTCGCTTTCCACAAATTTGCACCACACGGTGTAAGTGGAGTCGTCATCATTTCAGAATCACACTTAACGATTCACAGTTTCCCAGAGCATGGCTACGCATCAGTCGATGTGTTCACATGTGGGGACCGGATCGATCCGGCTACAGCGTCACAATACATCGCTGAAGGCTTGGATGCGAAAGTTCGTGAAGACGTCAAACTTGAACGTGGGATGGGACCGATTCGTGTTCCTGAAGCGCAAGTGGCGATCAGCAAATAATCCGATTGACCTTTTGAGGCTGGCCGATTTTCGGCCAGCCCTTTTAATTGTTTTGTTGTAGCCTTAATTTTGATATGCTTAACGTATATAAATGAGTTGTTGAGGTGGAAAATGGGATTATTTGATAAATTTCAAACACATATTCAAACAGATGATTCGCATAAAAACGAGGCGTTGCGCACCCGCTATTTCGCGGCGTCGCCGAACGCGGTGCTGACATGGTTAAGTGACCAAATCAAAACGCAAGGTCAAACGGTCCGTCGCATCGATGCTGAGCGCGGAGAGTTGGCGTTCAACGGAGAGGGCTGGGACGCGCTCGCCACGATCATTCAAGTCGATGGCGGACGAACGGCCGTCGATTTCACGATGAACCGGGAAAGCCGGATTGGTCCGGACCTCGGTCCGCTCGTCACGACGTATTACGAAGCGTTAGAACAAAAATTCCCGCTCCGTGCCATCGGAAACCAAACTGTCGAACGATAAGGAGGGCTGAGCATGCGTTGTCCTAAATGTGATCATAACGGAACGAGGGTGCTCGACTCCCGTCCTGTCCAAGATTTTTACTCGATTCGCCGCCGCCGGGAATGTGAACAGTGCGGCTATCGGTTCACCACGTTTGAGACGGTCGAACAGACCCCGCTCATCATTGTGAAAAAAGATGGGAATCGAGAAGAGTTCAGCCGTGAGAAAGTGCTCCGGGGAATCATTCGCGCCTGTGAGAAACGACCGGTCACGCTCGAACAACTTGAAGGCGTCGTCACAAAAGTCGAGCAGCAGTTACGCGCTCTCGGCCAATCCGAGATTCCGAGTGAACAAGTCGGTGAACTCGTCATGAACGAGCTCGCCCGTGTCGATGAAGTGGCATACGTCCGCTTCGCCTCGGTCTACCGCCAATTTAAAGATATCTCTGTGTTCTTTAAAGAGTTAGAAGATTTAATGAAGCAAGAGAAATCGACCAACTAAAGGGGCGGCCTTCTGGTCGTCCTTTTTCAGGGGAGAATCGTTATGGAAAAAGAACGGACCATATTCGGGACCGATGAATTACTGATCATGAGTACCGGACTCATCGATCGCGAATCGTATCAATCACTTTATCATTTATACCAACCAGTCATCGGCGTGAGAGCGCTCGCGCTCTATCAAACGCTATGGAGTGAGTTGAAACCGGGTAAAATGAAATCGAACTATATGTCGCACAGTGCGCTTTGTGAACTGCTCGATTACTCGATCAACGAGTTGACGGACAGCTTGTTCCGCCTCGAGGCGATCGGCCTCGTGCGCACGTACAAGACGAAAGATGCCCGTGTGACCCAATACGTCTATCAACTGCGCGTGCCGCTCGCACCGCACACGTTTTTAAATGACGGGCTGTTGTCGAGTTTTCTCTTTTACAAAGTAGGAGAAGTCCGTTTTAAACAACTGCAAGGACGGTTCACGATTGACCCGCTCCCGGCGGGTATCGTCGAAGTGACGAAAGACTTCAATGAAGTGTTCGACGTCAAAGGCGTCAACCATATGGCGTTCACACAAAAGAACTACGAGAAACCGGATCGGGCGAAAATTGAGATCAACTATACGTTTGACATGGACATCGTCAAAAAGTTGACGAACTTCCCAGTCGGCTTCTTTACGAAGAAGCTCGATGAGACGATCACGAAACTCGCCTACGTGTCCCAAATCGATGAGGAATTGATGGCGGAGATGCTGAAAGAGTACTTCGTCCACGAGGCGTATTTGCCGCTCAGTGAGCAAGAGAAGCGGGACGGCTGCCGGCAAATGGTGCTCCAATTGAAGAAAAAGCAGACGCGGCACCGCAAAGTGAAGTCGGACGAATCGACGAAAGCGGAAGTCGGCGACTTGCATGACGTCACCGTCATGGAAACGGCACATCCGCATCAATACGTGTCGACGCTTCGGAAGACGCCGCAGCTCTCGAAGAGTGATGAACAACTCATCATCGAGATGGTCGATACGCTCGGCCTCGCGCCAAGTGTCATTAATGCGCTGTTCTATTATTGTATCGAAGTGAAGAAACAGACACGCCTCAGCGAGAACTACGTCATGCGCATCGCCACGAGCTGGAAGACGGCAGGTTACCTTCATGCGAAAGATGCGCTGGATCAAGAAGCGACACAAGACGCCTTGATCGAGAAAAAACAACAAAAACGTGAAAACGTGCAACGTACGACGGTCGGGGCGAGACGGAAGACGCAACAGACCGAGTTGCCGAAATGGCTCGAAGAGGAAGCGAAAGAGCAACGTTCCTACGACCAGAAACGAAAGCAAGAGCTCGAGGCATCGGTGCCAGACGACGCCGAGCTCGTCAAGCTGCTCAATGAGTTGAAAGAGAAAGGATGAGGGACATGGAACGCATCAATCAAACGCTTGCTCAGATGATGAATCGAAAAGAAGTGCGGGAAGCGTACGAATCGATCCGTCGGCGAACGCTCGAGCACCCGGGCATCATCGCTTTTTTACGCGCTCATCCGGAACTGGACGAGACAGCGATCGAGATCGGTTTTACGAAGTTGAGCGAATACGCCGAGCAAATGGACGGGAAGAAACTCGTGGAAGAGCACGCCGTCATCCCCGGACATCAACCCGTCCTTTACGTCGACCTCGGACAAGTCGCCATCCGTTATGAAGAGACGGTGACGCATCGTCAAGCGCGGCGTCAAAAAGAGATGGATCGTAAGTTCAAGAGCCTGTTCTTGCCTGAAGAAGTGCGCGAAGCGAGCTTTGATTCGTTCGATTGGTCGGACGATGCCAGGAAGATTGCGCTTCGTGAGGCGATGCGATTCGTTTCAGGCATGAAGACCGGTCAAAAAGTGAACGGGCTCTACTTGCACGGCAGCTTTGGCGTCGGAAAGACGTATCTCCTCGCCGCCATCGCAAACGAATTGAAAGTAGCGGACGTCGAGACGATTCTTGTCCACGCACCGGGCTTCGTTTCTGAAGCGAAACGGAAAATCCGGACCGATTCGTTCGACTCGTTCTTGACGTCGTTCCAGCACGTTCCGGTCTTGTTGATCGATGACATCGGTGCAGAAGCGATCAGTCCATGGGTTCGTGACGAATTGTTCGGGATCATTTTGCAGTATCGTATGATGCACCGTCTACCGACGTTGTACAGCTCGAACTTTAGCGGCGAAGAGCTCGAGACGCATTTCTCAATCGATGGTTCACCGCAAAACAAGATGAAAGCCCAACGGCTCATGCAACGAATCTCCACGACGACGACGCACATCGAATTGAAAGGTGAAAATCGCCGTCGTTAAAGGATTGTTTTTCTCGATTAGGTTGACTATACTAATAAGCATATAACTGATGCGAAAATAGAGGACACGAGATGTCGACACGGGTTTCTAAGCGAGGGAAGGTTGGTGAGAGCTTCCTAAACACGACGAACGTCTTACTCCCTCTTAGCACCGTACGGGCCAATCGTGCGGCGAGTCACACTCGTTATCGTGTGTTCGAGCCAAGCGTCTGCTTGGGAACGAGGGTGGTACCACGAGAATCAAAGCTCGTCCCTTTCATAGGGATGGGCTTTTTTTATTTTTTTCTAAATAGAGAGGGGAAGTTGACACATGATTCATTTAACATTTCCAGATGGCGCCGTCAAAGAGTTTGAGGCAGGCATCACAGCAGAAGAAGTCGCAGGTTCGATCAGCCCGGGGCTCCGTAAAAAAGCTATCGCCGCTAAAATCGACGGCGAACTGATTGATTACCGCCGTCCGATCGATCAAGACGGTCGCATCGAGCTCGTCATGCCTGATTCAGAAGACGGACTCGATTTGATGCGTCACTCGTCAGCACATTTGATGGCACAAGCGATCAAACGGTTATACGGAGAAGAAGGGACGATTTACCTCGGGATTGGACCGACAATCGAGAACGGTTTTTACTACGACATCGAGATGGACCGCCGCATCAACGAGGAAGACCTTCCTGAAATCGAGAAGATGATGAAGCGCATCGTCGACGAGAACCTAGACATCACACGGGAAGTCGTCTCGCGTGATGAGGCGCTCGCCCGTTATCAACAACTCGGTGACCCGCTCAAAGTCGAATTGATCGAAGATATCCCTTCGAGCGAGACACTCACGATTTATCACCAAGGCGAATTTTTCGATCTTTGCCGCGGGCCGCACGTCCCATCGACGTCGAAATTGAAAGTGTTCAAGTTGATGAGTGTTGCCGGTGCATACTGGCGCGGCGATTCAGACAACAAGATGCTGCAACGGATTTACGGCACCGCATGGGCGACGAAAGAGCAGCTTGCCGAGCATTTACGTCTCCTTGAAGAAGCGAAAGAACGCGATCACCGCAAACTCGGAAAAGAACTCGACTTGTTCTTCGTCTCACAAGAAGTCGGACAAGGTCTCCCGATGTGGCTTCCGAAAGGTGCCTCGATCCGCCGGACGGTCGAACGTTATATCGTCGACAAAGAACTCGAGCTCGGCTATCAGCACGTGTACACACCGGTACTCGGTTCGGTCGACTTGTATAAGACGTCTGGGCACTGGGACCACTATCAAGACGATATGTTCCCGAAAATGGAGATGGACAACGAGGAACTCGTGCTCCGTCCGATGAACTGCCCGCACCATATGACGATCTACAAACACGAGCCGCGCTCATATCGTGAACTCCCGCTCCGAATCGCTGAACTTGGCGGGATGCACCGTTACGAAATGTCAGGGGCGCTCACGGGCCTTCAACGCGTCCGTTACATGGTGTTGAACGATGGCCATACGTTCGTCACACCGGAACAGATGAAGCAAGAGTTCAAAGACATCGTTCATTTGATTCAAGAAGTATACGCCGATTTCGGCATTAAAGACTATCGCTTCCGCTTGTCGTACCGCGACCCGGCCGACAAAGAGAAGTACTTCGACAACGACGCGATCTGGGAGACGGCTCAACGCCAGTTGAAAGAGACGATGGACGAGCTCGGCCTCCCGTACTTCGAAGCGGATGGCGAGGCGGCGTTCTATGGACCGAAGCTCGACGTTCAAGTGCGCACGGCGCTCGGCAAAGAAGAGACGCTCTCGACTGTCCAACTCGACTTCTTGCTCCCGGAGCGTTTCGACTTGACGTACACGGGGCCGGACGGCAAAGATCATCGTCCGATCGTATTGCACCGCGGTGTCGTCTCGACGATGGAGCGGTTCGTCGCGTACTTGATTGAAGAGTACAAAGGCGCCTTCCCGACATGGCTCGCACCGGTCCAAGTGAAGTTGATCCCGGTGTCGCACGTCCATGACGAGTATGTGGCAGAAGTGAAAGCAGAGCTCGTCAAGCGGGGCGTCCGCGTCGAGACGGATCTTCGTGATGAGAAACTCGGCTACAAGATTCGCGAGGCACAGATGAAGAAAATTCCGATGACGCTCGTACTCGGTGACAAAGAGCGTGACGAGCGTGCGGTCAACATCCGTCGCTACAGTCAACAAGAACAAGTGTCGGCAACGCTTGACGAATTTATCAAGTCGTTGACTGAAGAAATCGCCAATCGTTCACGTTAAACGGGGGACCATCCTTCTTCGGAAGGGTGGTCTTCTTTTCGGTCTAAAGACGGATGCGCAACGATTGCAGAAACACGTAATGTAAAAGAAAGGAGTGATACATTTGAATTATATGAAACCAATTATCGCGTTGACGATCGGTTCGGTCGCTTTCACGAGTATGATCCCGAACGTGAACGCCGAAGCGATTGTCGACGATACGATCGTCACGCTCGGCGAGTCGCTCTCGTCAGCGCAGCAACAATGGGTGCTCGAGCGGGTCGAGGCACCGGCCGGCATCGAGCCGATCATCACGACGTCTGCAGATGAAGATAAATATTTGGGGGATGCGGTTCCGCAAGCACAGCGTGGCGGCGGCATGTATTCCTCGGCCCGCATCAAGTTGATGGAGGAAGGCGATGGGTTAAACATTAAAACCGAGAACGTCACGTGGGTGACGGAAGATATGTACGCGAACGCGCTCGTGACGGCCGGTGTGACCGATGCGGATATTTACATTACATCACCGATCCGTGTGACCGGCACGTCGGCCTTGACGGGAATTATGAAAGCGTACGATGTGACGGCCGCCGAGACGGGCATCGAGTTGACTGAGGAGCGGAAAGCGCTCGCCCAAGAAGAACTCGCCGTCACGTCTGAGATCGGGAAAACGGTCGGTCAAGACGACGTCGCCGGTCTCATGAACGAAATCAAAGCGGAAATCGCCAACCAAAAACCAGAGACGAACATCGAGATCCGTGATATCGTCATCCAAGTGCTCAATCAAAACAATGTCCAACTGTCAGACACGCAACTGAACCGGCTGACGGGTCTGTTCGAGAACATGCAACAAGCGAACCTCGATTGGGGATCGATCAGTGACGGGTTGAAAGGGGCCGGACAAAACGTCCAAGCGTTCCTCGAACAAGAAGAAGTGAAAGGCTTTTTCGCCCGATTGTTCGCGGCGCTCAGTAACTTTTTCAAATCGTTGACGAATTAATGGTATTAAAAAAGGGCGCTCCGCCCTTTTTTAATACCAACGTTTATAGATGTAGTCCCGCGCGCTCTTGTTATCATCGACAATCTTCAGCGTGATCCGGTTCATCTCTTCGAGAAGGTCGGTCAACACCGCTTTCAGCTTCTCATCTTCAAGTCCATGCTGACGCATCGTTTCCGTGACGATCCGTTCGACTTGGTCATGATAATTATGGTCATCACCGATCTTATTTCGCCAATCCATGTCCATCCCTCCCTTTTTTATTTTTATTCCCGTACAAAAGGTATTGCGAAACGATGGAATGACTGTTATTATCATAAAAGTGTGAGCTACCAATTATTCATGCGCGAATTCTTGACATCTTTTCCTGCTGGTGTTAAGATGACATAGTGATTAAATACAACAAAGCAGAAGCGCCCGCTTCTCACCTCGTCCGAACAGCTTCGGTCAGGTCCATCATGTACGCAACTCAAAGTCGGAATTGTTCCGCTTTGGATTCGAAATGATGTGTGGGCGGGAAACTGCCGACGCTTTTTTTATTGCCATGTTGTCTTATCAATCTAAAACTCGTGCAATCGCACGATGGAGGTGCTAACCATTAGCAAAGAGCTCTTTATCAACGAAAACATTCGTGCCCGTGAAGTTCGCTTAATTGGAGCGGACGGTGCACAACTCGGTGTGCAATCGCGCAGTGAAGCATTACGCTTGGCTGAAGAGGCTGAACTCGACTTAGTCTTGGTCGCCGACAAAGCAAACCCACCGGTCGCTAAAATCATGGACTATGGAAAATACCGTTTCGAACTCCAGAAAAAAGAGAAAGAAGCGCGTAAAAACCAAAAAGTCATCCAATTGAAAGAAGTACGCCTCAGCCCGACAATCGAGGAAAATGATTTCCAGACGAAATTGCGTAACGCTCGCAAGTTCCTTGAAAATGGAAACAAAGTGAAGGCGTCGATCCGTTTCCGCGGACGTGCGATCACACACTCGGAAATCGGCAGACGTGTTATGGAAAAATTGGCGGCGGAATGTGCCGACTTGGCAACAGTTGAACAAAAGCCGAAGATGGAAGGACGCAGCATGTTCTTAGTGCTGGCTCCGAAGAAAGAAGATTAATCATCGAGTCATAGTGGGGAGGAAATACTCATGCCGAAAATGAAATCGCACCGTGGTGCTTCAAAACGTTTCAAACGTACTGCATCAGGTAAACTCAAGCGTTCACACGCTTACACAAGTCACTTGTTTGGTAACAAATCGACAAAAGCGAAACGTAAGCTCCGTAAAGGTGCTATCGTATCAGCTGGAGACTTCAAACGCATTCGCAACATGATCGCGAAGTAATACAGAAGGAATTTAGGAGGGAAACTATATGCCACGCGTAAAAGGCGGTTATACGACTCGTCAACGTCGTAAAAAGCAAATCAAATTGGCCAAAGGTTATTATGGCGCAAAACATATTCTATTTAAAGTAGCAAAACAACAGGTCATGAAGTCACTCATGTACGCATACCGTGACCGTCGTCAAAAGAAACGTGATTTCCGTCGTCTTTGGATCACACGTATCAATGCGGCAGCACGCACAAACGGCCTCTCATACAGCCGTATGATGCACGGCCTCAAGCTTGCAGGGATCGACATCAACCGTAAGATGCTTGCTGAGCTTGCTGTGACGGATGCACAAGCGTTCGCGTCACTCGCTGACACAGCTAAATCAAAATTGAACGCTTAATCGTTCAAACGAAAGCGCCGAGATACTGTCTCGGCGCTTTCTTTTTTCTCGGTAATTTCTTAAGATGAAGAGAAGGAGGAGAACGGATGAATCAATCGATTTTGGCCATCGTCGCTTTGGCGCTTATCGTCTTGAACGTGTATACGTATTTGCAGGCAAAACGGTACACGCACGGCGAGGGAGACTTCAACATCTTATACTCGTACGCCGGAGGGGCAATCGGTGCCTTGTTCGGATTACACTTGACGCGTAAGAAGACGGTTCATGCCCCAAAAAGTGTCCAATTACAAGTATTGATTTTAGCAGTAGGCTGGTCTTTAATGATTTTAGTACTGCTTTAAGTGGAGAATAGGAGGAGCAACCGGTGAACTGGACAACATTATTTGATCAGCAACGTCGTTTGGATGAGCGGATCAAAGAAGAACATCAACTATCCGGGAACCAATTCGATGAGCGATTGCTCGCGTTACACGTCGAACTTGGGGAACTCGCCAATGAGACCCGTAGTTTTAAATTTTGGTCGACGAAAGGCCCGTCGCCTCAAGACGTGATCTTAGAGGAATATGTGGACGGCATGCATTTTTTACTGTCACTCGGCCTCGCCCTCGGTTATGAACGGGAATCGTTCCCGGCCGGTAGCTCGTATCTTGATGCGACTGATGCTTTTTTAGACGTGTTCCGTAAAGTGACGAACTTTGGTTTGTCGAAGACGGAAGCGATGTACGAGACGCTGATGGCGGCATATCTCGAACTCGGTTATACGTTAGGGTTTAATGAAGAATTGATTATGATGGCGTATGTGTCGAAAAATCAAATGAACCATGAGCGACAAGATCAAGGCTACTAAACGGAAAAGGGAGCGATATGAGATGAACGAATCATTACATATGTTAAAACGTTTGACGGATGCGACAGGTGTCCCAGGAAACGAAGGAGAAGTTCGCGCGCTCATGCGTGAATACCTCGAACCGCACGTCGAATCGTTTGAACAAGACGGACTCGGCAGCTTGTTCGGACGCGTGACAGGTGACCCGGACGGTCCTCGCGTCATGATTGCCGGGCATATGGACGAAGTCGGCTTCATGGTCACACGCATCGAAGAAGGTGTATTCCTTCGTTTCCAAGCGCTTGGCGGTTGGTGGAACCAAGTGTTGTTAGCACAGCGCATGGACGTCGTGACGCGTTCTGGCGAGAAGATTCCAGGCGTGATCGGGGCGAAGCCGCCTCACGTCTTACCGATGGAAGCTCGGAAAAAGCCTGTCGAAATCAAAGACATGT
This sequence comes from Exiguobacterium sp., assembly GCF_020832205.1. Classification (GTDB taxonomy): domain Bacteria; phylum Bacillota; class Bacilli; order Exiguobacteriales; family Exiguobacteriaceae; genus Exiguobacterium. The sequence goes on along the minus strand of NZ_JAFIFD010000040.1, from coordinate 58,099 downwards.
TCCTCGATATCGGCGCGACATCGAAAGACGAAGTCGCCGAATGGGGAATTCGTCCGGGAGACACGGTCGTCCCGCATTGTGAGTTCACGGTCATGAAAAATGAGAACTTCTTGATGGCGAAAGCATGGGACAACCGAATCGGTTGCGCCATCGCGATCGAAGCGGCGAAGCGTTTGAAAGAAGAGGCCGCCCCAGGCGTCGTCTATTCCGGAGCGACCGTCCAAGAAGAAGTCGGCTTGCGTGGTGCGGTGACGGCTGCCAACTTGATTCAACCGGACGTCGCCATTGCCGTCGATACAGGCATCCCTGGAGACACACCGGGCATGACGCCGGCAGAAGGATTGTCGAAACTCGGAGAAGGGGTTCAAGTCATCTTCTTTGATGCGACAACGGTCACGAACCCGCGTCTCATCGATTTGATCGTTGACGTGGCGAAAGAGAACGACATCAAGTACCAATTGGACTTGACACCGGGTGGCGGCACGGATGCCGGTCGCTTCCACTTGTCAGGGGTCGGGATGCCGGCCGTGGCGCTCACGGTGCCGGTCCGTTACTTGCACACGAACGTCTCGATTATCCATAAAGCGGATTACGAGGCGGCGGTCGACTTAGTCGTCGCGCTCACAAAACGATTAGATCAAGAAACGGTTCAATGGTTGAAAGAGGGATAATATGACGAAAATCACGTCTACGAAAAGTGAGACCATCAAGCGGTTGAAACGGTTGATGACGAAAAAAGGCAGACAAGAGTCCGGACAATTTCTTGTCGAGGGTGAACATTTGGTCGACGAGGCGATTCGTGCCGGTCGTCTCGTCCAGTTGATCATGGGAGAATCTTACTCGCCAAAGAGCTCATGGCGTCTAGATGAGATGCCTGTGCTCGAACTGTCAGACCATGTCGCCGATTTGTTGTCTGAGACGGAGAAGACGCAAGGCGTCTTCGCTGTCGTGAACATGTCCCCGGTCGAGCGCAAGATGAAGCACGTCCTCGTCCTCGACCGGATTCAAGACCCGGGTAACTTGGGGACAATGATTCGGACGGCTGATGCGGCCGGGTTTGATACGGTGTTGCTCGGGAAAGGGACGGTCGACCCGTATAACGCCAAGGCGGTCCGGGCGACGCAAGGCTCACTGTTCCACGTGAACGTGCGCTCGGTCGATTTGCTCGAGACGTTGCCTGAATTGAAGAGTGAGGGTTTCCGCGTCTACGGGACGGCCCTTTCAAAAGCGAAGTCATATGAACAAGTCGACTTCCACGAGAAAGTCGCTCTCGTCATCGGGAACGAGGCGCAAGGCGTTCAAGCTGACGTTCTCGCCTTGTGCGACACGCGTGTCCATATCCCGTTGCTCGGCGACGCCGAATCACTCAACGCCGCGGTTGCGGCCGGGATCCTCATGTACCGCATCGCGCTAAAATAAACTTGTCAGCTTTTTTGAATCGTGATAGGTTAGTTATATTGAACGTAATAGTATAGACGTTGAAGGAGCATAGTACGCGAACTACCGAACGAGTACAGGGAGCATGGGCCGTGATTGTGAGCCGATGCCTCGGTCGGCGCCGAATTCACTCTGGAGTCGTGTTGGAGACAACACCGGGTTGGCATCTCGATAACGATGCCTCTTAAGTGGGCCTCACGGCCAAGTAGGGTGGTACCGCGATTATTCGTCCCTTCAGTCATTGACTGAAGGGACTTTTTTTTGTAGAGGAGGAACTAGTAATGAAAGAACAGTTAGAGTTGTTACAACAAGAAGCGCTTCAAGAGATTGAGGCGGCATCGACGCAAAAGACGTTGAACGACGTCCGGATCAAATATTTAGGGAAGAAAGGTCCGATGACCGAAGTGTTGCGCGGCATGGGGAAACTGTCCCCAGAAGAACGTCCCGTCGTCGGTGAACTTGCCAACACGGTCCGTACGGCGATTCAAGAAGCGTTAGAAGCGCGTCTTGAAGGTGTGAAAGCAGCGGAACTCGAGGCAAAGCTCGCTGCAGAAACGATTGACGTCACACTCCCGGGACGGACGGCACTCCCAGGCCATAGCCATCTGTTACAACAGATCGTCGATGAGATGGAAGATTTGTTCGTCGGCCTCGGCTACACGATTGCGGAAGGCCCGGAAGTCGAAACCGACTTGTACAACTTCGAGATGCTCAATCTTCCGAAAGACCATCCGGCTCGCGACATGCAAGACTCGTTCTACATTACGGACGAGACGCTGTTGCGGACGCATACGTCTCCGGTACAGGCCCGCACGATGCTACTCGCGAACGGGGAGCCGATCCGTATCATCTGTCCGGGGAAAGTGTATCGTCGGGACGAAGATGATGCGACGCACTCTCATCAGTTCATGCAAATCGAAGGACTCGTCGTCGATGAGCACATCTCGATGGCTGACTTGAAAGGGACGCTTGAAGTGTTCGTCAAACAACTGTTCGGAGAGACGCGTGAGATCCGTCTCCGTCCGAGTTTCTTCCCGTTCACAGAGCCTTCGGTCGAAGTCGATATCTCATGCTTCAAATGTGGCGGCACGGGCTGTAACGTCTGTAAAGGGACAGGTTGGATCGAGATCCTCGGCGGCGGTATGGTCCATCCGCGCGTCCTCGAGATGGCAGGGTATGATGCGACAAAAATGTCCGGTTTCGCTTTCGGAATCGGCGTCGAACGGATGGCGATGCTGAAGCACGGCGTCGATGACATTCGTCACTTCTATACAAACGACTTACGCTTCATCGAGCAATTTTAAGGGGGATCACACATGTTATTATCGAAAAAATGGTTGAACCAATATATCGACGTCTCAGATTTGAGCGGGCAACAGCTCGCCGACTTGATCACGAAAAACGGGATTGAAGTCGAAGGCGTGACGAACCGGGCCGAAGGATTGAGCGGCCTCGTCGTTGGACGCGTCTTGACGTGCGAGAAGCATCCGGAAGCGGACAAGCTGAACGTCACGACTGTCGATGTCGGAGAAGAGACGGTGCAAATCGTCTGTGGCGCACCGAACGTCGCGGCCGGACAACACGTCATTGTCGCGAAAGTCGGGGCGAAACTTCCAGGGCTTAAAATCAAGAAGGCAAAGCTTCGTGGCGTCGAGTCACAAGGCATGATCTGTTCACTCGAAGAGCTTGGTTTCGAGAAAAAGCAGATTCGTGAAGACGAACAAGACGGGATCCATACTTTCCGTGAGTCGGTTGAAGTCGGGGCGGACGTCGTGGCGCTACTCGACCTCGACGATGAAGTGCTCGAACTCGGCTTGACTCCGAACCGTTCAGATTGCCTCAGCCTTTACGGAATCATCCATGAAGTGGCAGCCATCCTCGAGCGCCCGTTCACGTTGCCGGAAACGAACGTGTCAACGGACGCGCCGAACCGTGTCGACATCACACTCGAAACAGACAATTGCCCGTACTATGCGGCCCGCCGTGTGGACGGTGTCGTCATCACCGATTCGCCACAATGGTTGAAAAATGTGTTGATCGCGGAAGGGGTGCGACCGATCAACAACGTCGTCGATGTGACGAACTACGTCATGCTCGAACTCGGTCAGCCGCTCCACGCGTTTGACGCCGCGAAACTTGGCGATGTGATCGTCGTACGTCAAGCGACAGACGGAGAGGCGATCGTCACCCTTGACGACACGACACGCACACTCGACGAGTCGATGATGGTCATCACCGACGGTCAAGCCCCGGTCGCGATCGCCGGTGTCATGGGCGGTGCGAACACGGAAGTCGACACGACGACGACAAGCATCGTCTTAGAGTCGGCATACTTCGCGCCAGCCTCGGTCCGGAAAACGAGCCGTGTACTCGGACTCCGTTCGGATTCGAGCGCCCGCTTTGAAAAAGGGGTCGATCCGGAACGTGTCGTGTTAGCGCTCGACCGAGCCGCGGAACTGATCCAATCTGTCAGCGGCGGGACGATCAGCGAAGCGGTCACGGCAGGCGGAGTCGCCTCAGCCGGACGGACGATCGACGTTTCGATCGCCTACATCAACCATCGCCTCGGCATGGAACTCGACCGCGGTACGATTGTCACGATTTTGGAACGTCTCGGTCTGACGGTCGAGGGAGACGACATGTTGACGGTTCACGTACCGTCGCGCCGTCCTGATTTGGAGCTCCCGGCAGACATCACTGAAGAAGTGGCCCGTCTGTACGGATACGACAGCTTGCCGTCCACGCTTCCAGCCTCACAGGCAAAAGGTTATTTGCCAAGTGTCAACGTACTGCGCCGCCAGATCCGCCGCGTCCTCCAAGGGACGGGCTTGTCCCAGGCCATCACTTATTCGTTGACGAGTGCAGCGAACGCATCTCGGTTCGGTGGCGAAGAGGCGAAACAAGTCCGTCTCGCTATGCCGATGAGTGAGGAACGTTCCGTACTTCGGACGTCGCTCGTTCCAGGCTTGCTCGAAGCGGTGCGCCATAACACGGCCCGGCAACAGGCGAACGTCCGCTTGTTCGAGACCGGACGCGTCTACGTGGAAGCAGGAGAGACGTTGCCGCGTGAGACCGAATGTGTTGCGGGTATTGTGACCGGACTTTGGTACGATCACCGCTCGCAAGGGACGCGTGTGCCGGTCGATTATTTCGTCGCCAAAGGAATCGTCGACACGCTCGCCGAATCGCTTCAAATCGAAGTGACGTATGAAGCGGCTCGCCTTGCAGACATGCACCCAGGCCGTACGGCGAACGTGCTCGTCGAGGGACGCGTCATCGGGTACGTCGGCCAAGTGCACCCAGGTGTCTCTAAAGAAGTGTACGGCTTGAAGGAAGTGTACGTCTTCGAGCTCGACTTGAATGCGTTCGACGTCGAAACGACACGTATTTATCAAGATGTACCGCGTTACCCTTCCATTTCGCGTGACTTGGCGCTCGTCTTGAAACGTGATGTCTCGGCTGGACAAGTCGAGGCGACCATCAAGGAAGCGGCCGGACCGTTGTTGATCGACTTGGCGTTGTTCGATGTATACACAGGAGAAAACGTTGGAGCGGATGAGAAGTCGCTCGCGTTCTCACTCAAATATCAAGATCCGACCCGAACACTTCTAGATGAAGAAGTCACGGCGTCCTACGAAACGATCATCGCCGCTGTGAAAGCGGCTCACGGCGCGGAAGTTCGCGCTTAACGCAAAAACTGCGATTCCTAAGCCTAGGAATCGCAGTTTTTTTATTGTACTTCGAGTGCTAAGTCACCGAACTTCGTCCATCCGACGAGGCAAGTCACTTTATAAAGAAGGAACGTAATGACCGCGGGAAGCACGACGCCTGTGCCGACGAAGATCGCGAACGCCTCGGCGCCTTGCGCCGCCAAGATGTTGAGCGGGGCGATCATCGAGTTGAGCCCGAGACCGGCGATCTCATACGGCACTTCGAGCGAGAACCAGAGCGTCGCGATCGGGGCGCTGATCATGGCGGCGATGAACGGCGGCATGACGACGCGCGGGTTTTTGACGACGTTCGGGAACTGGACTTTCGGTGTCACGAAGAACGATGCGACCAAGCCGCCCGGGTCCGTCTGACGATATGCCATGAGCGTGAAGCCGACAAATTGAGCCGTACAGCCGATGAGCGCGGCGGCACTTGCGACCGGATCAAGTTGGAGCGCGATCGCGAGCGCGGCCGAGGACGCCGGTGACATGAGCATGACGCTGAAAACGAGTGCGATGACAAGTGACGTGGCGACCGGTGACGTGTTGACCGAAGCCGTGATGCTGGCGCTGATCGAATTGATGAGCGGTGTCGTCACGGCAGCGGCCCCGACGCCGACAATGCCGCCGCCAAGAACGGCCGTGACGGGTACGACCATCATGTCAAACTTCGTCTTGCCGAGAACACGTTTGCCTAACCAGACGGCCGCAGCCGCTGCGATCAACGCACTGATCGGTTGACCAGGGACGAGGACGAGTCCGCTTTCTGTCGGTTGGAGCGCGGCCCCACCGACGGTCGCCGCAATCATCGAACTGAATAAAATAAGGGTGTTGCCGCCGAGCTGATAGGCGACACCGGCACCGAGCGCCGGGGCGAGCAACGACTTGGCGACTTGCCCGATCGTGACGAGCATGTCGAGTCCTGCCATTTTACCAATCGTCTCGATGAGGAGCCCGACCCCTAGTGTGACGAGGACGGCGCTTGCCATCCCGGCTGATATTTTAATCATTCGATCCATTGCGTACTGTTTCACTTCCATCATCTCCTCTGTCTAATGTCCAATAAAAAAACCTATCCGGATGGGATAGGCGCACGATACAAACGGTGAGCGCCTCGTCCGAAACCATCGAAACAAGGGCCCAAAAATTCGTCTCGGTCATCGAGTCGATTTTCAGTCCCTTCGTCGAATAATAATCAGCAGGCAGTGTTGTGTGTGTGTATACATGGTTGCTCGCTCCTCCGTTTGCTAAGATTTGTCTTAGAGTAACACGACAATTTTCAATAATCAATATTTTCTGAAAATTTATTTGAAAATATTTGTCGGCTCATAAAAAAAGAGAGACAGCCGCTTTTTTTGGAAGCGCTACCTCTCATTGAAGAAGTGGTTAAGACGTACTGGCTGTGATCAAACCGACTTGTTCATCGATAAAATTCATCGATACCGAGTTAAAAATGTCGGGTTGGTCGACGTTGACGACGTGTCCGGAATCATGGACGACATGAACGTTGGCTGTCGGTTGATGTTTCGCCGTCCGTTCGACCGCCTCGAGAAACATGTAGTCCTCGTCTCCCATGATGTAGAGAATCGGGACCGCCGTTTGAATCGACGAGAAGTGGCGGAGGAGCGGATTCATGTTTTCTGTCATTTTGAACCAACGGATGAACTCGCGCTGGCACAAGTTGGCGGCATCGCGGACGAACATCATCCGAGACTTCTTATGCCGCTTTTTCGGTAACAAGATCCAGGCGAACAGTTGATACAGCCACATATATGGGACAAAACTTTGCACGAGACTTCCAAGCCGGATCAACAGCGTGGAACGGACGTTGAACTTGACGATCGCTCCCCCGAGGACGACCGAGGCGATCCGCTCCGGGTGGTGTTCAAACATCGCTTGGATGACAATCGTGCCGAGTGACAAGCCGACCATATGGCCTTTTTTGATTTTTAAATGATCCATCACTTCAACGACGTCTTCGACGACGACGTCAAGCGTATAGGCGTTGAGCGGTTGATTCAAAGACTGTTCCGCGTCATAGGAGCCGCCATGTCCACGCAAATCAAGCAACAGGACGTTATATTTCTTTTTGAACGGTCGGATTTGACGATACCAGTGAGATAAACTTCCCCCAGCGCCATGAATGAAGATGACCCAAGGATGGTCGTCACTTAATGTGTACGTTTTATAATGCAACATGAACGCTATCCTCCAAAAATTTTTAAGTTCATTAAACCTTAAAACCAATATACCATATGTCGCTTAGGAGCACTATCGTTTCAGCTCGCTCAAGCGGACCGCTTTTTTCGTGTTCGCGAAGTGGACTTTGGCGATCTCGTTCAGCTTTTCGATGCCGTGCTGCTTAATGATCGTTGCGGCGACTTCATCGACTTTCGCGCCGGCCCCTTTCGGCAACGTGATGCCGGTCGTTTGGCTCAAGCGATCCATTTCTTTTAAGAAAAATGCCCGCGCCAAAATCGAGGCGGCGGCGACGGCCACATGAAGCCCTTCAGCTTTCGTCGAAAAGAAGACATCGTCCTTGACGACAGCGGCTTCGGCGCTTAAATGTCTGTAATAGACATTTTTTTCGGCGAATTGGTCGATCAAGATGGCGTCTGGCTTTTGATCGAGCTTCTTCAATAATGCCGACAAGGCGGCGTTATGGGCGATCGCCGTCATTTTCCCTTGGGTCATCGTCCGTTGCATCTTGTTGTACATCGGATTATGGAGCGTTGCCTTTTGATAGGGGATGGTGACGTGCAAGTCGCGAGCGATGCGTTTAATGTCCGTATCCGATAACAACTTGGAGTCTTTGACGCCGAGTTCTTTGACGAGCTCGATGTTGTCACTTGAGACGTAGGCGGCGACGACGACGAGCGGACCGAAGTAGTCGCCTTTGCCGACTTCGTCACTGCCGACGACGGACCATTCGGAAAAGCCATCAGGCAATGTCGTTTTCGGAACAGAAGCCGTCTTTTGAATGGCGTCTCCCCATTTCGCCGCTTCTTGTTCGGCGGTACGGCCTTGGAACATGACTTTACCCGAATTGTAAACGGTAATCACACAACTTGGTGTTTTCGCACAGAAACGAGCGTGAGGCGGCGGATTGACCGCCTGGGAGGAATACGTTTCGATGAGGGCGTGTTGCGCCTCGACCGATAATTTGATGACTTGGTTGCCCAACAGGAGCACTTCCTTTCTGTCTCGCAAATTAATCTTACATTTTTTTTGTATATTTTGAAACCAACGTACCGGCTTTTTCGTATGAAATAGTGAGTCGAGTAGAAGTGAAGTGAGGTGAGACGGAGATGTGGTGGCGCGATGACACGGAGCAAGATGAGGCGGGATCCCTCTATAAACAGATTCTTGAACTTGAGTCGAGGATCGCGAAACTAGTTGCCCATCAAGTGCGGGTGCGTCGGCTGCTCATGCAAGAGTCGTCTGAGGCGACGGCCGAACAGATTATCACATTGCAGGCAGAAGTCGATCATTATTTAACGTTACTGCGAAAGGAAAGACTGGAGGCGGTCGACCAATACGAACGCTTGCGTTTTGAACAGACGATCGGACGTGTGCGCGAATCCGTCGCACAACCGACACGGCCGCTCACAGAGTGGGACACGATCGAACGGGCGCTCGCGCTCGAAGTCGAACATCTGCGCCGCGTGCTCGCTTTCGAGCATGAACGTCGGAGCGAGGAGGGATGGTAATGGAATCACTTGATCAATTATATTGGTGGGTATTGATCATCGCCGGACTCGGCACGTTCATTTATATGCTGTTTTCCGATGCGTTCGATTTATTTGAGGGGTGGTTCAACCCGGCCGTCATCCTCTCGTTCTTGGCGCTCGGCGCAGGGATCGGCTTGATCTTGAACGCACTCGCCCACGTATCCCCGATGATCGGTCTCGCTGTCGCCCTCGTCGGTTCGTTCGCCTTGACGACACTTCTTTATCTGTTCGTCTTGTTGCCGTTATCGAATGCAGAAGAGTCGATTGGGATGACCGACGAGTCGCTCGTCGGTCTCGTCGGCCGGCTGACCGTGCCAGTCCCTGAAGGGGGCTACGGGGAAGTGCTCGTCGAGTCAGTGATCGGCTCAGTAGTAAAGACGGCGCAAAGCATCGATGGAAAAGCCATTTCGGCAGACCGTCGTGTCGTCATTATCGAAGTAGAACGAAACATTGCGGTCGTCATGGAATATGACGAACCGACAATCCGGAAGGAGAATGGATAGATGGATACAGTCATACTCGCAAGCATTATCGTTGGGGTCATCATTCTTTCCCTCATTTTTGTATTCGTATTAAAGTACCGTACGGTCGGACCGGATGAGGCGTTGATCGTCACCGGCAGTTACTTAGGGAAAAAGAACGTCCATAGCGACGCCTCGGGCAATCGCGTGAAAATTATTCGTGGCGGCGGTACGTTCGTGTTACCGGTGTTCCAACAGGCAGAACCGCTCAGCCTTCTTTCGAGTAAGTTAGAAGTGACGACACCGGAAGTGTACACCGAGCAAGGTGTACCAGTCATGGCCGATGGCACAGCCATCATTAAAATCGGCGGATCGATCAGCGAAATCGCGACGGCGGCCGAACAATTCCTCGGGAAACCGAAAATCGAGCGCGAGAACGAAGCGAAAGAAGTACTCGAAGGTCACCTCCGTTCCATCCTCGGTTCGATGACCGTCGAAGAAATCTACAAGAACCGTGACAAGTTCTCACAAGAAGTGCAACGTGTCGCCTCGCAAGACTTGGCGAAAATGGGTCTCGTCATCGTATCGTTCACGATCAAAGACGTCCGCGACAAGAACGGTTACCTCGAGTCGCTCGGGAAGCCACGGATCGCACAAGTGAAGCGTGACGCCGATATCGCGACGGCCGAAGCTGACAAAGAGACGCGCATCAAACAAGCAGAAGCGATGAAAGATGCGAAGAAGGCGGAACTAGAGCGGGCTTCTGAGATCGCTGAAGCCGAGAAAGAGAACCAGCTCCGGATTGCGGCGTATCGTCGTGAACAAGACGTCGCCAAAGCCCGGGCCGACCAAGCGTACGAGCTTGAAGAAGCGAAAGCGAAGCAAGAAGTCACGGAGCAGCAGATGCAAGTCCAAATCATCGAGCGTCAAAAGCAAATCGAGCTCGAAGAAAAAGAAATCATGCGTCGTGAGAAGCAATACGATTCGGAAGTGAAGAAAAAAGCAGACGCCGACCGCTATGCGATCGAGCAATCGGCAGAAGCCGACAAAGCACGTCAAATCGCCTCAGCCGATGCCGAAAAGTACCGAATCGAAGCGGAAGCGAAAGCAGACGCCGAACGCGTCCGTCTCGCCGGTGTCGCCGAAGCGGACTCGGAACGGGCGAAAGGGGAAGCGGAAGCTGAAATCATCCGCTTGACCGGTCTTGCCGAAGCCGAAGCGAAACAGAAGATCGCCGAAGCGTTCGAGCAATACGGACAGGCTGCGATTCTCGACATGGTCGTCAAGATGCTTCCGGACTATGCGAAACAGATTGCGGCACCGCTCGGCAACATCGACCAAATCACGGTCGTCGACACGGGGAGCGGCAAAGACGGCGGAGCCGGAAAAGTCACAGGTTATGCGACTGACTTGATGGCTTCGCTCCAACAGACGCTCAAAGCGTCATCGGGCATCGACATGAAAGATTTGCTCGACAATTTTGTCGGAAAAGGCAACGTCCCGACTGGAGACACATCAGACCGTAAGTTGACGGAACCGTCTGTCGCGGCAACAGAAGAATAACGAGCAAGGCTGTAGGCGAATCGTCTGCAGCCTTTTTTTACGGCCGATTCCCTTAACTTTCAAACGGAATGACTTCAATCGCAGTCGAATTCTGTCGATAAGTGAGATGTCAGACCAATAGAGAGAGGAAGTATAGTCATGAAAAAAGCAGTCATAATCGGGATGATGACCGCGTGCGTCGCGTGGTTATCCGGATGTCAATCCGTGATCGATCAACCAGAGACGACCGTCGAGGAGCGGCAATCGATGGGTGTCGTCTTATCGGACGTCGGTCTCGGAGACCAGTCGTTCAGCGACGCGGCGATGCGGGGGATGGGCCAATTACGGGAAACCGGAGAATGGTTCGTCGACTATCGGGAACTTGATGAGACCGAGACGTATAAAGCGGGCTTCGAGCAACTCGTCGCCGACGGTCACGATGTCATCATCGGTCTCGGCTTCGCTTGCCAGGCCGACTTGGAAACGGTGGCCGCCGATCATCCGGACCAACAGTTCGCCTTGATCGATGCGGTGTCAACGTTACCGAACGTCATCTCGGTCACGTTTGAAGAAGTGGAAGGAAGCGCCTTGGCCGGTGCGGTCGCTGGATTAGAGACCGAGACGGACAAAATCGGATTCATCGGCGGGGTGGACAATGAGCTCATTCAAAAGTTCTCGACCGGTTTTTTGCTCGGTGTAAAAGCGGTAAATGAAGACGTCGAGCTCGTCGTTGATTATGCGAACGATTTCGCCTCCCCGGACATCGGCCGTGCGTTGGCAGAAAAACAAATTCAAGCGGGTGTTGACGTGTTATATGCAGCCGCAGGCTTGACGGGCGTCGGTGTGTTAGAGACCGCTGAAGCGAACGGGGTGAAGGCAATCGGTGTCGATAGCGACCAATCGATGATCGCCCCGGATGCCGTCATCACGTCAATGTTGAAACAAGTCGACTTGGCGATCGTCGAAATTGCGAACAACGTCAAAGAAGATGCGTTCAGTGAACATTACGTACTCGGTCTCGACCAAGGCGGGGTCGGCTTGTCGGCGCTGCGGCGCGTCCAGTGGACCGAAGACGAGCGTGAACGGTTCGAAACGTTCGAGAAACGTCTGATGGAGGGGACACAGCCATGAGTTTACGGAAACGATTTATTTTCTCCACGGTCTTCACGGTGTTGTTGATCGTCTTGATGATGAGTTACGTCTTGACGACATTGAATCGGTTGCAGACTTATAACGAACAGTACGGCTCACAAATGATCGAGCTGTCACAACTCGAGACGTCGCTGCTCCAAGAGCAGTCGCTTTGGACGTCGCTCGGTGAGCAGATGAGCCCGGCGACACTCGATCAATTAGAACGCATCCGTTTAAACAACACGGAGACGTTCGACACGTTGCAAGAAACGTACTTGATTCCTGTGTTCGAACAACATTTGGAGCGAGCGACGATGAAATATGAGCGGATCGGCGCCGATGTCGAAACGGCGCGTGAAGGCGGGATTGCGGCGCGCATCCAAGCCGCCAAGCTTGAAGGTCTATTGAACGATGTGAATACGCTCTTGCTGAAGAACGGTACCTTTTATGAGGCGCTGCAGCGTGAGGCGGCTCAAGAGACAAAACGCCTGTTGATCGTGTCGATCGTCCTGACGGCGTTCGTCATTGTCGCGCTCGGAATTTACAACTTCTTCTTCGCGCGGTCGATCACACGTCCGCTTGAGCGGAACGTCGAGGCGGCCGAAGCGATTGCCTCTGGCCGATTGATCACGTTACCAGACTCGACGCGGCGCGACGAGATCGGACGGTTGGAGCGGGCGATGCAAGACATGACGGCTTCTTTACAAACGGTCATCGGATCGATCCGTGTCACCTCGATGCGAGTGAATGACATGACCGAGACGGCGGCGGCCGAAAACGAGGCGGTCGTGAGCACGACGTCGAACATCACGAATGCGGTCGACGAAATGGCGAATGGCGCCCAATCGATCGCGACCGAACTGCAAGAGACGCTCGAGTCGGTCGGGATCATGGCCTCTTCATTCGAGACGAGCTTGGATCAGACGAGACAGACGACCGAAGAGACGACCGAGATGACACGTGAAGTGGCCGCCGGCATCGAGACGCTCACCGATCAAGAACGCATCTTGCATCGCTCGAGTGAACGAAACGAGATGCTCGTGACGCGGATGGAACATTTCGCACGAAACACGGCCGAAATCGAGAAGATGGCCCAGCTCGTCGAAGACGTCGCGGCCCAGACGAACTTGCTCGCACTGAACGCGGCCATCGAGGCCGCACGCGCCGGAGAGGCCGGACGCGGATTCGCTGTCGTGGCGAGCGAGGTGAAGAAGTTGGCCGAAGAGAGCAACGTCGCGACCCGGTCCATCTTTGGTGTCGTCCAATCGATTCGTGAAGAAGTCGAGCGGTTGAAAGAGACGGTCGAAGAGGCGAGTCGTGAGCAGAGCGCCCAATTGCAAGCGTTCGGGTTGACGAAACAAGCGTTCACGCGCATTCATGACCGGACCGATCACGTGGCGACATTCGTCACGACGATTGAACGCGAGATGGTCGCCTCGAGCCGTGAAGTGACGAACGTGTTGAAGCGGGTCGAGGAAGTGAGCGGCGTGACCGAGGAACTCGCCGCCGGCAATGAGGAAGTGGCCGCCTCGATGAAAGAGCAACAAGCGAGCTTTGACCAAATCTTTGCCTTGATGCAAGAGTTAGAAGGACAAGCGGCCGCGCTCGCGAGCCAAGTCCAACATTTCGAGAACGAATGAGCAAGAGACAAGTTTCGGCTTGTCTCTTTTTTGTCGTGCCTCTGGATGAGACAAGTGGAGAAACTGTTCGCAACGGAGCGGGAGAACGTTGCGTTAACCGGGCAGGCGCTAAAGATTTACAGGCGGCATACTTACTATGTAGTGAACACTTGCCGATCAAGGGGGATGCGCAATGGAAAAATGGAAACGGTACGTCGTTTTGCTCGTCGTCGGTCTATTCATCGGTGTCGGGTATTTATTCGCGTCAAAACAACCAGAGACGACGATGGTCGAAGAATTCACGATCGCTGAAGAAGTGGAGCCAAACGTTTCGGCAGAAGGGGTCGTGTCTCAAATCGTCGTGTACGTGGCAGGGGCTGTCGAGGCTCCGGACGTGTACACGATGCCTCAAGGCGCGCGAGTCGGGGACGTGCTGTCGCTCGCCGTTTTGACAAGCGATGCCGACCCGCAACAGTTGAATTTGGCTCAACTGCTCGTCGACGGCACTAAAATCACCGTCCCGCGAAAAGGCGAGGTCCTCGCGGCCGCGCCGGAAACGAGTAGTCCCGGCATGAACGGTGTCCACGTCAACAGTGCGACAAAAGACGAGTTGATGAGCGTGCCTGGCATCGGTCCTGCCAAGGCTGATGCGATTTTGAACTACTTGCAAGCGCATGGACCGTTCAAGTCGTACGAAGAGATCGGGAACGTCAAAGGGTTCGGCGAGAAGACGCTAGAGAGCATGAAAGGGTATTTGCTGGTCCCGTGACATGCCGATCTATCCGTTCCTTCCTATCATGCTCGTGATCGCCTTATCTTCTGGGGTCACGACGATCGCGTTGATCGTCGCCGTCCTCCTCGTCCTGACGTTTCGTGGCCAGTCGATGGTCACCCATATCGGAGCGAGTTGTCTCGCCCTGCTCGTCTTCGTTCATGACGATCCGTTGCCGATCAAAGGAGATGAACCGAACGATTTTGCGATTGAGAGCCGACGGGACAACGGTCGTTCGGTTCGTCTATACGGTACGATCGATGGCGCGAGCGGTGTGTTGGTCGGACGGGATATAGAGACCGGACGTCCGGGCGAGACGTGCCGGGTGACATTCGAAACGGAAGCTTTTTCGCCGCTTCGAAACGTCGGCGGCTTTGACGAGGCGTCCTTTGCACGCGGATCAGGACTTAGCTTTAAAGGCAAGAACAGCTCGGTCGGACCGTGTCATCCGACAGCCACGTGGGACGGGCGGATGCTCCGCTTCAAAGAGAGGCAACTCGTAAGGATCGAAACGCGGCACCGTCCTGACGTCGCGCTCTATATGCAGGCGCTCTTGTTCGGGGAAGGCCGTCTGCTGGACGAAGAGACTTCTTTTTCGTACCGTGTGACCGGTCTGCTTCATCTGCTCGTCATTTCAGGGTCGCATATCGCCATGCTCGTGCTCGCGTTCAAATGGCTTCTCCGGCCGCTGCCGCTACATCGGGAGACGAAGACGGTTCTCGTCATGATCGGTGTGACGGCGTTCGGTTGGCTGACCGGTTTTTCTCCGCCGGTCGCTCGGGCCGTGCTCGTGGCGGACGTAGTGCTTGCTTTGACGCTCGTCGGTTATTCGGTGCGCGACCCGATGCGACTGCTCAGTTGGTGCGCGGCGGTGCTGTTGGCGCTTCACCCTTATTTACTGTTCAATCTCGGCTTTCAATTGACGGTCGGGATGACTCTCTTTTTGATCGTGACCCGGTCTCTATGGACGAACGTATTCAGTTTGGCGCTTTACGCCCAATGGTTTGGCTTGATCGTCCTTTGGGCCGTCCAACCGGTCATTTCATGGTTCGCTCCGTTTTATAACGTGGTCGTTGCCATCTTGATCTCTTGGGTCATCATTCCGCTCGCTTTGTTGACGTATGTCTTTCCGTCGTGCGATCGGTTGTTACATCCGATTCTCGATGGATTGAATGGAACGTTTGCGCTTCACCATACGTACAAACCGTGGTTCCCGCTTCACGACGTGACGCTATCGCATAGTCTATATCTCGCCGCCTCGTTGTGGGTCGGCCTCGTCTTGTTGGAACAAGGGCGGAAAGCCGGCTGGATGGTCGCCGGGGCAGCGCTCCTCGTTCTCGCGCTCATATTAGAATCAACCGAAGAAGAACGGGTCACCTTTTTAGACGTCGGTCAAGGGGACGCGATCGTCGTCGAGGCGAACGGGGTGACAGGACTGATCGATGTCGGAGGGGTGTATCAAGACCCGGACGAGCTGAAACGGTCGACGTATGACCCGGGCGCCGATGTCGTCGTCCCGTACGTCTGGAAACGAGGCGAGCGGCAACTTGATTTTATTTTGCTCACCCACGCCGATCATGATCATATTGGTGGGTTGACCGGTGTTCTCGAGGCGATACACGTCAGGGAAATATGGCTTTCGGCCGAGGTGGCCGATGACGCGAAGCGGAGCCGGTTATTGAACGAGCTCGCTGCGTATGATGTGACGGTCAAGTTTTTACGAGCCGGGGATCGACCGTATCCATGGTTATGGGTCGTCACCCCGACTGGTCCAGGCGAAGATGAGAACGCCAATTCGGTCTCTGTTTTCATGAAAGTCGGACGGATGACGTACTTGTTGACCGGTGACTTACCGGCAGAAAAGGAGACGGACATTCCTGCTGTCGATGTCGATGTGTTCAAGCTCGGCCATCATGGGTCGGACACCTCGTCAAGCGAGGCGCTTCTCGACCGCATTGACCCGGAATGGGTAGTCGTGAGTGTCGGAAAGAACAACCGATACGGACATCCTCATGCGGACGTGTTGGCACGGCTCAGCGGGAGGCGGGTGTTGCGGACGGACGAGACGGGGATGATCGTCTGTGAGCGAGGGGGCTGCCGAGGGATGGTGGAAACAGGGGTCAGCCGGTGAAATGTATGATAAACTAAAAAACGATTGCTCCCCCGGGGCAATCGTTTGATACATTATAAGCTTAAGAACTTGATGAGAACGCCGATCGCGAACAGTGTGAAGAAAAAGCCGAACGGTACGATGAAGCCGATTGCTGAATCGATCGCGTCGTTACGTTTGCATTGCACGTCGTTCTCGAACGGGTTTTCGCTTGGTGGGCGAACAGAGTTAATATGCATAGTGAGTCCCTCCTTGAAATGGTTCCGTCCTAAGTATAGCGAATCGGAGAAGGATTATCTATGTTTTAGATAAGAATAAATTGTGAAAGTGGTGTGTGTTTTGAATGAACCATGGCTACATAACGGGAAGCTGTCCAATGTTTACGTGTTGTTCGGGACAGAGAAGTATTTACTCGACACGTGGGAACGTGAAATCGTCAAAGCGGCCAACCCGTCCGGAGATCAGTTCGACGTCATGCGGCTCGACTTGCATGAGACGTCGCTCGATACTGCGCTCGATGAGGCCGAGACGGTACCGTTTTTCAGTGAGTATCGGACCGTCGTCGTCAAACACGCTCAGTTTTTGACCGGTGCGAAAGAAAAACAGAAACAAAACGTGGACCGACTGACAGAGTATGTTCTGCAACCAGCCCCTTATTCGGTGCTCGTCTTTATCGTCGAAGCGGAAAAGCTCGATGAGCGGAAAAAAGTCGTCAAGCGCTTGAAAGAGCGGGCCATCGTCCTTGAAGCGAAAAAACCGAGCCAGACGGAGCTGATGCGTTACGTCGGAGATGAGTTGAGCCGCCGCGGGCAGAAGATGGAACGAGCGACCGTCGAACGGTTATTATTTTTATGCCAGGACGACTGGGGAAAACTCGTGCGCGAGCTCGAAAAATTACAGTTATATGCGAGCGATGGAGCCGAGATTCCACTTGATGTCGTCAACGATCTCGTCCCGCGAACACTAGAAGACAACGTGTTCCAATTGTCTGAGTTTTTAGTGGCCAGACGTGCCGATGCCGCGCTTCGACTCGTACGAGACCTCGAGAAACAAGGTCAAGAATTGATTGGACTGCTGTCTTTGCTTGCACGGCAATACCGAAATATGTATCTCACGAAACAGTTGACGGAAAAAGGGTACGGCGAGAAACAGATCGCCTCGAAAATAGGGGCTCATCCGTATACCGTCAAACTTGCGGGACAGGCGAGCCGCAAGTTCACTGAAGCCCAGCTCGCTACAGCCTTGACGGTCATTGCCGAGGCGGACGAATCGATGAAGACGGGACGGGGTGACAAACAGATCGTGTTTGATACGCTCGTCTGTCAATTGACACTACTGTGAGGTGAGGACATGGGGTTACGAGAAGTGAGACTTGAAGATGTGATTCCGCTCCGGCATGCGGTGTTGCGTCCGGGGCGTCCGGTCGAGACGTGCTATTTTGACGGGGATGACGCGGCTACGACGCGTCATTTCGCCTGGGTCGAAGACGGGCGTATCCGTTCGATCGCGACCGTCATGCGACAAGCGCGTGAGCTTTCAGGCGAGCGTGTGCCTTTTCAACTGCGCGGCATGGCGACCGCTCCGGACGCCGCGGGGCGCGGGATCGGCTCGGCTTTCCTCCAGGCGTTAAACGCGGAACTTGGGGCTTCGTGGTGGTGTAACGCCCGAGCCGTCGCTGTCCGCTTTTATGAACGGAACGGTCTCGTCGTCGTCGGTGAGCCGTTTGACATTCCGGAAATCGGGACGCATTACGTCATGCTTTACGAAAAAACAGCCGGCTCCTAATGGAGGCGGCTGTTTCGTTTTGGTCTCTAATTAGAGAGCTGCGATGCGAGCTGCGAGACGTGATTTGTCACGGCCAGCTTTGTTTTGGTGGATAAGACCTTTTGCTGCAGCTTTGTCGATTTTCTTCGTAGCGAGGACGAAAGCTTCTTGAGCAGCTTCTTTGTTTCCTTCGAGTACGAGAGCGTCAACACGTTTTACTGCTGTACGCATTGCTGCTTTCTCTTGCGAGTTCGCGACACGGCGTTTTTCAGAAGTTTTTGCACGTTTGATTGCTGATTTGATGTTTGCCATTGTTTGTCACCTCCTGAAACAAGAAAGTGTATGTTCTTATTACTTCAAGTAATCATTCAACAGAACAAGCACAATTGTAGCAAACGGTTATTCGAAAAGCAACCACTTGATGATTATTCTGAAAACTATATGTGGTATTGTTGTAGTAGGTCGTACACATTAAGTTAGGATTTTGATATAATGACACGGTATGCATGAGAAGGATAGGTGAACCCATATATGAACAATCAAGAATTAGAGAATCGTCAGAAGAAGATTCGCAACTTTTCCATTATCGCCCACATCGACCATGGGAAGTCGACGCTCGCTGACCGGATTCTCGAAAAGACCGGTGCGCTCACGGCGCGTGAAATGAAAGAACAGACACTCGATGCGATGGATCTCGAACGGGAACGTGGGATTACGATCAAATTGAACGCCGTCAAATTGAACTATACGGCAAAAGACGGCGAAGAGTACATCCTTCACTTGATCGATACACCGGGCCACGTCGACTTCACATACGAAGTCTCGCGTTCGCTCGCTGCTTGTGAAGGGGCTGTCCTTGTCGTCGACGCGGCGCAAGGGATCGAGGCACAGACGCTCGCAAACGTCTACCTCGCCCTCGACAACGACCTTGAGATCATTCCGGTCATCAACAAGATCGACTTGCCGTCAGCCGACGTTGAGCGCGTCCGTCAAGAAATTGAAGACGTGATCGGTCTTGACGCGAGTGACGCCGTGCCGGCCTCTGCTAAAGCAGGCATCGGGATTGAAGAGATTCTCGAACAAATCGTCGAACTCGTCCCGGCTCCGACGGGTGATCCATCGGCACCGCTCCAGGCGCTCATCTTTGACTCCTACTATGACGCGTATCGCGGCGTCGTCGCCTCGATTCGAATCGTCAACGGTTCTGTCAAGGTCGGAGACAAAGTACAGATGATGTCGACAGGGAAATCGTTCGAAGTCACGGACCTCGGCGTCTCGACGCCGAAACCGCTCTCAGTGAAAGAGTTGAACGTCGGGGACGTAGGGACGCTCTCTGCTTCCATCAAGACGGTTGGCGACGTTCGTGTCGGTGATACGATCACACTGGCTAAAAACCCATCGACCGAACAACTCCCGGGTTACCGGAAGATGAACCCGATGGTATACTGTGGTCTTTATCCGATCGACGCGGCCAAGTATAACGATTTACGTGAAGCGCTTGAGCGACTTCAGTTGTCGGATGCGGCGCTCGAATTCGAACCGGAGACGTCACAGGCGCTCGGATTTGGTTTCCGTAGCGGGTTCCTCGGTATGCTCCACATGGAAATCATTCAAGAGCGCATCGAGCGCGAGTTCGGGATCGATTTGATCACGACGGCACCGTCGGTTATTTATCACGTCACGACGACGTCAGGCGACGTCATCCATGTCGATAACCCGTCGAAAATGCCAGAGCAACAAAAAGTCGAATTGATTGAAGAGCCGTACGTCAAAGCGGCCATCATGACGCCGAACGATTACGTCGGGGCCATCATGGAACTTTGTCAGAAGAAGCGCGGGAGCTTCATCGATATGCAATATATCGATACGACCCGCGTCAAGATCACGTACGATATCCCGCTCAGTGAGATCGTCTATGACTTCTTCGATCAATTGAAGTCGAGCACGAAAGGGTATGCCTCACTTGACTACGACTTGATCGGCTATCGTCCGTCACGACTCGTCAAGATGGATATCCTCCTCAACAACGAGCTCGTCGATGCGCTCAGCTTCATCGTTCACCGCGACTTCGCCTACGAGCGCGGAAAAGTCATCGTCGAGAAGTTGAAGGCGCTCATCCCGCGGATGCAATTTGAAGTGCCGATCCAGGCAGCGGTCGGAACGAAGATCGTCGCCCGCTCAACGATCAAAGCGCTCCGTAAAAACGTTCTCGCGAAATGTTACGGCGGGGACATCTCGCGGAAGCGGAAGCTTCTTGAGAAGCAAAAAGAAGGTAAAAAGCGCATGAAGATGGTCGGATCTGTCGAAGTGCCGCAAGAAGCGTTCATGTCTGTCTTGTCGATGGACGAAGAATAATCATGTCTCGCCCTTATCTCCGGATAAGGGCGATTTTTGTCATTTGGCAGGATATGGACGCCCTTATACGGAATAGTACCCACTTACAGATCATATATAGAGGAGGAGTGGCCGTGCCGATCTACAATTTTTCAGCCGGGCCGGGCATGTTGCCCGCACCTGTACTGCGTGAAGTCCAAGCGCAGTTTCTTTCTTATAAAGAGAGCGGCGTCTCGATCGTCGAGATGAGCCATCGCTCGAAACGTTTCACGGAACTCGCCCGTCATCTTGAGGAGCGGTTACGGCGTTTGATGGCAATCCCGGACGAGTACGCCGTCCTCTGGCTCCAAGGCGGGGCGACGTTACAGTTCTCGATGGTGCCGATGAACTTGAAGACGGCGGGTCGTTTCGCCTATCTCGATAGCGGCGTCTGGTCGCAAAAAGCGATCGCTGACGCACGCCGCGTCGGGACGGTCGATGTCATCGGCAGTGCGCGCGGCGTCGGGTACAGCGAGTTGCCGACATGGCCGGAAACGATCCAAGGCGCGGACTACCTTCATCTGACATTGAACAACACGATCGAAGGGACGCGCTACACAGCGTTGCCGGAGACGGACGTCCCGCTCGTGGCAGACGTGTCTTCGAACATTTTAGCGGAACACATCGACGTGCGGCGATTCGGCTTGCTCTATGCCGGGGCCCAAAAAAACATCGGGCCCGCCGGTTTGACCGTCGTCATCGTTCGACGCGACTTGATCTCTGAGCGAGACGTACCAAGTTACTTGAGCTATGAAAACCATGTCGACACGCTCCTGAACACGCCGTCGACGTTCAGTATGTACGTCGCCGAGCGGGTGCTCGCCTGGATCGAGGCCGAGGGGGGCGTCGATGAGATGGAGCGGCGTAATCGCTTGAAGAGTGAGCGGTTGTATCGTGCGCTCGATACGTCATCGTTGTTCCGTCCGCTCGTGACCGACACGACAAGCCGCTCATTGACAAATATCCCGTTCACGACCGGAAACGAAGAGACGGACGAGGCGTTTCGTCTGTACGCCGAAGCACGCGATTTAATTGAGCTCGGAGGCCATCGCTCTGTCGGCGGCTTGCGGGCCAGCCTATACAACGCGATGCCGCTTGAAGGCGTCGAGCGGCTCGTGGACACCATGCATGAGTTTGAACAGGAGGGACACCATGTTTCATATAAAAACGTATAATCAAATCGCTGCAGAAGGGCTCGGCCGTTTTGAACCGAGCGAGTACGCGGTCAATGCGTCCGAGCAGGCCGATGCGTGGGTCATCAGAAGCCATGATGTGCACGAAGCTGAAATCCCGCCGTATTTGCTAGCGATCGCCCGAGCCGGCGCCGGGGTCAACAATCTTCCACTCGAACGATTGGCGCGCCAAGGCGTCGTCGTGTTCCATACACCGGGGGCGAACGCGAACGCGGTGAAAGAACTCGTGCTTGCGAGCATGCTCTTGTCGGTGCGTCCGATTTTACAAGGAGTGAACTGGGTGAACGATCAAACGTTCTCTAGCCAGACGTTGCTCGAACGGGCGATGGAAGACGAGAAACGTCGGTTCGTCGGGTCCGAACTGCGCGGGAAAAAAGTTGGGATCGTCGGTCTTGGGGCAATCGGTTCGGCCCTTGCGAGCGACTTGATTCAGCTCGGGGTCGACGTCGTCGGCTACGACCCGCACTTATCGGTCGACGGGGCGTGGAACGTTTCGAAGCAAGTGAAACGGGCTAGACATTTGAGTGAGCTCCTCGCGGACATCGATTTGCTGTCCATCCATATGCCGCTCACAGAAGACACGCGTGAAGTGATCGATGACGCATGGTTCGCTCAAATGAAACGAGGGATCACCGTCTTGAATTTTGCCCGCGGTGAATTGGTGAATGATGAGCATTTATTGCGGGCGTTAGATGATCGCGTCGCGACTTACATCACCGATTTTCCAAAACATGCTCTTCTCGGTCACCCGCGCGTCCTGGCGTTTCCGCATCTTGGCGCTTCGACGAAAGAATCTGAAGTGAACTGTGCGATTCAAGCGGTTGATACATTGAAAGCCTATTTAGAGACCGGCAACATCCGGCATTCGGCGAATTTTCCCGATACCGAGCTCCCTTATATCGGGAAGCGACGTCTTGCCGTCTTGCATTTGAACGTGCCGAATATGGTCGGTCAAATCGCGAGCCGACTCGCCGAGGCGAGCATCAATATCGATAACATGGTGAACCGGAGCCGTGGTGACGTGGCTTACACGCTGATCGACATCGACAACCATCAACATGAGCAATTATCTGTCCATACATTGTATGAGATCGAGGGCGTCATGCGCGTCCGCGAATTTTAAGGAGGAATGACCATGGTCGTCTTTAAACCGTTTGCCCCGTATATACCGAACCATCCTGAAGCGGTCGCTGCCGATCCGTACGACGTCGTCAACGTCGAAGATGCCCGCCGCGATATCAAGCAACGTCCGAATTCGTTTTTGGCGGTCGACAAACCTGAAGCGCTCGAGAGTGACATGGCGCTTGAAGCGTGGGGGCGTCGCGCCCGGAGTGAACTCGAGCGTCTGTATGAGACCGAGTTGAGCCGGCACGACGAAGGGTTTTATGTGTATCAGCTCACCGATGCGGGACGGAAGCAGACCGGACTCGTCGCGACATTCGCTGTCTCTGACTATGAGGCTGGCCGGATCAAAATCCACGAGCACACCCGCGTCACGAAAGAGCGGGAACGAGTCGAACATGTGGCAGTGACGAAAGCGCACACCGGACCGATCTTATTGAGTCATCAACCGGACGAGGCGTTGAAACGGCTACTCAGTGCGGCGGCGGACGGCACGGCCCTATTTTCATTCACGGACGAACGTGGTGTCAGGCACGAAGGGTTTCGTATCCCGTCAAAAGATCTTGCCCGCTTGATCATGATTGGGGCCAGCATCCCGGCCATCTATATCGCCGATGGGCATCACCGAGCCAAAGCCGCGGCCGTCGTCGCCAGGAGTCCGATTCATGAAGGGGAATCGAAACAAGAGCGGGACCATTTTCTCGGCGTCTTGTTTCCGAGCGACGAGTTGACGATTTTACCGTATCATCGCCTGTTGACGAATGTGGCACCCGAAGAAGTCACGGCGCTCTTAGAAGGAATCTCATTCACATATGTGGTCGACCCGGTCGAGGACCTGTTCGTTCCGGAAGAACGTGGCGCGTTCGGTCTGACGTATCGAGGGGCGCACTATAAGTTGACGAAACGGCAAGCGACGGACGCACTCGCTGTCGCCACGCTGCAACGTGATCTTCTTGAGCCGTATTTCCATGTCAAGGACGTCCGGTCGGATGAACGGATCGACTTCGTCGGCGGAAAAGAGGCAGTGTCGCGATTGAAGCA
The DNA here is from genome assembly GCF_020832205.1 of Exiguobacterium sp. Classification (GTDB taxonomy): domain Bacteria; phylum Bacillota; class Bacilli; order Exiguobacteriales; family Exiguobacteriaceae; genus Exiguobacterium. The sequence goes on along the minus strand of NZ_JAFIFD010000040.1, from coordinate 34,093 downwards.
GCTTGCTGAGCGGCCGGATGTCGTCGTCTTGACGTGCCACGCCACGGCGATGGAAGAGCTGATGCGCGTCGCCGATGAAGCCGGACAAATGCCGCCAAAATCGACATGGTTCGAGCCGAAATTGAAGAGCGGGCTGTTCATCCATCGCTTCGATTGAATGCGGAGAGTGGCGTGAAGGCGTGAAAAGCGTTATAAATGGAAGGAGAAGAAAGGGGTGGCCGCCATGGCTAAAGCCGTATATCTTCACATTCCATTTTGTGAACATATTTGTTATTACTGTGATTTCAACAAGGTGTTCTTAAAGAACCAACCGGTTGATGACTATTTAGATGCCCTCGAACGAGAGATCGTCCTATCGCTCGAACAATATCCGACCGATCAAATCGACACGATTTTTATCGGCGGCGGGACACCGACCGCACTCGATGAAACGCAAATGAAACGTCTCATGGACATGGTCGAACGGCACTTGTTGCCACTCGCTTCAGATGACCTTGAATATTCGGTCGAGGCGAATCCGAACTTCGTGAGCGCGGAGAAACTCGACACGATGAAACGAGGCGGCGTCAACCGCGTCAGTTTCGGTGTCCAGACGTTCGATGACGGCGGACTCGAACGAATCGGACGGACACACCGGGCCGATGACGTGTTCGCGACGGTGAACGAGGCCGCCAAGCGGTTCGATAATATTTCAATCGACCTCATGTTTGGACTGCCGGAACAGACGCTCGAACAAATCGAGCGCGATCTCGATTTGGCGTTTCAGCTCCCGATCCAACACGTCTCTTCCTACTCTTTGATTCTCGAGCCGCATACCGTGTTCGCGATTCAAGAGCGGAAAGGGAAACTGCGCCTTCCGGGCGAAGACATCGAAGTCGCGATGTATTTAAAAGTGATGGAGACGCTCGAACGGCGTGGTCTGAAACAATACGAAATCTCGAACTACAGCCTTCCGGGGCGGGAGAGCCGCCATAACCAAGTGTATTGGCGCAATGAGGAGTATTACGGCTTCGGCGCCGGGGCCCATAGCTATTTGAAAGGGGAACGGCGGGCCAATATCGCCCCGATCCCGCACTATATTAAAGCGGAAGGATTGCCCGTTCGGAGCACGACGCGTCTCGAGACGGTCGAGAAGATGGAAGAAGAGCTCTTCCTCGGTCTTCGCATGCGTTCCGGGGTGGCGTTCGAGGCGTTTGAAGCGAAGTACGGCGTGACGATGCAGGCGGTGTTCGGTCACGTCTTGACCGACCTCGAAGCGAAGCGATTGATTGAACTGACGGACACACACGTCCGTTTGACGGAGTCGGGGTTACCGCTCGCCAACGAGGCGTTCGCCGCGTTCATCGGTGAGGCCCGCGTCGATCCGAATCCGGTGAAATAAAGGTAGATCGCATACAAAAAAGGGAATCCGCAACAACGGATTCCCTTTTCATATTACAAGACGAGATCGCGATACATCGGCGTGAGCCGGCTGAACGTATCCTCGACGAGAGCGAGGAACGCCGCCTCGTTTTGGAGGATAGACGCATCGGCCGGAAGTTGGCGGCCGATTAAAAAGTCGGCCTTCTTCACGTCTTTGAACCGGTCCATGATCGTGTCGATCGCTTCTGAAGACGTGTCCTCGAGCAAGAACGCTTCTTTTTTCATATGATCACCGGCGATATGGAAATCAGGAAACGCAGACTTGATGTCAATCGTCTTCAACCGTTCGGCAATCGCCGCCTTGTTCGGCATCTCGTAGATGAATGCGAGCCAAATAAAGACCCGGTCGTCAAAGAGACCGACCTGGAAGTGAGGATGTTTTTTGTATCCGCGTTTATCATGGCAGATCGCCATCCAAGTGTCTTTAGGCGGGTTGACGGTCCGGCGCGCATGTTTGGCGACGTGTAAATACAGCGGGATACCGACATCGGCCTCGAGCTGGGGGCCGACTTCTTCATAAATCTGGTGGAAAAGCGGCTGAATGTTCGAACGGATGCCTTCCATGCGGGCATCTAGTCCGTCTTTTGTGAAAACATCGAATTGTTGTGTTGTAAACATAAGATCACCTCAATTTGTATCATACCGAATCCACTGAAAACATGCATAGGCGACGACTTCAGGTTAGCTCAAAAAATGAGACGAATGAATTGACAAATAGAGAGAACATGATAATATTTGAAGTGTGATTAGCACTCGTTAAATATGAGTGCTAATAAAGCGAGGCCTATCTTTCAGAGAGGAGTGAAGATGTGCTGACAGAGAGACAGTTGCTCATTTTACGAGCTATCATTGACGATTATATCCAGACGGCGCAACCGGTCGGCTCCCGTACGTTGTCGAAACGGGGTGACTTGTCATTCAGCTCGGCGACGATTCGGAACGATATGGCCGATCTAGAGGACATGGGTCTCATTGAAAAGCCCCACACGTCGGCCGGACGGATCCCGTCCGAGGTCGGATATCGTTATTACGTCGACCATCTCGTCGAAAAGAAAATCATCGACGAGCGGGAGACGTATCGTCTCGGGGAACATTTGCGGGCGTCTGCACAGGAGTCCGCAGTGCTCATCCGTCAAGCCGCCGACTTACTCTCTGATTTGACCAACTATACGACCGTCGCCCTCGGTCCGAACAGCCAAATGAACCGGTTGGCGCGAATCGACTTGATGCCGCTCGATGAACGGCGTGGCGTCGTCTTGATCGTGACGGACCAAGGGCATGTCGAACACCGGACGGTCGTCTTTGAATCGCCGATGGCGCCGGACATGGTCGAAGAGACGATTCGTTTTCTAAACGATCGTCTCAAAGGAACACCGCTCGGTCAACTCAAGTTCCGCATCGGTGAAGAAATATCGAAGCTTCAACTCGCGCATCAAGAACAGTATGAGAATATGATGCAGCTCATCCAATCGACCGCCGGGCTGCATCATCCGACCTCGCTCTACTTGGGCGGGAAAAAGAACATCTTCAATCAACCGGAGTTTCAATCGCTCGATACGCTCCGTCCGTTCCTCGAATGGATCGATGAACAGGAGCGCTTGACCGATTGGCTCGAATCGTTGCCAAATCGCGAGATTTATGTGAGCATTGGGAGCGAGAATGGGATCGTCGCGCTTCAAAATTGCAGCGTCATCACCTCGGATTATACGCTTGACGGGAAGACGTTCGGGACGATCGCCATGATCGGACCGACTCGGATGGACTATCGGCACGGGGTGCAGATGATGGGGCAACTCATCGAGGCGCTCAGGCGAACGAAACTAGAAGAGTGACGGAAAGGAGCCTCAACATGACAGCAGACAACCAAAACGGTCCAGACAAGGACGAAGTGCTCGAAGAGAAAGATTTCGAACCGAAGCAAGAACCGACGACAGACGTCGAATCAGACGAGGTTTCAAATGCTCAGAATGTGGAAGAAAGTTCTGAGGGGACGGATTTACAAAAAGAAATCGAAGCGCTCAAAGCGAGTGAACTGCGCATTCGCGCCGATTTTGACAACTTCCGCCGCCGGACGAACGAAGAGAACGCGAAACGCGTCAAGTTCGCCTCGCAAACGGTCGTCGAAAAATTGATTCCACTGATCGATAACTTCGAGCGCGCGATGCAAGTCGAAGCGAATTCAGACGATGCCAAACAAATCCAGGCAGGTGTCGATATGATCCATCGGCAATTGCTCGACGTGTTGAACGGCGAGAACGTCGAAGCGATCGAAGCGGTCGGCCAACCGTTTGACCCGAACTTCCACCAAGCGGTCATGCAAGAGCCGAGCGATGAGTTCGAGTCAGGAATCGTGACGATGGAACTTCAAAAAGGTTACACGATGCACGGACGCGTCATTCGTCCGAGCATGGTAAAAGTCGCAGAATAACATTACTTAACTAGATGGAGGAATCGACAATGGGTAAAATTATCGGAATTGACTTAGGGACAACAAACTCATGCGTAGCAGTCATGGAAGGTGGCGAAGCGGTCGTCATCTCGAACGCGGAAGGGAACCGTACGACTCCTTCTGTCGTCGCATTCAAAGGGGAAGAGCGTCAAGTCGGGGAAGTCGCGAAACGTCAAGCGATCACGAACCCGAACACGATCCAATCAATCAAGCGTCACATGGGTACGTCACATACGGTAGAAGTCGACGGCAAGAAATTCACGCCGCAAGAGATTTCAGCCATCATTTTGCAAAAGCTTAAAAAAGACGCGGAAGACTACCTCGGCGAGTCAGTGACAGAAGCAGTCATCACTGTTCCTGCCTACTTCAACGATGCCGAGCGTCAAGCGACGAAAGATGCCGGGAAAATCGCCGGTCTCGAGGTCAAACGCATCATCAACGAGCCGACAGCGGCCGCACTCGCATACGGTCTCGATAAAGGCGAAGACCACACGATCTTGATCTATGACCTTGGCGGCGGTACGTTCGACGTCTCAATCCTCGAACTCGGAGATGGCGTCTTTGAAGTTGTCGCGACAGCCGGTGACAACCGTCTCGGTGGGGATGACTTCGACCAAAAAGTCATCGACTACCTCGTTCAAGAGTTCAAAAAAGAGAACGGCATCGACCTCGCCCAAGACAAGATGGCGCTTCAACGTTTGAAAGATGCAGCTGAGAAAGCGAAGAAAGACCTCTCAGGCGTGACGAGCGCCCACATCAGCCTCCCGTTCATCACGGCTGGAGCTGCGGGTCCGCTTCACCTTGAAACGACGCTCACGCGTGCGAAATTCGATGAATTGACAGCCGACCTCGTCGAGCGCACGATGGAGCCGACACGCCGCGCGTTGAAAGACTCAGGTCTCACGCCGTCTGACCTCGACAAGATCATCCTCGTCGGTGGTTCGACACGTATTCCGGCGGTCCAAAAAGCGATTCACGACTTCACGAAGAAAGAGCCGTTCAAAGGCGTTAACCCGGATGAAGTCGTTGCCCTCGGTGCAGCGATTCAAGGTGGTGTCCTTGCCGGTGACGTGAAAGACGTCGTCCTTCTCGATGTCACACCGCTCTCACTCGGTATCGAGACGATGGGCGGCGTCATGACGAAGTTGATCGACCGTAACACGACGATCCCGACGTCGAAGTCACAAGTCTTCTCGACGGCAGCGGACAATCAACCGGCCGTAGACATCCACGTCCTCCAAGGGGAACGTCCGATGGCGCCAGACAACAAGACGCTCGGTCGCTTCCAGTTGACGGACATCCCGCCGGCACAACGCGGCGTCCCGCAAATCGAAGTCAAGTTCGACATCGATGCGAACGGAATCGTTCACGTATCGGCGAAAGATCTCGGTACGAACAAAGAGCAGTCGATCACGATCCAGTCGTCTTCAGGTATCGACGAGTCTGAAATCGAGCGCATGGTAAAAGAAGCTGAAGCGAACGCCGAAGCCGACAAACAGCGCAAAGAAGAAGCTGAACTCCGCAACGAGACGGACCAACTCGTCTTCGCGACGGACAAGGCGATCAAAGACCTTGGCGAGCAAGTCGACGCAGCGGATAAAGACAAAGCCGAAGCAGCGAAAGAAAAAGCGAAATCAGCGCTTGAAGGAACAGACATGGAAGCCATTCGTTCGGCAAAAGACGAATTGGCGACAGTCGTTCAAGAGTTGACACAAAAAGTGTATGCAAAAATGGCTGAAGAGCAAGGTGCTGAAGGTGCGGAGGCCCAAACGGAAGCGAAAGACGACAATGTCGTTGACGCCGAGTTTGAAGACCTCGACGACCGTAAATAATAAAACCGATAGGAGGGCGCCAAAGCAGGTTTCTGCTTTGGCTCTTTCTATGTTAAGGTAGAATCGGTAAAATCGAACTTTATGGACAAGAATAGGAGAGAGTGACGTGGCGAAACGAGATTATTATGAAGTGCTTGGCCTGGATAAGTCGGCCTCGGCGCAAGACATTAAGCGGGCGTATCGAAAGCTCGCACGTGAATATCACCCGGACATCAACCAAGAGGCCGATGCGGCCGATAAGTTTAAAGAGATCGGCGAGGCGTATGAAGTGTTGTCGGACGAACAAAAGCGGGCCCAATACGACCGCTTCGGCTTTGAAGGGGCAAGCCAGTTCGGCGGCGGTGACTTCCAAGGCGGTTTCGGTGACATCTTTGATATGTTCTTCGGCGGAGGCGGACGTCGTCAAGACCCGAACGCACCGCGCCGTGGCGAAGACTATCAGTACGTGGTCGACCTCGACTTTATGGAGAGCGTCACTGGGAAGACGGAGACGATTGAACTCGAAATCGAAGTCGAATGTGACACGTGCATGGGTAGCGGCGCCAAGCCAGGTACGAAACCTGAAACGTGTGGACGTTGTGGCGGTAGTGGCGTTGAGACGGTCGAACAAAACACGATTCTCGGACGGATGGTCAATCAACGCCCATGTAGCCAATGTCATGGCACAGGGAAGACGATCAAAGAGAAATGTCCGACGTGCCACGGCTCTGGCCATGTGAAGAAAACACAACGCGTAGAAGTGAAAATTCCAGCCGGGATTGATAACGGCCAACAAATTCGGATGTCTGGAAAAGGTGGCCCCGGTTTCAACGGCGGACCAGCAGGAGATTTGTACGTCGTCGTCCGTGTCCGCGGTCACGAGATCTTTGAACGGGTCGACCAACATATCGCCATGGAGATGCCCGTCACGTTCACCCAAGCGGCCCTCGGTGCTGAAATCGAAGTTCCGACCGTTCATGGCAAAGTCAGCTTGAAAGTTCCGGCCGGCACACAGACCGGATCAAAATTCCGGTTGCGCGGCAAAGGGATGCCGAGCGTTCGTGGCGGTGGTCACGGGGACCAATACGTCACGATCGTCATCATGACACCGACGAACATGACCGATCGTCAAAAAGAATTGCTGCGCGAATTCGAAGAAATCAGCGGAGAAGCGGGTGTCGAAGAACAACATGGTCTGTTCCAAAAGATGAAAAAGTTTTTTAGTCACTAAAAGGAGCGTGTACAACGATGAAATGGTCTGAAATTTGTGTCCACACGACACAACAGGCAGTCGAAGCCGTATCAAACTTATTACATGAAGTGGGGGCACAAGGGGTCGTCATCGAGGACGTGGAAGACTACGACCAGATGATGGCCGAAGACCATTTCGGAGAGATTTGGGACGTTTCCGGACGCGAATCGTACCCGACGTCCGGTGTCTACGTGAAAGCGTACGTCCCGGCGTCGAGTGATTTCCAAGACACGCTTGCCGCCTTTAAAAAAGAAGTCGACCGTCTCCGGGACGTGCTCGACGTCGGTACCGGAGAAGTGACGGTCTCCGAGATGGACGAGGAGGACTGGGCCCATTCGTGGAAACAGTACTACAAACCGGTGAAAATCTCGCAGCAACTCACAATCGTCCCGCTATGGGAAGATTACGTGCCACAACCGGAAGAGAACGTGATTTTACTCGACCCAGGGATGGCGTTCGGCACGGGAACACACCCGACGACGATGTTGTGCATCCAAGCGATCGAGAACTATATCAATCCGGGCGATCGATTGATCGATGTCGGCACAGGATCGGGTGTTCTCGCCATCGCGGCGGCGAAGCTCGGGGCTGAACACGTCGAGGCGCTCGATTTGGATGCCGTCGCGGTCGAGTCGGCGCGGCAAAACGTCGAGACGAACGGCGTCGGTGATGTCGTCAACGTCAACACCGGCGATTTGTTGAAAGGGATGACCGGTGAGTATGACTTGGTCGTCGCCAATATTCTGGCCGACGTCATCATGCTCTTCACCGACGACGCATACGCGCGGGTCAAACAAGGCGGCTATTTCATTACATCCGGCATCATCGGACAAAAACGGGCGGAAGTGACCGAGGCGTTGAAAGCGGCCGGGTTTGTGATCGAAGAGACACGGGTCATGGAAGACTGGGTCGCGATCATCGCCAAGAAAGGGTGAGCGATGCAACGATACTTTTTACAACGTGAAGCGTTTAACATAGACACGGTCGAACTGCCGCCAGACGTCGTCCATCATATCGGGACGGTGTTGCGGGAAGGTCCGGGTTATCGGATGGTCTTATTGGATGGGACGGGTGTTGAGTACGAGTCTGAAGTACTGACGCTCGATAAAAAAACGGGGACGGCCAAAGTGTTGCAAAAGCGCGAAGCGACGACCGAGCTCCCGATTGATGTGACTCTCGCCTACGCCTTGCCAAAAGGGGATAAAGTCGAGCTTGTCGCTCAAAAAGCGACCGAGCTCGGGTTGCATCACTTGTTGGTGTTTGAGTCGAAACGGTCGGTCGCGAAGTGGGACGCTAAAAAAGCACCGAAGAAAGTTGAGCGGTTGCAAAAAATCATGCAAGAAGCGGCCGAACAGTCGTATCGTGCCGTCGTCCCGACGTGCCAGTATGTGTCGTCACGCGAGTTGGCGCACGGGTTCGAGCAGTACGACGCGATCGTGCTTGCCTATGAAGAGACGGCGAAGTCTGGGGAGCAGTCAGCGCTAGCAAACGTGATCGCATCACTCGCCCCAGGTGCTCGTCTGCTCTTGATTGTCGGACCGGAAGGCGGCTTCGATCAAGATGAAATCGACGGTTGGGTTGAACGAGGCGGCGTGCCGTGCGCGTTCGGCCCTCGGATTTTGCGATCGGAGACGGCGCCGCTCTACGCATTGGCTGCCATTTCCTATGCCCTTGAATTGACGTAAAAACAGCTCTTGCCACGAATGGCAAGAGCTGTTTTTGTGATGTTTATTTGACGAGTGTGATCGTCTCTTTCGTGACGTTGCCCGCGAGGTCGACGGCCTCGAACGTGAACGTGTTTTCACCCGACTTCACCGGGAGGGTGACTGTCTCTGTCCGTGAGAACGGACGCATCTCGTATGGGGCTTTCAACGTTTGACTAAATTTTAAGTCACCGTTGACGAGAAGCTTCACTTCGTCGAAGTTGTCTTTCACGGTCACGTCTAACCGGACCGTGTCTTGATTTTTATTGATTTTTTTCGGGAGCTTCCCGAATGAGATCGTCGCCGGTGTCGCATCGACGAAGATCGTCCGTTGGAAGTTGGCGACGTTGCCAGCCGCGTCCTCTGCCACGAAGCGAAGCTTATGGACACCGTCCTGGAACGAACGTGTCGTATTGAAGTCGTAGCGCTTCGTCGCTTCATTGAACGTGAGCGGGACCTCGACACCGTCGACTTGGAACGATTGGATGGCCGATGCGTCTTGGATTGATCCTGAAATCGGGATGACCGATGTCGCATACGGTGATAATGCGAGCGGTGCTGTCAAGAAGACACCCGGCTTGTCGGCGTCTGTCGAATAAGCGACCGCTTTCGTCGTACTGTTGCCGGCGTGGTCGGTGACGCGCACGCTGACGTTGTCCGTTTCGCTAAGTGAGGCGAACGTATGCGACGCTGAAGCGTTCATTGACGTGGCGACTGCCTTGCCGTTGACGAGATACTCGACGGAACGTACTCCGGCGAAGTCATCTTTTGCTTGGACGGCCAGGCTGTCCTGGAGCCATTTCGCTGTGAACGTCGGGTCTGTATAGTCGACTTTGACAGGGAAGCGGAGCGTTTGCGCTTCTTTTTTCATGTAATCGATGCTTGCTTCGATCTCATAGAAATACTTTCCGGCTGGTGCTGGTTTCCCGTTCAACTGACCGTCCCACTTGTAGGCGGCTGAATAGTAGTACGGAGTATTGCGTCCGCCGTCGAAGTAGTTTTTCCGTAACTCATCGTCTTGGCGGAGCGTGCGGACCACGTTGCCCGTCTCATCGACGATGCGATATTTGACATCTTTGGCGTTTCGGAGCAACGAGAACACCGGTGTGGCCGCATCTTTCACTCCATCACCATCTGGAGAGAAGGCGATTGCATCGAAGTTCAATGAATTATCGAGGTTGACTCCAAGGTAATTACCGGTCTGATCCACCATTCCTGCCGTCTCATAGAACGATCCAGACTCATAAACCGATGCATCGAAGATCGGTGCCTTGCCCCAGTCGCCTTCGAAGCCGACGAATGGAACGACGAGGTCCGGGTTGCCTTCTGATCCTTTAGAGTCGGTCAAACGGATGAATCCGTCGACGAAATAGCCGTTCTCAAACACGTCTTTTGCTGTCACGAGCCCGCTCAACGTTTTTGGATTCAGCACTTGTGCTTTTGAAACATCAACTGCAACTTTAATTTCTTTTTTCTGTCCAGCCTTCAGTTGGACGACATTGACCTCTTTTCCATTGACGGTCACTTTTGCGTTATGGAGCGGCTGGGCCTCCATCGCATTTTGAACGACACCTGGTGTGCGCTCGATGGCAAGGTCGGTCTGGAGTGACGACGAGACGTCGTATGAGACGGCTTCGTTCGACAAGTTCTCGACGACAAGCGTGAACGTCGCTTTACTGCGGTTCAACTCTTTCAATGCGACTTTCGCTTCTTTCGACGCTTTCTCATAGGCGACGGCCGGTGTCGAGACAGCGGCATGGAGCTGCATCAAGCCGGCTCCGCCGCGACGTGGCGTGTATGGAATGTTTTGCTTCAACTGTTGGTTGTAAGGACCGATGTCGGTCACGGCTTTTGACGTGTTAATCAACAAGTTTTTCGCCATCGTGACACGGTCGACTCCGTCGAGATTGAACTGCTCATCGACACGTTGGAGGACGAGGGCAGCTCCGCCTGCGACGTGAGGGGCTGCCATAGATGTCCCGCTCATCAAGCCGTACTGGTTATCGTTTAGCGTCGAGAAGATTTGACCGCCCGGAGCCGAGATTTCAGGTTTGAAGTCAAGGTTTGGCGTCACGCCCCATGACGTGAAGTTCGACAAAGCGCCAGCGGCCCGGTTGGCGACGCTGATGCGGTCTCCACTGAAGCCGATCCGCATCTCTTCTCCAGCGACGAGACGGTCGCGTAACTCGTTGCCGTCTTTAATGCTGAGTGAGGCCATCGGGATTTTCGGATTGGCGAGCGCCATGCTGACGTAATCACCATGACCGACCGCGCCTCGCACGATGACACCGGCCGCGCCTTGTGCTTCGGCCGTCTGTTGGATATTCGAGTAGAAGTAGCCGCCGTCGCGAACGGCGAAGACGATCTTTCCTTTGACGTCTTTTCCTTCGTATCCGCTCGGCTGACCGTCGCCGACGTAGACGACGTCGTATTCGCCGTTTGAAAACGCAGGACCGTCTTGCTTCTTCCAACCGATCTTTTCGGTCTTCTCGCCTGAACGGACCGAGAAGGCGTCGAGTTGGATTTGGTCGTTCTCGAGAGAAGCGACCGATGTGGAGGCGGAGCTGACACTCGGTGCCCCGACGACGCCCGTGTCCGGGTTGTTGGCGTACGGCAAGTCGTAGCCGTTCCCGAAGTAGGCCGAGTTCCCTGCCGAGATCGACATGAACACACCATTGTCGACTGCGCGCTGGACGGCTTGCTGTTCTGGCGAATCCGCACTGACGAATCCTGCCGTCGAGCCGAGGCTCATGTTGATGACGTCGGCGCCAAGTTTGATGGCGTCATCGATCGCTTTAATGTAAATATCTCCGTACGTCGACGCGTAGTTCGGGTCGTTACTGAACACTTTGAGTCCGAGCACTTGTGCTTCCGGCGCCACACCTTTCAAGCCGCCGGCCGCTTCGTCTCCGTTCGCGGCGACCGTACCGGACACGTGCATCCCGTGCATCGATGCGCCGGGCGAATCGTCACGGATATCATCGTTTTCGTCATAATAGTTGTAGGCGTAAGGGACTTTGTCGTTTATGTAGGCACCTGCCATGCCGAAGTCGTTCACGGCGGACGTTACTTCAGATTCAGACAGCTCGGCTTTTGAGCGGTCGCTCAATTGGAAGTCGCGGTGGTCGGCGTCGACACCGGTGTCGATGACGGCGACAACCGTTCCTTCACCCGTATATCCGTAGTCGCCCCATGTTTGTTGGGACTGAACCATGCCGTTGCTCGTCACCATGTCAGGCTTCACTTCCGGACGCTCATATTCGTTAACGAGGTGGACGGCAGCGACTTCAGGCAACGCCTCGATTTTTTGAATGTCTGACGTCGTCATGAACGTACTGAATCCGTTGAATACCGTCGTGAACTCTTCGATCGGGTCAGCGGTCACGCCTTGTTTGGAAATCGCTTGTTTCGCTTTCTTTTGTTCCGCTTTGACGAGACCGTGAGCCCGGTCTTTTTCAGTTTTCGTGAGGGCGTTGAACTTCTTCCCTTTCTGTTTCGCCTGTTCGATGGCAGGAGCACCCGCGAATTCGACGACGACGCGTACTTTTTCTTGCTTGTCAGCGACAGCGACGTTCGCCGTGACCGATGGTTTCGCGAGTACAGGTTCAGCGCCGAGTCCGAGTAGACCTGGCGTCAACGCGAGACACGTCGCGAGAGATACGTTTACATAAAACTTAGGTTGTGGCAAAGTGATGTCCTCCAATCAATTTTTAAAAGATTTAATCCATTTGTGGAAAATCATAGCGGAATAACGATGATAAATCCCCTATTTTTTTAAACGATAGGGTAATGAATTTGAACAAATTAAAAAATTCTGACAATTACTTTTGTCCTACTTCTCTTTTGATGAGGTAGGTCTTTTTTCATTTCGGGTCGATAAAACTAAAAATCCACCGCGTTCGCAAACAATTCACTTGAGATTTTTTTAGAAAGTTGGTATTGTCGGTGTATAGAATTCATATAAAACATATCAAAATAGTCGGAATAAACGAGAATGAGGTGAATCGATGGGACTTCAGTTCATGGAAATCTTCAAAGAATGGGCGTCGCAATACGATGAGACGGTGAATGGGCACGACGAACAATATAAAGAAGTGTTCGCCGGATATGACACGATGCTTGACGAGGTCGTTGAGCAGTTAGAAGGACGCGTCATGGAGTTTGGTGTCGGGACCGGCAATTTAAGTGCCCGTATTTTAAAACAGCACGAGTTGATTGCCATCGAGCCTTCTGATGAGATGCGCGAGGTAGCGGTCCAAAAACTCGGGATTGAAGTGGGGACGGGTGACTTCTTGAATTATCCGACTGAACAACGTGTTGATTCGATTGTATCGTCCTACGCGTTTCACCATTTGACAGACGCCGAGAAACGACAAGCGATTGAGAGCTATGTAGAGCATCTCGATTCACCGCGTTTCGTCTTGCTCGATACGATGTTCGCATCTGTCGAGGCACGGACGGAAATTATCGATTGGGCAACGGAACATGGTTTCATTGACTTGGTAGAAGATTTAAATCGCGAGTATTACCCATACACGGACACGATTCGGTCGATTTTAGAAGACAACGGATACGCTGTGCAAATGGAACAGAAAAACAAATTTGTATGGCTCGTCGTGGCCACGAAACAAACAGGAGGAACTCAATCATGAAAAGTTATAAAGTCGAAAGCTTTAATTTAGACCACACAAAAGTACAAGCGCCTTACGTCCGTTTAGCCGGAGTGAAGAAAGGAACGGCCGACACGATCTATAAGTATGATATCCGCTTCATTCAACCGAACGAAGGACTCATGCCGATGCGCGCCGTCCACTCGCTCGAGCATTTGATTGCTGAAAACAGCCGCAGCCACTCGAACCAAATTATTGATGTATCACCGATGGGTTGCCAGACAGGCTTCTATTGGACGATGCTCAACGATGGGGATTATGAAGCGATGCTCGACCTCGTCGAAAAGACACTCCGTGACGCGGCGAACGCGACGGAATTACCGGCGCAAAACCCGATTCAATGCGGAAGTGCGAACCATCACGATTTCGAGGGCGCGAAGAAGCTCGCGGCCGATATGCTCGCGAAGCGTGACGAGTGGCACATCATCTTCAAGGACGAGGCGTAAATGATTGTCCGGGATGTGTATGAGTTGGTCGGACATACCCCGCTCATCGAGTTGACGACGTTACCTATCCCGGAAGGTGTCAAAGTATACGGGAAGATGGAAATGCGAAACCCGGGCGGGAGCGTCAAAGATCGGCTCGGCCTGCAATTGATTGAGCGCGCCATCGAGCGGGGTCAACTCAAACGCGGCGGGACGGTCGTCGAACCGACCGCCGGGAATACGGGGATCGGACTCGCGCTCGCATGCCAGAAGTTCGGGATTAACTTGATGACGGTCACCCCTGAAAAGTTCAGTCAAGAAAAACAGGCGCTCATGCGCCTACTCGGGGCGACGGTCGTCAACACGCCGACAGCACTCGGGATGAAAGGTGCGATCGAACGAGCGAAAGAACTGGCACGTGAGCATGACGCTTACTTGCCGGAACAGTTTTCAAACCCGGATAACCCGGACGCGTACGTCGAGACGCTCGCCGCCGAACTGCTTGCGGACGTCCCGAACATTGACGTCTTTATCGCAGGGGCCGGATCGGGTGGGACGTTCACCGGGGTGGCGAAAACACTCCGACCTACCGGTACGAAGACGATCGTCGTCGAGCCGGAAGGATCGATTTTAAATGGAGGCGCTCCGGGTCCTCATAAAACTGAAGGCATCGGCGTGGAATCGTGGCCCGTGTTTTTAGATGAAACGTACGTCGACGGGATTTATACGATCACAGATGAAGAAGCGTTTTATTACGTTGCCCATTTGGCCAAGCGAGAAGGACTGCTCATCGGAAGTTCCTCGGGCGCTGCCATCGCGGCATGCGTCAAAGAAGCCAGTCAAATGTCAGACGGCGTGATCGTCACGGTTTTGCCGGATAGTGTGGAACGATATTTAAGTCAAGGGATAGTCGAGGAGGCAGAACATGCGTACAAAAACAGCGCTCATTCACGGCGGTAAAACGACCGACCCACTCACAGGGGCCGTCACACCAGCCATCTATCAAACGAGCACGTACAAACAAGACGGGATCGGGAATCTGCGGGAAGGGTATGAGTATTCACGTACCGCCAACCCGACACGCACAGCGCTCGAGACGCTGATCGCGGACATCGAAGGAGGGGCACGCGGATTCGCGTTCGCCTCTGGAATGGCGGCCGTGTCGACGATTTTGATGCTCTTAAAATCTGGGGACCACGTCATCGTCGGTTCTGACGTATATGGAGGAACGTATCGTGTATTCAATCGAGTATTTCAATCACTTGGCCTGGAGGCATCTTTTGTCGATACGGCCGATGAAGCAGCGGTCCGCGAAGCCGTCAAACCGAACACGAAAATGATTTACGTCGAGACGCCGACGAACCCGCTCTTAAACGTCACCGATTTGAAGCAGATGCGCCAAATCGCGGATGAAGCTGGGACGTTGTTCGTCGTCGACAACACGTTCATGACCCCGTACTTCCAAAATCCGATCGAGTTCGGAGCGGACTACGTGCTTCATAGCGCGACGAAATATTTAGGCGGTCATAGTGACGTCGTCGCTGGTCTCGTCGTCTCGCGCACCGAACAACTCGGTGAAGACTTGGCGTTCCTTCAAAACTCGGTCGGTGCCGTTCTTGGGCCACAGGACAGCTTCTTAGTCGTCCGCGGGATCAAGACGCTCGCCGTCCGGATGGAAGAAATCGAATCGAACGCGCTCGCGCTCGTCGATTTCTTGACAAAACATGAGGCGGTCGGGCGCGTGTTACACCCGAGCATCGCTAGTGCTGAGGCGAAACGTGTCCACACGTCACAAGCACGCGGCTTCGGTGGCATGATCGCGTTCGATGTCGGTTCCGCTGAAGCGGCAGAGCTCATCGTCGCGAAGACGCACTACTTCACGCTCGCTGAAAGTCTCGGAGCGGTCGAGAGTTTGATCAGTGTACCGGCACGGATGACACACGCTTCCATCCCTGCGGAACGTCGCCAAGAGCTCGGAATCACGGACGGACTCGTCCGTATCTCGGTCGGGCTTGAGGATGTCAACGATTTGATTGAAGATTTAGAACAGGCGCTCGCGTCTGTCGAGACAGTTTCGAACTGAAGAGAAGCTTGAAAAGAGATGTGCTGGATGCGCATCTCTTTTGTCGTCTAAAGAGGAAAAGAAATCGCTTGAATGTCCCATTCGCATCGACTAAACTGACGTTAATTGATCGAGAGGGCAGGTGAATGGATTGAATAAAGGAATCATGACCACAGTCGGCGCCTACGTCATGTGGGGGATTCTACCGATTTATTGGAAGTTTCTACAAGAGATCCCGAGCAGTCAAATTCTCGCGCACCGGATCGTCTGGTCGTTTCTCTTCATCTTGCTCGTGCTGAAATGGACGAAACAATGGACGGAATTCAATTATGCGCTCAGGCATCGGGCGACGCGAAATGCGTTCATGTTGAACGGGTTCATCGTAAGTGCGAACTGGTTCGTTTACATATGGGCCGTCAACAACGGTTATATCATCGAGGCGTCACTCGGCTATTACATCAATCCGCTCGTCAGCATGGTGTTAGGGGTGCTCGTATTTCGGGAATCATTAAACCGGGTCCAATGGCTCGCCGTGGGCGTGGCCACGGTCGGGGTTCTCGTCTTGACGTTCGGGTACGGGTCGTTCCCGTGGATCGCCTTCATCCTGGCGAGCACGTTCGGCTTTTACGGGATGGTGAAGAAACGGCGTCCGCTCGCTTCGACGGTCAGCCTCGGGATCGAGACGCTCGCCGTCGTCCCAGTCGCGATCGTGTTCCTCGGGTTTGAAGCGTCGCGCGAGACACTCACGTTGACGACGTCACCTGTCATTTGGCTCGCTCTTCTCGGGACGGGAGTCATGACCGCGTTGCCGCTCCTGTTGTTCGGTTACGGGGCCCAGCACATCCCGTTCACGCTCGTCGGATTCTTGCAATTTATCGCCCCGACGCTCAGTCTCGCCATCGGCGTCATCTTATATCATGAACCGTTTACGGCATATCACATCTTTGCGTTCACTTGTATATGGGTCGCCATCTTTTTCTTCAGTTGGAACAGTTGGGTCCAGACGAGAAAACGGCGCCAACTCGTATAAATGAAAGCTGTTACAGAAGACAGAAACATGATAATATGTTAGATGTCAGACCTATATGTCAGACTAAATGATCGAAGGAGGAATTTAACGATGGAATTATCACGTTATATCGACCACACAGCCTTGAAGGCGGAGACAACGAAAGACCAAATCACGAAACTTTGTGCAGAGGCGCTCGAATACAAGTTCGCAAGCGTCTGTGTCAATCCGACATGGGTGGCTTACGCGGCTGAACAGCTCAAGTCAGATGACGAAGTGAAAGTTTGTACGGTCATCGGATTCCCGCTCGGAGCCAACACGCCAGAAGTGAAGGCGTTTGAAACGAAAGACGCGATCGCTAAAGGGGCGGACGAAGTCGATATGGTCATCAACATCGGTGCGATGAAAGACGGCGACTTTGATCTTGTCGAACGCGACATTCGTGCGGTAGTCGAGGCGGCGAACGGTACTCTCGTCAAAGTAATCTTTGAGACGTGCCTCCTTACGAAAGAAGAAATTAAAAAAGCTGCTGAATTGTCTGTCAAAGCAGGCGCGGACTTCGTGAAGACGTCAACAGGCTTCTCGACGGGCGGCGCGACGGTTGAAGACATTCGACTCATGCGTGAGACGGTCGGACCGGATGTCGGTGTGAAAGCTTCGGGCGGTGTCCGTGACTTTGAAGGGGCGAAAGCGATGATCGATGCCGGCGCGACACGCATCGGCGCTTCGGCTGGAATCGCCATCGTCACTGGCGGTCGTTCAGACAGCGACTATTAATAACTAGTGGTTGACCGCACGTATTAATTTCACTATAATATGTTATGACGTGTGAAACACGTTTCCTTAGTCGTGTAATTCGGAGGGAGGGAAAACTAGTGGAAACTCGTGTCCGTAAAAACGAATCGCTTGAAGACGCTCTTCGTCGTTTCAAACGCGGTGTTTCGAAAGACGGCACTCTTGCCGAAGTTCGTAAACGTCGTCACTACGAAAAGCCAAGCGTAAAACGCAAATTGAAATCAGAAGCTGCGCGTAAGCGTAAGAAATTCTGATTCCAGTTTCTTTTGTAGAAAGGGTGTTGGCTCATGAGTCTTCAAGAACGCTTGACGGACGACATGAAGCAAGCCATGCGCGCCAAACAGAAAGATCGTCTTACGACGATCCGAATGGTGAAAGCGTCGCTCCAAAATGAGGCTATCAAATTTGGCCGACAAGATCTTACCGAGGAAGAGGAACTCACGGTGCTCAACCGAGAGATGAAACAGCGCAGAGACTCCCTCCGAGAATTCGAAAGCGCTGGTCGTGAAGACCTTGCTTCTAAAGTTGCTGACGAGATTGTCGTGCTAGAAGCCTATATGCCTGAACAACTTTCGGAAGAGGATGTCACCGCGATCGTCAAAGCAGCTATTGCCGAGACGAACGCGTCGGCTCCATCTGATATGGGTAAGGTGATGGGCGTTGTCATGCCTCAAGTTAAAGGCAAGGCAGACGGTGGTCTTGTGAACCGAATTGTCAAACAACAATTGACGAACTAATGAAAAAGGCAGTGTCTTTTGGAAATTCCAAAAGATTCTGCCTTTTTTTGCGTATTATGAAACCACATTCAATCTCGTTTCGTATACACTAGAGATAAGAGGTAGCTTTTTATTTGGAAGGGGGTAGCAGTACGATGACATTTGGTCTCGGAGTGATTCTGACAGTTTTTTTCGTTGGAGTCGTCCTTCTTGGAATTGAAGTGTTCGTTGCCGGTTTTGGATTATTCGGAGTGCTCGGTATAGGTGCCGTCGTCGCCAGTCTGATTATGGCAGGTGCCACAATCGGTCAGCTATGGTTATCGCTCGGTTTGGCCACAGCAATCGTTGCCGGACTCGGATTTTGGGCGTATCGTCGATTGCAGTCGAATCGATCGCTCATGTACAAGGGCTTGATTTTGACGGACTCGACGTCGTCAGAAAAAGGGTACTTGTCACACGCTGACAAACAAAGTTTGCTCGGTAAAGTTGGCGTCACGTTGACACCACTTCGTCCAGCGGGTACCGCTGAGATTGAAGGAGAACGAATCGATGTCGTGACAGAGGGTGGCTATCTCGATCAACAAACTAAAATTCAGGTGTATAAAGTCGATTCAGGGCGTGTTGTCGTCCGAAGCTTTATAGAACCGAAGGAGGATGTAACAGAATGACACCAGAACTATTGACCACGTTACTCATCTCAGGCGGAAGTTTGATCGCACTTGCAGTGTTCTTCACGTTTGTACCGGTCGGGCTGTGGATCAGCTCGTTTGCGGCCGGCGTTCACGTCTCTATTTTCACGCTCGTCGGGATGCGACTCCGTCGCGTCGTCCCGTCAAAAATCGTAAATCCGCTCATTAAAGCGGTCAAGGCCGGCATCGGATTGAATACGAACCAGCTCGAGAGTCACTTCCTTGCAGGTGGTAACGTCGACCGTGTCGTCAACGCATTGATCGCGGCTCACCGCGCCAACATCGAATTGACGTTCGAGCGGGCGGCAGCAATCGACCTCGCAGGTCGTAACGTGCTAGAAGCCGTTCAAATGTCGGTTAACCCGAAAGTGATCGAGACACCATTCATCGCCGGTGTGGCCATGGACGGGATCGAAGTGAAAGCGAAAGCCCGCATCACCGTTCGTGCCAACATCGACCGTCTCGTCGGTGGTGCCGGTGAAGAAACGATTATCGCCCGTGTCGGTGAAGGGGTCGTCTCGACGATCGGTTCACAGCACAACCATAAACATGTCCTTGAAAACCCAGATTTGATTTCGCGTACGGTCTTGACGAAAGGTCTCGATTCAGGGACGGCGTTTGAGATTCTGTCGATCGACATCGCGGACATTGATATCGGCAAAAACATCGGCGCGGTGCTTCAAACAGACCAAGCCGAGGCAGATAAGAAAATCGCGCAAGCGAAAGCGGAAGAACGTCGCGCCATGGCGATCGCCCGTGAACAAGAAATGAAATCGTCTGTCGAAGAGATGCGTGCGAAAGTCGTCGCGGCCGAAGCGGAAGTTCCGCTCGCGATGGCCGAGGCACTCCGTCACGGCAAAATCGGCGTCATGGACTACGTGAACTACTTGAACGTCCAAGCCGATACAGATATGCGTAAAGCGATCGGACACCCAGTCGAATCTGACAAAGAGTGATTGATATGGATGGATTATGGATCTTACTGCTCGCCGCATTCGGGATCGCCTCGGCGGTCATGAAGCGGATAGAGAAATCTTCGTCGACCTCGGGGGAACGTCCGCCGAGTTCGGACTTGAAACGTTATCTCGATACGGTCGGCGATGTGATGAAAGAAGTCGAAGGTTCGCTTGACGAGCCGAAACAAGGGCAGACGTTGCGTCGTCGTGTCGCGATCCCTGTCGAGAAACCGGCAGAAGGTCGCGTGTTTGACCCGAACCGCCACGCCCCGAAGACGCAAGAACGTTTACCGAAAGTGAGTTCGGAATTTGAACAGACGGTGAAGATTCCGGCGCTCACTGAAGTGGAACAGAAGCGTCCATCCCCACGCATGTCCATGAAACAAGTGCGACAAGCGGTCATTTGGAGTGAAATCATTCAGCCGCCGGTCTCAAAACGCCGACGCTGACTATGGCAGTGCCTGTCGAACCGCCTCACCTCGTTGGATTCTCGAATCCAGCTTGTCGGGGCCGGTTCTGCCGGGTACTGTTTTTTTGTGTGTTGAAAAGACGGTCTTTCTTTCACGGACGGCTTGATAGTGCTAAAGTAAAGAAGGAACATTCTATTCAAGAGGGGGACTACATTCCATTGATTATGACTGATAAAATTCCGTTCGTCATGGAACATGCGAACGAAGCGCAAGCGCTCCTCGGTCCAAAAGATGAAGTGTTTGAGGCCATCGAAGCAGAACTTTCTGTCGCTTTGACGCCTCGGGGAGAAGAACTGATCATTCAAGCGGACTCGACGGATACGCTCGAGTTGACGAAAACTGTCATCAAGACGTTGCAACAGCTCGTTAAAAAAGGGGCTCGTCTAAACGAGAGCGATGCGATCAGCGTCATTCAACATATTAAAGTCGGCAAAGGAGACGAGCTGATCGAGCATTACGAGCGCGTCGTCTTCACGACTAATAAAGGGAAACCGATTCGGGCGAAGACGGTTGGACAAAGCCGTTACGTTCGCGCCATTGAAAGGCACGACCTCGTATTCGGGATCGGTCCGGCCGGGACAGGGAAAACTTATTTGGCCGTCGTCTTGGCGGTCCGTGCGTTGAAAGAAGGTCAAGTGAAGCGGATCATTTTGACTCGACCGGCCGTCGAGGCAGGGGAAAACTTAGGGTTCTTGCCGGGCGACTTGAAAGAGAAAGTCGATCCTTATTTGCGTCCGCTTTATGACGCCTTATTTGACGTGTACGGGGTGGAACAGACGAACCGGCTGCTCGAGCGCGGGACGATCGAAGTCGCGCCGCTCGCCTATATGCGGGGACGGACGCTAGAAGACGCGTTCGTCATTTTAGATGAGGCGCAGAACACGACGAAAGAACAGATGAAGATGTTTTTAACAAGACTCGGATTTGGATCGAAGATGGTCGTCACCGGTGACTTGACGCAAGTCGACTTGCCGAAAGGAAAAGCGTCAGGGCTGCAAGAAGCACTCCGGTTGCTAGAAGGAGTCGATGGCATCCATTTCGAACACTTCACGGCCTCCGACGTCGTTCGTCATCCGCTCGTGAAAAAGATTATTAACGCCTACAGCACAGACATCACATGACGAAAGGGGGGGGCGCTGATGCAGCAAGCACGTCACTGGACGGTCGCGACGATTTCCATCGTCTTCTTCCTGATCCTCGGAGCGATTTTATACTTTACAGTGCGCCCGTCCATCATAAGTGTCGAACCGCTTGGAATCGCGGAACAAGACATCCGTTCGCCGATCACAATTGAAGACCGGGTGGCGACCGACCGCTTGAAACAAGAGGCGACGAACGCCGTCGGCAGCCAATTCTCACTTCGCCGCGAGTTCGCGGATCAACAAATCGCGAAAGTCGAACAGCTTTTCGCGGCGTTTGAGAATACCGATGACGAGACGGAGTTGTCCGAGATCAAAAGCCGGCTCAATTCGACAGAAGCGAACGGGTTTCTCGGCGACGATGAGTTAGGTGCGTTGTTGCAAGCCAACGAGAACACACGGCGCACGGTCGAAGACGTGACGGTGACGGCGCTTCAAGAAGTGATGGCCAACCGGATCGAAACGAGTTCGGAATCGATTGCCGACGCAAGAGATCGTGCGGCCACGGTCGTCGATCAGTCCCCGCTCTCACTAGAGTTCCGGACGATCGCCAAAAGTTTGAGCGATCAACTGATTGTCCCGAACTATGTGTTCGACTCGGAAGCGACGCGGCAAAAAGAGCAAGAAGCGGTCGACGCCGTCGACCCGGTCATCATTCAAGAAGGACAGCTTCTCGTCAACCAAGGAGAAGTCGTCACGCGTGAAATTTACCGTAAGCTCGAGCTGACGGGAGCGATCGACCCGAACCGCTCATTTGCCCCTTTATTCGGGGCGTACTTGTTGAGTGGGCTATTGACGGCTGGTTTCTTGTTCATGCTCATCCGCTCGAAGATTCAACAGTTGTTGCTCCGTCCTAAAATATTGGTTACCGTGTATGGGTTGCTCTTGCTTCAACTTGGCCTCTTTTTCGGAGTCGGCTACGTCGGGCTGGAGTTCACGACGTACGCCTACGTTCTCGCGCCGACGGCGTTTGTCGTATTGTTGCTGCGAATTTTGGTCGATGAACGGGTCGCGCTCGCTTCGGCGCTCATCACGATGGTCGCTGGAGCCATCGTCGTCAGTTACGGGCAAAACACGAGTTTCATGACCGTCGTTTATTTTGCGGCCGGCAGCTTCATCGCCGTCTTTTTGGTCGAACCGAAAATTCAACGGAAGCGGCTCTTCTTGTCAGGCGTGTTGCTTGGCATCATCAACATCATCATGGTGCTCGCGCTCTTGTTCTTGCGCAACACGCAAGTGACGTGGGAGATGGCTGCTTACCTTTCAGGTTTCGCGGTCGTGAGCGCGCTGTTATCGATCGTGCTGACGTTCGGTTTCTTGCCGTTCCTCGAACCGTGGTTCGGCGTCCTCTCATCCGGCCGTCTCGTCGAACTGATGAGTCCGACCCACCCGCTCTTGCGGAAGTTGTTGATGGAGGCTCCGGGTACGTATCATCACAGCATGATGGTGGCGAACTTGGCCGAGTCGGCATGCGAGTCGATCGGGGCCGACGGGTTGCTCGCTCGAGTCGCTAGTTATTACCATGACCTCGGGAAGACCGAGCGTCCGCTTCATTTCATTGAAAATCAGCAGAGCGGGGTCAATCCCCACGATCGGCTCACTCCGGAAGAGTCGGCCGATATCATCATGGCCCATCCGTATGACGGGGCTGACCTGCTTCGGCGTTATAAGCTGCCGCAAGAGATCATCGACATCGCCGAGCAACATCACGGCACGTCATTGTTGAAATTTTTCTACGTCAAAGCGAAAGAGACACGGGACGTCTCGGAGTCGCGTTTCCGCTACCCGGGACCGAAACCGCAGACGCGCGAAGCGGCCGTCGTCATGATCGTCGATTCGATCGAGGCCGCGGTCCGGTCGCAAAAACAGCCGACGCCGGACCGGATTCGCCAGCTCGTCAACAGCATCATTCGCGACAAGTTGCAAGACGGTCAGTTCGAAGATTGTGATTTGACGACGAAAGAAGTGTGGCGCGTCGGAGAGAGCGCGTGTGAGACGTTGACGGGTCTTTTCCATGAACGCATCGAATATCCAGAACTAAAGAAAGAAGGCGACATGCATGCAAATCATTTCGAACGATGAGCACGGACTCTTGACGACCGCTCAACTTGAGCTCGTCGAGGCGATTTTAGTGCACGCGGCGACAGAAGAACAAGTCGAGGAGCCGAGCGAACTATCGGTCACGTTCGTGACGAACGAAGAAATTCAACAGATCAATCGGGAATGGCGCGGCAAAGACGCGGCGACCGATGTGATCAGTTTCGCCTTTGACGAGATGGGGGAAGAAGAGATGGACTTCATGCTCGACGAGGATGAGCCACGTCTGCTCGGCGACCTCATCATCTCTGTCGAGCGTTGCCGTGAGCAAGCGTCGGATTACGGCCACTCGTTTGAACGAGAACTCGGCTTTTTAGCGATTCACGGATTTTTGCATCTCCTCGGCTATGACCACATGTCGGCTGAAGAAGAAGCCGAGATGACGGCGCGCCAAGAAGAAGTGCTCGCTCATTTTGAGCTGAAACGAGGCGAAGTGTGAGACCGTTCTGGTTCGCCGTGCACGGGATCGTGCACGCTGCGCGGACCGAACGGAATATGCGGGTCCATCTGGTCGCAAGCATCCTCGTCGGGATATTTGCGTGGTTTCTCCCGACGACGCGGGTAGAAAATATCGTGTTGTTCGGCTGGGTCATTCTCGTCATCGCCTTCGAGTTGATGAACACGGCCGTCGAGCGCACCGTCGACCTCGTCACAAGCGAGGTGAGACCGCTCGCCAAACAAGCAAAAGATGTGGCCGCCGGAGCGGTGCTCGTCGCTTCTTTCGGGGCGGCGGTGACGGCGCTCGCCGTCTTCGGGCCATACCTCCTCGCACTCCTGTGACAGGTTGCGAAGGTGAACAAGCAAGGGAAATTGAGAAAGCAGGTGCACTATGTATCAAGAAGATTTTAAATCAGGATTTGTATCGATCATCGGCCGACCGAACGTCGGCAAATCAACGTTTTTAAACCGGGTCATCGGGCAGAAAATTGCGATCATGTCAGACAAGCCGCAAACGACGCGGAATAAAGTCCAAGGCGTATACACGACAGATGATGCACAAATCATCTTTATCGACACGCCGGGCATCCACAAGCCGAAGCACCGCCTCGGTGATTTCATGATGAAAGTCGCGACGAACGCCTTGCGTGAAGTCGACGCCATCCTGTTCATGGTAAACGTGACAGAACCGCGCGGCGCGGGTGACGATTTCATCATTGAAAAGCTAAAAGGACTCGATACTCCGATCGTTCTCGTTATGAACAAGATCGATATGATTCACCCGGATGCGATTCCGGCAGTCATCGAGCAGTACAAAGACAAACTCGACTTCGCGGCATACGTGCCGATCTCGGCCTTACAAGGCAACAACGTCGAGCCGCTCATCGGCGAGATTAAAAAATTGCTCCCGGAAGGACCGATGTATTATCCGGCCGATCAAGTGACCGATCACCCGGAACGGTTCATCATCTCCGAACTGATTCGCGAAAAAGTGCTCCATAAGACGCGCGATGAAGTGCCGCACTCGATCGCGGTCGCGATCGAATCGATCAAGAAGCGGGAAGGCTCGGAAATGATCGATGTCGAGGCCGTCATCATGGTCGAGCGGGATTCGCAAAAAGGAATCGTCATCGGTAAAAAAGGGACGATGCTCCGTGAAATCGGGACGGAAGCCCGGCAAGATATCGAGATGCTCCTCGGTACGAAAGTGTACTTGAACCTATGGGTGAAAGTACAAAAAGATTGGCGTAACAAGATGGGGCAGCTCCGCGACCTCGGTTTCCGCGACGACGAGTATTGAGCCATGTTGCAAAAAGTCACCGGCATCGTCGTCCGTACCGTCAACTACGGTGAATCAAACAAAGTCGTGACGTTGTTCACTGAAGAGCTCGGCAAAGTCGCCGTCATGGCCCGGGGTGCGAAAAAACCGGGCAGTCGGCTCCACGCTTCGAGTCAACCGTTCGTCGAGGCCGTTTATATTTTCCCGGCGAGCCGGGGACTCGGACAGTTGAAATCGTCCGATGTCATCACGTCCTATCCGGAAGTCCGGAAAGATGTTGACCGGATGGCGTACGCGATGTATTTGCTTGAACTCGTCGATCGTACCGTCGAAGAGCGCGTCCCGAACCGCCCGCTCTACCGTGTCTTGAATGATGCGCTACAGGCGCTCAACGCCGGAATGGACCCGGACGTGATCATCCATCACTTTGAATTGCGGATTCTTCATCTGCTCGGTGTCGCCCCGGTATTGACCGGGTGCATCCGCTGTAACGGCGTGACCGACCCGATGTATTTCTCCGTGACGGCCGGCGGTTTCCTTTGCTCGCGTCATAACGAGGAAGGTTCGATTCGGCTGAGTGAACGGTTGGCAAAACTCCTTTACTGGATGAGTCGTCACGACCTGTCCGAGTTCACCAACGTCCCGCTCACGAAAGAGACGCGCCTGCTCCTCAGACAGCTGTTTGATGCGTACATGGACTCCTATAGCGGTTTGCGTCTGAAGACGAAGCGGGTGCTCGATCAAATGCAACGACTTCACTTGAACGATGATTGACTTTTTCGACAAGATTCGATACCATAACTTACGATTAGACAAATGAAATAGCGTGCGCAATGAAGGAAATGAGTAACTTTTTAACGATGGGTTCAGCGAGTTCGGGCAGGTGGGAGCCGAGCGCCATGTGAAAAGTGAATGGCGATTCTGGAGCGCCCACAATCCAAAGAGTGGCCTCGAAGTTGAGGCAAGTAGGGTGGAACCGCGGGTAATCCCGTCCCTATGTGCATGGCACATAGGGGCGTTTTTTGTCGTTTTAATACTTTTGGAGGTGTCACAAGATGAAACATATGACTGTGCAAGAAATCATTCTCACGCTGCAGAATTTCTGGGCGTCAAAAGGTTGCCTGACGATGCAGGCGTACGATGTCGAAAAAGGGGCCGGGACGATGAACCCGATGACGTTTTTACGAAGCCTCGGACCAGAACCGTGGAACGTATGCTATACGGAGCCTTCGCGCCGGCCGGCAGACGGGCGTTACGGTGAGAACCCGAACCGTCTCTACCAACACCATCAGTTCCAAGTCATCATGAAGCCTTCACCAAACAACATTCAAGAACTTTACTTGGAAAGCTTGGAACTCATCGGCATCAATCCGCTAGAGCACGATATCCGTTTCGTCGAAGACAACTGGGAGAACCCGACGTTCGGTGCGGCCGGCCTCGGCTGGGAAGTGTGGCTCAACGGGATGGAAATCACCCAGTTCACTTACTTCCAACAAGTCGGAGGGATCGAGTGCGATCCAATCGCCGTCGAAATCACGTACGGTCTTGAACGTCTCGCTTCATACATCCAAGAAGTCGAGAGCGTGTTCGACCTCGTCTGGACAGACGGGTTCAAATACGGGGATATCTTCTACCAACCAGAGTTCGAACATTCGAAGTATACGTTCGAATTGTCGGACGTCGACATGTTGTTCACGTTGTTCGACACGTATGAAAAAGAAGCGAAGCGCGCCCTCGACGAGAACCTCGTCTTCCCGGCGTATGATTACATCCTGAAATGCTCGCACACGTTCAACCTTCTCGATGCGAAAGGTGCGATCTCGGTGACGGAGCGGACCGGTTTCATCCAACGCGTCCGTAATATGTCCCGCGCATGTGCGGCCAAATTTATCGAAGAGCGGGAACGTCTCGGTTTCCCACTCCTTAATCAAGAGAAAGCAGGTGCCCTTGATGCGTGACCTTTTACTAGAAATCGGACTTGAAGAATTGCCAGCTCAATACGTACTCCGTTCAGAAAAACAATTGGCAGAACGGGTGACTTCGTTCTTGACGGACGCCCGTGTCAACTTCGGTGAAGTGACCGTCTATTCGACACCACGCCGTCTCGCCGTGCTCGTCCACGACGTCGAGGAGAACCAACAAGATTTGACGGAGACGCTCCGCGGACCGGCGAAGAAGATCGCGCAAGACGCAGAAGGCAACTGGTCAAAAGCTGCTGCCGGCTTCGCCCGTGGTCGTGGTCTCGCCGTAGAAGACCTTTACTTCGCTGAAGAGAAAGGTGTCGAGTACGTATTCGCCGACCGTCATGAGTCGGGTCAACCGACGATGAGCCTGCTCGCTGGACTTGAACAAGTCGTGCGCGGCATGACGTTCCCGAAAAATATGAAGTGGGGCACGAGCAGTCTGCGTTATATGCGTCCGATTCGTTGGCTCATCGCTTTGTTCGGAGATGAACAAATCGATTTCGAAATTGAAGGTGTCAAAACAGGCAACGTCACTCGCGGCCACCGCTTCTTGAGCAAAGGGGACGTGACGATCGCTTCTCCTCGTGCCTACGCCGAGACACTCGAACGTGAATTCGTCGTCGCCTCTTATGAAGACCGCCGCGAGCGGATTGAACGTCAAATCGAGTCGCTTGCGTCCGAACAAGGATGGACGGTCCCGCTCGACGGTTCGCTGCTTGAAGAAGTGACGAACCTCGTCGAATGGCCGACAGCTTTGTTCGGTGAGTTTGATGCGAGTTATCTCGACCTTCCGGAAGAAGTATTGATCACGACGATGAAAGAACATCAGCGTTACTTCCCGGTGTACGTCGGAGAGACGTTGAAAAACTATTTCGTGACCGTTCGCAACGGGAACGCCGATCATCTTCAGAACGTCGCCCGCGGGAATGAAAAAGTAATCCGGGCCCGTCTCGCCGATGCTGTCTTTTTCTACGAAGAAGACAAGAAAACGAACATCGATGACCAACTCGTTCGTCTTGACCGCATCGTCTTCCATGAGAAACTCGGGACGACAGGAGATAAAGTCCGTCGCGTCGAGCAACTTGCGCTCGAATTCGCTCCGCTCTTTAAAGCGGACGAAGCGAAAGTCGCACGGGCCGGAAAGATTCATAAGTTCGACCTCGTCAGTCAGATGGTGTATGAATTCACAGAACTCCAAGGCATCATGGGAGAAAAGTATGCGTTCATGCAAGGCGAAGACAAAGAAGTCGCTGCCGCTATTCGTGAACATTACATGCCGCGTTTTGCCGGAGACGAGTCACCGGTGACCGCAACCGGAGCTGCACTCGCGCTGGCCGATAAACTTGATTCGATTGCCGCCTTCTTTGGTATCGGAATGATTCCGAGCGGTTCGCAAGACCCGTTCGCGTTGCGTCGTCAAGCGCAAGGGGTCGTTCAAATTCTCGGAGACTGGAGCATCGACCTCCCGCTTGACGCGATCTTGTCACAAGTTGTCGAATCTCAGCTTCAAGCAGGACTTTATGATGCCGATAAAGAACAAGTCAAGGCGCAACTAAACGATTTCTTCTTGCTCCGTTTGAAGTATCGTCTCCAAGAGCGCCAAGTCCGTTACGATGTCATCGACGCTGTCCTTACGACCGGCCTCGCCGTCAACCGTCTCGACGCTCGCGCCGACGCGGTGCAAGCACTCGTATCAAACGATGCGAAAGCGTTGATTGAGCAGTTGACGCGCGTCGGAAATATCGCCAAAAAAGGTGAGAGCGGACCTGTCGACCCAGCGCTCTTTGAGAATGACGCGGAGAAGGCGCTGCACGAAGCAGCGGAAACGACGCTCAAAGCGACGCACGACGCGGTTGATCGAGGCGATTACGTCCAAGCGATCGTATCGTTGCGGGCGCTTGAGCAACCGATCAGCGCTTACTTTGAAAATACGATGGTCATGAGTGATGTAGATGCAGTTCGGATGAACCGTCTCCATGAGATGAAGCGTCTCGCCGCGGCGATCGAACGCGTCGCCGACTTCAACGCACTCGTGCTTTGACCAAAACAGAGGGGGTTGGCTATGCAGCTGAATGAACGCCAACAGAAAATCATCGAGATCGTGAAAGGGAACGGACCGATCACGGGTGAACAAATCGCTCAAGAGCTGTCGCTCACCCGAGCGACGCTCCGTCCCGATCTCGCCATTTTGACGATGACTGGAATACTAGAAGCTAGACCGCGTGTCGGCTATACGTTCGTCGGCAAACGGAATTCATCGATGCTCCGCGAAAAGCTGGACTCTTTGACCGTCGGTGACTTCATGTCGTCGGCGAAAGTCGTCAGTGATGAGATGACCGTCTATGACGCGGTCGTCACGCTGTTTTTAGAAGACGTTGGCTCTTTGTTCGTCGTCGGAAAAGACAGCGAGCTCGTCGGTGTGTTGTCCCGCAAAGATTTACTTCGGGCCGCAATCGGGAATCAAGACCTCGATCAATTGCCTGTCAACGTCATTATGACGCGGATGCCGAACATCACGGTGTGCGAAAAAGGCGAGACGCTCATCCGAGCCGGGATGAAGTTGATCGAGAAACAAATCGATGCGATGCCGGTCGTTGAAGAAAAAGACGGCAAATTGATCGTACTTGGTCGCATGACGAAGACGAACATGACGAAAGTGTTGATCGCTCTCGCCAATGATGAATCTTTCTGAGGAGGAACCAGGTTTGACGAAAAAACAACTCGTGTTTGTCGTGAGTGACTCGGTCGGGGAAACGTGTGAGCTCGTCG
Organism: Exiguobacterium sp.; assembly: GCF_020832205.1. Taxonomy (GTDB): domain Bacteria; phylum Bacillota; class Bacilli; order Exiguobacteriales; family Exiguobacteriaceae; genus Exiguobacterium. Next base: position 3,978 of record NZ_JAFIFD010000040.1, on the reverse strand, counting down.
TCCGGGCCGCGAGCATTCAATTCCATGAAAACGCCATCGAGACGTTGCGCATCCCGTTCGTCGAGGATGAACAGACGATTCAAGATGTCGTCACGCAAGCGAGAGCACAAGGAGCAGTCATCGCTTTTACGCTCGTCAATGAGGAACACCGGGCGTTGATCACTGCCCTTGGCCGCGAGCACGGGGTGAAGACGGTCGACTTGCTCGGCAACTTGCTCGACGTCCTCTCGGGCGAGCTGCAAGAGAGCCCTCGTGAAAAACCAGGCCTCATCTATCGTCTCGACGACGATTATTTTCGGAAGATCGAGGCGATGGAATTCGCGGTCAAATACGACGACGGTCGCGACCCGCGCGGTTTAAAGAAAGCCGACATCGTGCTCGTCGGTGTCTCGCGCACCTCGAAGACCCCTTTGTCCCAATACTTGGCTTTGAAACGGTACAAAGTCGCCAACGTGCCGCTCGTGCCCGAGTCACGTCCGCCGGAAGAGTTGTTCGAACTGCCGCCTGAACGTTGCGTCGGCTTGATCATCTCGCCGGACAAGTTGATTTCGATTCGGATGGAGCGGTTGAAATCGCTCGGTCTGAAACCAGAGGCCGACTATGCCCAGCTCGAGCGCATCAATCGGGAGCTCGAATACGCGCGAGGCATTTACGAACGAATCGGATGCGAAGTGATCGACGTGACGAACAAAGCGGTCGAAGAGACGGCTGGTATCATTTTGCGTCACCTCGAACAATCGTGACGCGTCAAGCACTCGTATTAGTAATCGATGTCTTGAAACGGTATAATAGAGTACTGACATTACAGTGAAACGGAACGTGAAGCGCGTTCCGTTTCGTTGCGAGTTTGGAAGTGGGGAGTGGTGGAGTTGCCACGGATACCGGATGAAGTCATTGCAGAAGTAAAACAAGCGACGGATATCGTCGACTTGATCAGTGAACGTGTCGAACTGAAGAAACAAGGACATCGTCTCGTCGGGCTTTGCCCGTTCCACTCGGAGAACAGTCCGTCTTTCTCGGTGTCCCCTGAGAAAGGGATGTACCATTGTTTCGGGTGCGGTGCGGGCGGGAACGTATTCACGTTCGTGATGGAGACGGAAGGGTTATCGTTTCCTGAGACGATCGAACGTCTCGCCACCCGAGCGAACATCGCCATCGAAGGCGGAGTCGCCGGGGACGAACAGTTAACGCAAGACCAGCTCGTCCGTAAACAGATGCGCGACGCTCATCGCGTCGTCGCCGAGCTCTACTATGAAGTGCTGATGAAGACCGAGGCAGGTGAGGTCGGCTTAACGTATTTACGGGATCGTGGTCTAACCGAGACGACGATCACCCAATACAAGATCGGGTACGCCCCGGATCAACGCCGCTTCACCGTCGACTCTCTTGAACGAAGAGGGTTCGATCTTGAAGTGATGGTCGAGGCCGGACTGATCTCGAAGTCTAGGGCCGGTGAATATTTTGACCGGTTCGAAGGCCGGGTCGTCTTTCCGATTGCGGATCGAGACGGCACGATCGTCGGATTCAGCGGCCGGGCGATCGATGATCGCAAACCGAAGTATGTGAATACGTCAGACACGCCCCTCTTTAATAAGAGTGAACTGCTGTTCGGTTTTCCGCAGGCGCGGGCGGCGATGCGTAAACAAAAACGCGTCTTCCTCGTGGAAGGGAACGTCGACGTCCTCCAAGTCGCGCAAGCCGGGACGAGCGAAGTCGTCGCCTCGCTCGGCACCGCCTTTTCGCCCGGGCATGCCCGGGCGCTGTCACGGATGGTCGATGAGGTTGTTATTTGCTACGACGGCGACGATGCCGGACAAGCGGCGACGCTAAAAGTCGTGCGCCTGCTCGAAGCATACCCGCTCGACGTCCAAGTCCTCCCGTTGCCTGAAAAGACGGATCCAGACGACTATATTCGGACGAACGGTGCGGAGCAATGGCAACGCTTCGTCGATGCAGAGCGGCTTTCCGTTCTCGATTTCATGAACCGGACGCTCCGGCGCGGGAAAAACATGAATCGGGAAGGAGAACGGATTCGTTTTATTGAATCTATGCTTGAGGAAATCAGTAAAACTGATAATTCGATTCGCCGCGACTTGTATATAAAGAAATTAGCAGATGAATTCGAGCTTCCGGCCGCGACGCTCGCAAGCCGGATGCCCCGCACGGCAAAGGAGACGTCAAGACGTGAACCGATGCCAGAACCGGAACCGGTCCGGAAACGTGCGACGAAGTCAAACGAGTCCCGTTGGATGAAAGCCGAGAAACTGCTATTACGAGCGATGCTCAGTGGGCCGGAACGCGTGCGCTACGTTCGCGACCGGCTCGGCCTATCTTACCAAGATGAAGTCCATCGGATGTTAGCGACTGCCCTTTACGAAGTCGTCTCCGAAGACATGACGCTTGAAGAGTTCGAGCAGGTCGTGCCACCCTTTATGGAGCGCCACTGCAACGAACGGCCCGAGTATGCGAACCGCTACGCGGAAGTGCGGCTCATGGCTGCACCGGATGAGCTCGGCGAAGAGGTTTTAGATGAATACATTAAGGTCATAAACAGTTATGAGGAACAGCGTCAAATCGAACGGGCGAAGAGGGAAATCGCACACGATGCCGAAAGTATTGTAGACCAGGCATCCAAGTTGCAAGAGTTGATTAACCGAAGTCGCCGTCTACGCGAACGATAAGTGTGAAGGAAGTTTGGAAGGAGTTGAACTGCTAGATGGCAGAGAAGAAAAAAGAGGATTTATTTAACGCCATAGACGAACTCGAGAAGTTGGGGAAGAAAAAAGGCGTCGTATCGATGCAAGAAATCCAAGACCGCCTCAGCCACTTTGAGGTGGATTCAGACTTTATCGATAATTTCATTGAAGATTTAGAAGGCAAGGATATCCGTGTAACCGAGGATGCAGCCGATGCCGAAGAGACTCCGGCGAAAAAAGAGGACGATGAGGTCGATTTGAACGACTTGTCCGTCCCGCCAGGCATCAAGATCAATGACCCGGTCCGGATGTATTTGAAAGAGATCGGCCGCGTCGACTTGCTCAGCGCGAAAGACGAGACCGAGCTCGCGAAACGCATCGAGCAAGGTGACGAAGAAGCGAAGAAACGGCTCGCTGAGGCGAACCTTCGTCTCGTCGTCTCGATTGCGAAACGTTACGTCGGCCGCGGCATGCTCTTCCTCGATTTGATTCAAGAAGGAAACATGGGTCTCATCAAAGCAGTCGAGAAGTTCGACTACATGAAAGGGTTCAAATTCTCGACGTACGCGACGTGGTGGATCCGTCAAGCGATCACACGCGCCATCGCTGACCAGGCCCGGACGATCCGGATTCCGGTCCATATGGTCGAGACGATCAACAAACTGATCCGCGTTCAACGTCAGTTGCTTCAAGACCTCGGTCGCGAACCGGCACCTGAAGAGATCGCCAAAGAGATGGAATTGACACCAGAAAAAGTTCGGGAGATTCTTAAAATCGCCCAAGAGCCGGTGTCGCTCGAGACGCCGATCGGCGAAGAGGACGATTCGCACCTCGGAGACTTCATCGAAGACCAAGATGCGATGGCCCCTCAAGACGCGGCAGCTTACGAGTTGCTTAAAGAGCAGCTTGAAGACGTGCTCGACACGCTGACAGACCGAGAAGAAAACGTACTCCGTCTACGCTTCGGTCTCGATGACGGCCGCACGCGAACGCTCGAAGAAGTCGGTAAAGTGTTCGGCGTCACGCGTGAGCGGATTCGCCAAATCGAAGCGAAAGCGCTACGCAAGTTACGACACCCGAGCCGTTCGAAACGATTGAAAGATTTCCTCGACTGATCGTGTTTTTGAATAAAATGTGAAGTTTTAGAAGAAAGGAAGGAAAATGAGTGATTTTCCTTCCTTCTTTATTATTTTTTGAGTAAAATAGTGATGGGTAGAAATTTGGAATGAACATGAGGGGGAAATACAATGCGTAATCCATTGTTACCGTTTGCTGCGATTGC
>NZ_JAFIFD010000042.1 GCF_020832205.1 Exiguobacterium sp. | reverse complement strand
TAAATTTTCTTATCAGGCAAGTCGTGTTGCGTCACATGTTCGGACGAGACGAGCGCCTCGTCTTCCATCTTCAACAGCTCCCGATAAATCTGTGTATGATGGGCGTGCCAGAAGTGAATCATTTGTGCTTTGAACGTCGCGTTCAAGGCATAGCCGGTCGCAGGCTGATGGGTCAACAACCCGAGTAGTGCATGACGTAACGCCATAACCATCACCTATCCCTTGCGTTCTATTTTCTAAAGTGTATCACATATTCACGATGGACCGAGAACGCCAATCGGTTGACGGACGGAGAAAAGACACAGACAATGGAATGGAAAGGGGAGATTTCTCATGAAACCGATTCAATCAGATCAACAATTCCAAGAAGCGATCCAACATAACGGGATGGTCATCTTCACGACGTCATGGTGCCCGGATTGCCGCCGGCTCGACATGTATGTCGACGAGCTCGTCAAAGATTATCCGCAGTTCAACTGGTACGTCGTCGACCGCGATGAGTTACCGGACTTGTCGGATACGCAAGAAGTTCGCGGCATCCCGTCTCTTCTCTTCTATCAAGACGGCGTGAAACAAGAACACCTCCACTCGGCGAATGCCAAGACAGAAATGCAAATCCGCTCGTTCCTCGACACGTTGAACGCTTAAACAAATGGACGGCCTCGGCCGTCTTTTTTTATGCCCGGAATCGCTTCATATAGCGGCTGTCGATCCAACGCTTCACGTAATAAGGAATACGCCCGTGCCACGCCAGTGTCCCGAACGTCAGCAAGGCATGCCGTGGAACGGTGAGCAAGATGTTAAGTGACGTCCGCGATTCAAACGGCTTCCTGTCCCCGAGCAAGTATGCCGCGACATGGCGGCCGGACCGGACCGCGTCGACACCGCCGTCAAGTCGTGACGCCATATCGCCAGTGATGAAGATTTCTTTATGGACGACGTGACGCAAATAACGATCGGTTTCAATGAAGTGTCCGGAAGGTGCCAAGCCTGCCCTTGTCCACCAGTCCACCGGTCCAACCCCGGCCGCGTCAAGGACGAGTCCGTCATGGAACGGCACGCCGTCATACTTCTGCGAGACGAGCGTCACCCCGCTCTTCACGAGACGGCGCATCATGTGCCGTTGGATGTGAACCGGCAGAACCGGCAACACTTCATCAGCGTAAAGCGTGACGTGGCGTTTCGTCCGGATACAGGCGAATGCGAGTTCGACGCCGGCTTTGCCGCCCCCGACGACGGTGATGGACCGGCTTGAGAGGATCCGTTTGAGCCCGGTCTCCGTCATCGGCTTCACACCGAAGCCGATGCCACGACTTTCCGCTCCGGTCGCAAGCACTAACGTATCATACGGAATCGGACCGACGTCCGTATTGACGATGCGCTTGACCGGGTCGAGAGAAACGAGTCGTGTCGCGACACGCTCGACGCCTGGCCGAAGGTAGACGGTCGCCGTCTTCGTTTCCCGGGCGAGCACTTGCGGGAACGCACCCGTGTAAATCGTCGTTTCCCCGCCGATGTAGGACACCTCGTAACGCTCTTTCAATTCATCCAATCGGTCGAGAATTTCCAATTGCCCGTGGCCGAGACCGACTAAGACGAGATGCGGCTTCATCGTAAGATCCGCCGCGCTTCCATCATGCGCTGGATGATCGTCACCACTTCAAGGATGAGAAAAATCGTGGCGATGACGCCGACAAATGCCGGGAACAAGATCATAAGCGTGAACAAGATGAAACATTCCGTCCGTTCGAGCAGACCGGGCTGATAATAAAACGACTTTTCCGTCCGGCGCGAACTGCTCGCCCCGACCGCGAGGAATAGCGTCATCGCGACGACGAACGAGGCCAATAAAAATAAAAATACCGGCATATGTTCCGGATAACGCAAAGCGAGCGCCACGACGACCGAAATCTCGACGATTCGATCAAAGACGAGATCGAGGACGGTCCCAAATCCAGTCTTTGTCGAGCGACGGGCCATCGTTCCGTCCAACACATCGAACAGGCCTGACAGCCATAATAAGATGACGGCCGTCCAGTGCATGTCATTATAAATGAAAAAACCGACCGACACACCGATGATTCCGCCGAGGATCGTCACTTCGTTCGGCGTGAACTTCCACTTTAACAACCGATCGGCTCCCCGCTCGACGACAGGGCGGACCAATCGGCTTCCATACGTATCTAACATTCAACCACTCCTTGCTTTTTCCGTAACTGATACTCACGACCGACTTCAAACGAAGCGTCGCACGGCAAGATGACGTACTCTCCTGACAGACGCCGATATTCACCGAGACGTACACCGAAGCGGGTCAGCTCACGGACGAGCACAACCGGCTCCCCGGTCGGTTCCCGTGAGACTTCGATCCGGGTCAACGGATACAGCACTCCGTCAAGCTCGATGAAGTCGCCGAACGTCGGCTCTTTGGCGCTGAGTGCTGTCGGCGTCCCGGTCGTTCGCACGGCTCCGTTTTCGAGCAACGTGACACGGTCCGCGACGAGCATCGCCTCTTCCCGATCGTGTGTCACGAGAAGCGCCGTCAAACCGAGATCGGCGACGAGCTCACGAATCAACTGTTGCAACTCATACTTTAACACCGGATCGAGATTCGTGAACGGTTCATCGAGCAAGATGAGACGCGGCGAAGCAGCGAGCGCACGCGCGAAGCTTGCCCGTTGTCCTTCCCCACCGGACAGTTCGTGCACCTCGGCGTCGAACCTCCCTTCGAGACGGACGCGCCGGAGCCATTGCTCGGCATCGGCTTTTGAACGATCCGGTGTCGCGAGGAGCACGTTCTCCCCGACCGTCAAATGAGGGAAGAGGAGCGGTGTTTGCGACAACATCGTGATTTTCCGCTCGTGTGCCGGGACACCGAGCAGCGAGATGTCGTTCCATGTCACTGTACCGGCATCCGCCGTCTCGAGACCGGCGATGATGCGCAACATCGTTGTTTTCCCAGAACCGCTCACCCCGACGAGGGCGTGGATCTCGCCTTCGCTGACAGAGAAGTCGACGCCGGCCAACACGTCACGCTGTTTGAATCGTTTTCTTATGTTCGTCACTTTTAGACTCATCGCAACCGCCCTTTCATCACTTTCATCCAAATTCGCATCAAGTACCCGATTCCGCCATACAAAAGTGCCGGAATGAGCACTAACAACCACGTGTTCTGCAACGCGAGCGAGACGTCGTTGCCCGCATACACGTGATAAAGTCTTGTCGTCACCGTCGGCACAAGGCCGGCCCCGATCAATTGAACGAGGACAAACTGACCGAGGACGACGACGGTCGACATGAGCGCGATCGTCCGTACCGTCTCAGTTAAGAGCGGGACGAGGACGAATTGCACACGCCGGACCGGCGGTAAGAACAGCGCCTGTTCAAACAACGGCCGTCCGATCACATACATCGCATTGTAGGCGATCCGAATCGAATACGGGAGCGTCACGGCCAGTAAAACGGTGAGCACACCGAATTGCGTGCCTACGAGACCGAAACGGACAAGGGCGACGTACATACCGAACGTACTCGCCAGCGCCGGTACAAACAACGGTAAAAAGAGGAACCATTCGACGAACGGTCGCCATCTGGATTCGGTGAAAAGGAGCCACCACGCCGTCCCGAGTGCGAGCCACACGTTCAAACCGGCCAACACGAAGACGTGGACGATCGTATTGGCGACTGCCTCATCGAACACGAGCGGCGCTGGCATGCTTGAGAACAAGCCGATGAACGGCAACAGCAGCACGATGAGGAAGAGGATGCGTTTCATCGCCTCACCCCTCTCTCGATGCGTCGTCGTCGCTTCGCCGTCAACGCATATGACAACAACACCCCAGCAAACAAGATAAGCGCCCAGATGAGCGCGACAGCGTACGCCTCACTCTCATTCAAAAACAAACCGGTCGTCAAACGGTCGTAGGCGAGCACCCCGAGCAATTTCGGGAACGTCACGCCGAGGAGGGCCGGCACTTCGTAGGCGAATGAGATGAACGCCACTAAAATCCAGAACGAGTCGAGAAGCGGTTTGATCAAGAACGGCCACTCCGCAACGGAAAACTGTTGCCACGGACTCAGTTGCAGCGTCTTCGCCATATCGCGATAGCCACGGTTCAATTGCGCGTAACTGCCGAGCATCATCAAGAAGACGAACGGCACTTCTTTCCACACATACGTCAAGATGACGACGAGGTGGTGTCGCTCGTTTGACGCGATGAGTCCAAACCCCGGAAACCCGCCGGAGAACAATAAGTAAAACAAATACGCGCTCGCGATATGCGGGACGAACAGCGGCCAATTCAGCCAAAATGACAGCCACGTCCTGCCGTTCACATAGACCATCCGAGCACAAATCGTCCCAATCACGAGGGACAGAAACGTCGAGACGAGCGTCACGTAAAGCGTGACGGCAAGGCTCGCCCGCCACGTCTCGTCTTGTACGAGCGACCATACGTCCGTGCCGACCGCCTCCCGCAACAAGAACAAGACGGCTGTGAGCGGCAAGAGCGTGATGAGGCTGCTGATGACGACGTTAACGCGCGACACGCGGCCATCCCTCTCGGACGAGATCGATCACGTCCGGACCATAGTCAGCGATTTGACGTTCGGCCAGTTCGATCGGATCGGGATAAGTGACCCCTTCGTCGAGCGCTAAAAAGGCTTCTCGGTCAGTCTGGTCGAGCTTCTCCACGTCAAGAGACGTCCCGTCCCCCCAATACGTGTCACTTTGTTTCATCAGTTGCGCTTCCGGCGATAACAACTCCTCGATGACGACGACCGCCCCGTTCGGGTTCGGCGCGTTGAACGGGATGGCGAGAAAATGAGTCGAGGAGATGGAATGGTCCAAGACGAGCGCCCGCGTCCCGTCCGGAAACACGCCCGCGTTCACTTCCGCCTCGGCCCGGCGCTCGTTGAACCCCATCGTCATCCATACCTCGCCTGAGGCGTAAAGCTGATCGAGTTGAGCGAGCGATTTCGGATACGTCTCGCCTCGTTTCCACAAGTTCGGCGACCAAGCGGCCAACTCGTCCCAAAATTCATCAGGGATCGTGTCCATGTCTCGCATCGCATCCCCGTACTCGGCGTACAACAAGTGACGGATAAACGCGTTGCCTGTAAAGTCCGTCACTTCAGGATACGTGAAACGGCCCGGATTTTCCTCGGTCCACCGACGGAGTTGATCAAACGTCTCGGGTGGATTTTTGACTTTGTCCGCATCGTAATGCAAGACGAACTGGACGTTGCCCCAAGCGACTTCCAACCCTTCTGTCGGAATGCCGGCGTCGGTCGCTTGTGCCGTCTCATTCAACAAAGCGGCGTTCGGGATGGCGTCGAGAATATCTTCTCGTAACAAGTCCGCCTCGGCCGCGTTTCGGAAGTTATCCCCGTTGATCCACATGAGGTCGATCGTTCCGTTCGCCCGCTCCGCACGCTTGTCGAGTGACACTTGACGGACGAATTCGGCCGTGTCCATCGGCACTCGGTTCAATTCAATATCGTATGCCGCCTCGAGCCGAGGTGCGACGAATTCATCGAGATATCGATTGATCCCGTCATCGCCTCCCCATAAGTAAAAGTTCACGGTCGTCTGTGCCGCTTCTTCAGCCGCCTGTTCGAACGTCGGCGCCAGTTCGGCCCGTTCCGTCCCGCATGCGGCTAACATGAGTAACGCCGTCAGCCAAGCACAGCGTTTCACTATTCGAATCATACGTCTCCCCCTTGCCGTTTACTTTTTATCAAATCCCCGTTTTGCCAGCCGCTCGAACCAGACCGGGCACATTGCGTACACCTTTCCGCCGAGATTCATCCACCACGGGGCGTTCACTTCCCGTTCCGACCGTTCGTACGCTGTCACGACGCGACGGGCCAATCGTTCCGGAGACAACATGATTCGTTTGACGCTCTGCTCGTACCGTCCGCTCTTGTCGGCCCGCTCGAAGAACGGCGTCGCGATCGGGCCAGGATTGACCGTCAATACGTGGACGCCTTTCGGTTTCAACTCGAGCCGGAGCGCGTTCGAGAATTGAAGGAGGGCGGCTTTCGACCCGGCATAGACGGCCGACTTCGGGGTCGGTACTTTCGCCGCCTGCGAACAGACGTTGATAATCGTCCCGCCTTGCCTCATCCGTCTCGCGCAGTCACGTGACACAATCATCGGCGCGACGGCGTTCAATCGCATCATTTCTTCGATGACGTCTGTCGATTGGTCGATGACCTGGTCGAACTCTCCGACGCCGGCGTTGTTCACCCATCCATCGATCGGACCGAAAGAACGTTCGACACAATCGACGAGCGTCTCTGCTTCAACCGTGACATCGGCGACGATCCAGTCAGCGGACAATCTCGTCCCGAGTTCTCGCAACCGCTCCTCGCTTCGCGCCACTAACGTCAACTTGTACCCTCGTTCATAAAAAGAATGCGCCAAGGCGGCACCAAAGCCGCTCGACGCACCTGTGATCACGATATGTTTCATTGCACCACTTCCTCCGTCCGTTCGTATACCCATTTTCGATCCACGAGCTGTCGTTTAATATGTCCCCGTTCTTCTAACAATGTCAGACGGGCGAATACTTCGCTGAAGACGAGCGGCATCGCCCGGCGCATCTTGCGGCCGTACAACCGCATCGACCAGTCAAACACGCTCAAACCGTCGACCCAATCGTCAAGCAGTTGCTCACTGCGGTCGTACCGCTGCCCGATTCGGTCCTCGATGAGCGGGTGCGGATGCAGGATCGGGTCGCCGTGACCGCTGACGACGAGCTTCAAGTCGAGCGCCTTTAGTTTTCTGAGCGAGTCGAGATAGAGGAGCACCGGTGAGGCGAATCCTTCCCCTTCATATGGCTGTTCGATGAGCGGGTTCGGTTCCACCCCATCAATCAAATGATCCCCGGCGATGAGGACGTTTCCCGGACCAATCAGCCCGAGTTGGTCACTCGCATGGCCCGGCAGATGAATTGTTTTCCACGCCCCGTCCGAAGTTAACGCCTGTCCGTCTTCAAACGTCATCGACACGGTCGTCGGGCCGATCCAGCGCAACGCCTCCCGGTAGTCAGGCAATTTGGCGACGATCGACTCAGGCGTCCCGAACCAATGCGCCAAGTCGTGCAAAAATTGATTGCCTCGTTTAATGAAGTTCGGTGTCTGCTCCAAATAGCGGACGAGCTTTTCGTGACCGTACACCGGGATCGAGGCGTCACGCAATCGCCATGCTTGGCCGGCGTGGTCCGCATGGTGGTGTGTCAAAAATAAAAAATCGATATCGTCGAGCGACAACTCGAGTTCGTGCAATTGCGCGTTCAGCGATGCCCACGCTTCTTCCGTGTCCGGCCCGCAATCGACCATGAAAAAACGATTCATATGTTCGACGATATATACGTTTACATTTCCGACCTCAAACGGTGTCGGAAGATCAATTCTTGCCAATTGGCTTGAAATCCAGTTCGCCACGTCCCCACAACCCCTTCCACCTATCTTCACTCATTATACCTGTCTGAAAGAACGGATTTCAATGACACAAAAAAAGGAGAGGATTTCTCCTCTCCGAACAGATTATAAGTTGATGACGGTCACTTTATCACGCGTCATCGTCTCAAGGCTGCGTCCAATCCCTTGAACGCCTAGGCCTGATTGCTTCACGCCGATGAACGGGAAGTGGTCTGGCCCGCGCTCGGTGCGGCCATTCACTTGGACCGTTCCGACTTCGAGTTTGTCGGCGACCGTGAAGGCGCTGTTCACGTTTTGTGTGAACACGCTCGCTTGGAGACCGAATTCAGACTCGTTCGTCAGCTCGATCATCTCATCGATTGACTTGACGCGGATGACCGGCAAGACCGGTCCGAACGGCTCCTCCCATGCCACACGCATCTCACGTGTCACATGGTCGAGCAATGTCGGGTGAAGCAGGTTGCCGTCGCGTTCGTTGCCGTGCACGACCGTCGCCCGCTTATTGACCGCATCGTCGATCAGTCCTTGGACGTAATCCGCTGATTTTTCATCGATGAGCGGCACGATGAAGCTGTTATCAGTCGGTGAACCGACCGAAAGCTTCTCAACGCGCTCTTTCAACATGGCGACGAGTTCGTCGGCCTGATGCTCGAGCACGAACACCCGCTTGATCGCCGTACAACGTTGTCCCGAGTACGAGAACGCACCGCTGACGATTTGATCGGCCGCGAGCGTGAGGTCCGCGTCTTCTAAGACGAGCGCCGGATCTTTCCCGCCGAGCTCGAGGACGACCGGTACCATCGACGCCTGTTGCGACAAGTGTTGCCCCGTGCCCGTCCCACCAGTGAACGTGATCATGTCAATGCCCGGGTGTGACGTCAAGTAGTCTCCGATGACAGAGCCGCGTCCTGTGACGAGGTTCAAGAGACCGCTCGGAAGGCCGGCGTCTTGGAGCGCCTCGACCATCTTGACGCCACTGATCGCGCCTTGAGTCGCCGGTTTAAAGACGACCGCGTTACCAGTGATGAGCGCCGGAGCGATCTTAGCAGCTGCCAAGTTGACCGGATAGTTGAACGGGGAGATGGCAAGAACGACACCAAGTGCCTCTTTTTTAATGATCGCCATCTTGTTCTTCGAACCGCCAGGGAACGAATCTCCTTGCATGAAGCCACCTGTGAAGCGTAGACCTTCTTCAGCCGTGTAGCGGATGATCTCAGCCGTCCGGATGACTTCTTTTTTTGCGTCAGCCAAGTTTTTCCCGACTTCGCGCATGATGATCTGACCAATCTCATCGACACGCTCTTCGAGTTTATCGGCCCATGCGTACAAGAGTTCGGCGCGCTTGTTGACCGGAAGCGCTGCCCATTCTTGTTGTGCACGTTTGGCGCCGTGGATCGCCTCGTCAACTTCGTCCCGCGACATTGCCTGGACGTGTCCGACGACTTCGTTTGTATAAGGTGAAACGAGTTCAATCGTCTCGTTTGATGTAGATTCCTGCCATTGTCCATTGATTAAATATGGATACGTGTTCATACTCATAATTTCTATCTGCCTCCTGAGTAAGCTTTGATATCTCGTTGCCACCCCCATTGTATGCAAAATTAAAACCGATGAACAACTATAAAGATTCAGTTTATGTAATGTAAACGGTTACGTGATAACTTTTTGTGAATTCCGTCCCGAGATTGACACTTTTCAACTGAAGAGTTCGGGCACGTTGACCGATAGATAGGATGAGAGCACGTGAACTAGGAGGGACTACCATTGAGCATGGATCATAATATTTTACTTGAGGCAGGCACGAACGAACTCGAGATCGTCATTTTCCAATCGGGACCGTTCATTTTCGGAATCAATGTCATGAAAGTACGTGAGATCATCACGATGCTTCCGCTCACCCCGCTCCCGGGAACGCCGGAAGCGATCATGGGGCTGATCGAACTCCGCGGCGAAGTGATGACGGTCATCGATCTTCCGATGGTCATCGGTCATCCGCGTGAAGTCGGAGAAGGCGATCGGTTGATCGTCTGCGAATTCAATGGAGAAAAATCAGTGCTGCGCGTCGACCAAGTGACCGAGATCAAACGCATCTCATGGGAACAGATCGATACGCCGTCCGATCTCGCCCGCGGTGTACAAGGCATCACGAACGGTGTCGTCAAGACAGGCGACCAGATGATCATCTTGCTCGACTACGAGCGCATCGCCCTCGAGTTGTCCCGAAAAGACATCATGGCGCGCGAGTCGGTGAAACGGCTCGGTGCCCGCGAGCGCTCGAACAAACAAATTTGGCTCGCTGAAGACTCGGAGATGCTCCGTTCGCTCATCATCGATACGCTCGATGAGGCCGGTTATTTCAATACGACCATCTTCAACAACGGGAAAGAGGCGTTCGATGCGTTCGAAGCAGCCGACGTCGACTGCGACTTGCTCATCACCGACATCGAGATGCCGCAAATGGACGGTCTTCACTTGACGAAACGGCTTCGGGACATGGACCGGTTTGCTGAATTGCCGATCGTCATTTTCTCTTCCCTTATTTCTGACGATTTGAAGCATAAAGGGGAAGCCGTCGGCGCCAACGCGCAAATCACGAAGCCCGAGATCGGGAAGTTGATCGCGACGCTCGACGAGTTTTTCGCATAATCGACAAAGGGTTCCGCAACTGAAATGCGGAACCCTTTTGCGTTATGCCATTTGATCGAAGTGGGCATCCCACTCCATCGTGAATCGATCCATTTGCTGTTCGATCGTCTCGAGCACCGGACCGAGTCCAGTCGCATCGCCTGCTTCTCCTGCTTGTTCAAGCGTATGGAACTGTTCAGCTGTTTGGTCGAGGCCGACCGAATAGGACGCGCCTTTCAACAGATGGGCGAGCTGCTCGACTTGGACGTGGTCCTCGTTGCGGACGGCACGTTTCAACTCGGGAAACTTGTCCTCAAATTGGACGACATACGTTTGGGCGATTTTTTTCAAGAAATCTTTATTCCCACCAGCGATTTGATGGAGCTCCGCCAACTTTTCTTCGTTAAACAGAGCGTGTTTGGGCGTTTGTGACAACTCCATCCCTCCTTTGTCAGCGTGTCATAACCATTCTTCCCCACTGTAGCACGTTTTCGATAGAAAACAAAAAATCTCCTCCTTACCGATTGCGCTCACCTACGCGCCTACCTATAATAAGGTTGAGCTAAGGTAGGAGGAGAACTATGCTAACGATTTACCGGACCGACGCGTCAGGACATGTCGACGAGATTGAAGACTTTGACAAAGGAAGTTGGATCCAACTCGTCAATCCGACGAAAGACGAGGCCGATCAAGTGATTGCCGCCTCGGGCATCCCGGAAGACTTCGTCTATGACCCGCTCGATAGTGAAGAGAAACCACGGTTTGAAAAAGATGATGAAGGACTCCTCATGATCATCGACGTGCCGTACGTTGAAGAAGACGATACAGGAAGAGCCTATAATACGATCCCGCTCGGTATCATCGTGACGGGGAGACATTTCATCACCGTCTGTTCGCGCGACCTTGACGTGCTGAACTTGTTTGCCAACGGAAAGGCTCGCTTGTTCCGAACGAACTATCGCAGCCGGTTCGTGTTTCAAATTTTACACCGCGTCAGTATGACGTACTTGCGGTTCTTACGGCAAATTGACCGCCGGATGGATGAACTCGAGCAAGAGTTGCAACGGTCGATGCGAAATCAAGAGATTTTCCAACTGATGAACTTGCAAAAATCCCTCGTCTACTTCATGACGTCGCTCAAAGCAAACGATAGCGTCCTCGACCGCATCGTCAAGACGCCGAGCCTTGAAAAGCATGAAGAAGACGAGGAACTGCTCGACGACGTCTTCGTCGAACACCGTCAAGCGATGGAGATGGCGTCGATTTATAACGACATCATCAGCATCAAGATGGAAGCGTTCGGTTCGATCATCTCTAACAACGTCAACTTCGTCATGAAGTTTTTGGCGTCGATCACGATTGTCTTGAGCATCCCGACGATGATTTCCGGAATTTTCGGGATGAACGTCGAAGTGCCGTTCGAAGGACAAGAAGTCGGCTTCATCTTCGCCATCGCGCTCATGCTCGGCTTTTCGAGTCTCGCGTTTTATATTTTATGGCGGAAACGATATTTCTAGCCCGTCGCCAGACAGCAAAAAAGACAAGTGGAACGCCGCGGCGTTCCACTTGTCTTTTTTGGCGGCTCGATCACATTAACTTGACCGTGACGAGACAAAGGTCGTCATCGATCTCGATTTTTGGCACGAGACGCTCCGCGACGTGATCGGCATAACCGAGTCCGTACGTGGCGATATCTTTCTCTAACCAGCGAATCCCGTCATCGATGTCTTTGCTGTAGCATTCCATCAAGCCGTCCGTATACATGTGCATCACCATGCCGGGCTCGATATCGATTTCTTTCGCTTCATAGTTCGGTTCTTCGAACATACCGACCGGGACGCCGGTCGTCTCGAGACGACAGACCCCGGCCGGTGACGTGACGATGACCGGCGGATGTCCGGCATTGACGTACTCGATGCGGCCGTTCGTCGTATCGATATAGCAGTAGACGGCTGTGAAATAACTCTGCATGTCGTCACCTGAGAACAAGAACGTCATCTGTCGGTTCAATTCCGTCATGACATCGACCGGGTATTGAACGTTTCCGACGAGCCCCGGCAAGATGGAGCGGATTCCCATCGTGATCAACGCCGACGACACCCCGTGTCCCATCACGTCAAAGATGATGACGCCGTAACGGTCCGGCGCGACCTGGAACCACGCGTACATATCCCCCGCCAATTTTTTAGACGGCAAATAGAGCGCGCGCATATCGATCTCAGCGTTTTGAATCGGCGGCGTCAACGCACTTTGTTGAATTTTTTGCGCCAAATCGAGATCGTACTGTAACCGCGCCTCATACTTCTTCCGTTCGTCAACTGCCGCCTTGTAGCGGAGGGCTGAACGGATTCGGGCGAGCAGTTCCGTGATCTTAATCGGTTTTGTCGTATAGTCTGACGCCTCGGCGTCGAGTCCTTCCGCGATCTGTTTCTCCTCGGTGCGCCCGGACACCATGATGACCGGCAACTCTTCATAGCCCGCCATATGGCGAATCCGCTTGCACGTCTCGATACCTGAAATACCTGGCATCTCGACATCGAGCAGGACGAGGTCATACAGCGACGGTGCTTGCGGATCCATGAGGAGTTCGAGAGCATCTTCCCCGCTCGAGACCACAACTGTCTCGTAATCGTGTTGATGCAGGAGCTGTTCGAGAACCATCGTATTGACCGGTTCGTCATCCACAATCATAATCGCCATCGTCATCCCTACCTTCTCAGTCAATGTTTATCTGCATATTATTGTATCATATCTAATCCACGGACCGCGTATTTCAAACTTGTGACAGTATGGCGAGCATCGACTGTAGAGATGCGGTCCTATTTTTGGCATACTAAGAGTATGAAAGCGAGGGATGCGTGATGGGTTGGTTGTTCGCCGTGAGCGGGTTGATCATATTGCTCGTCTTAATCGCCTCGGTCGTCGTCATTCAAAAAGGGTATGCCTATAAGGACAATAAAGACGACATCGTCCTCGATTATGATGAGATCAATCGCCAGATTTTTGAAAGAGAGCAAGCAGACAAACAAGACCGCCCATGAGGACGGTCTTGTTTTCATTTGAATTCGAATCGGAGCGCACCTTCCTCGAGATAGAGGGCGGCATTGAACGTCTTTTCACCTTTTGTAAACGTATGGATGTTCGAGCGGCCCCCGCCAATCATTTGTGTCAACTCATCTTTCGATAAGCCGACACCGAGCACTTGTTTCGACATCGTGAATTTGCACCCTTCCCGATAGCCGCTGCATCCGATGAACTTCGGATGCTCGACAAGTCCTTTCCCGCAGCTCGGGCAGACGCCAAACGATGGTTTTGGGCGACTCGGTCCTTTCTTCGACCCACGTCTTGGCTCGATCGTGTACCCTTCCGGATTCGCCGACGTGACACGTGTTTTCGCTTCGTCGACGAGATGGACTGCCATCTTCTTCGCTTGGTCGATGAACTCGGCGGCCGAGGCCGACCCTTGTCCGATCTCATGGAGCCGTTTCTCCCACTTCGCCGTCATCGCTGGTGAAGCGAGGATACTGTCCCCTAATACATCAACGAGCAGCCGGCCTTTATCGGTCGGGACGAGCTCTTTCTTTTGAAGCATGACGTACCCGCGCTTTTTCAAGCCGTCGATGATATTGGCGCGCGTCGCTTCCGTCCCAAGCCCTTCGACTTCTTTCATGATATGGATCAACTCATCGTCGTCGAGCTTACGCCCCGCCACTTTCATCGCCAAGATGAGGGCGCCTTCCGTATAACGTTTCGGCGGCTCGGTCTGTTTCGAAAGCACTTCCACGTTTCGTTCGGTCAGCGTCTCGCCTCTCTCAAGCAGCGGCAATTCGACGTCTTTTGACTTCATTTCCACGACTTGACGATAACCGGGAGTGACGACGACCGTCCCTTTCGCCCGGTACAAGTCTTTTCCGTCCAACAAATCAACCGTCGTCTTTTGCAGTTTGGCCGGAGGGGCGAACGCGGCGAGGAACCGGCGCGTGATCAAATCATACAATTTCGCCTCGTCCCCGCTCAACCGCATCACGTCACCGCATGCCTCCGTCGGGATGATCGCATAGTGGTCACTCACTTTTTTGGCGTTGACGTAACGTTTGTTCGACGCCGGATTCTCGGTCAATACGGGAGCGAGTTCCGCATACGCCGAAGACTTTAAGAGACGGGCTTTTGTCACCGGGAACAACGACGCCTCATCTGGCGTCACGAATCCTGAGTCCGTCCGAGGATAGCTGATCCAGCCTTTCGTATACAATTTTTGGGCCACATCGAGCGTCTTTTTCGCACCGAATCCGAACCGTTTTCCGGCTTCGGCTTGCAGCCCCGATAAACTGAACCAAAACGGTGGCTGCTCGATTTTTTCTTCGGTATCAATCGATTGAACGACAGCTTGACCCGACGCGCGTTTGACGACGTCGTCCGCTTCTTGCCGGGTTTTTAATTTCGTCGTTTTCCCGACCGTGTATTTCGCCTTGAACGTCGACCGCGACTTTTGGAACGTCGCTTCGACTTCAAAATACGGTTCTGGGACGAACTGTTTGATTTCACGCTCACGCTCGACGATGAGAGCGAGTGTCGGCGTCTGGACACGTCCGAGCGAGAAGACGTCTTCGATTCCAATCGTCTTAAGTAACGTCGTATAAGCGCGTGAGGCGTTCATCCCGACGAGCCAATCGGCGCACGCCCGGCTCATTGCCTCGTAATAGTACGGTACCGTCTCTTCTCCCGGCAGCAGGTTGGCGAAGCCACGGTCGACCGCCTGTTCGGTCAAACTTGAGATCCATAGGCGTGTGAGCGGTTTTTTATTCCCGGCCAAACGCAAGATGAGCCGGACAATCGCCTCACCTTCGCGTTCGGCATCCGATGCGATGATGATGTCGGTGATTGATTTGTCGTGCAGCCACCGCTTGATCGTTTGGAACGGCTTCGACTTCCCTTTGGAAATCCGGTAGTCAAACCGGTCCGGCACAATCGGTAACGCCTCGTATTTCCATGACTTCCATTCCGGACGATAATAAGCCGGTTCTTGTAGCTCACACAAGTGCCCGACCGCCCAAACGACGATCGCGCCCTCTGGAAAACGTGAACATGGCGAGATTTCAATTTCTTCTTTCCGTTTTTTGGACGGATATGGGGCCGCAAGCTTTTGCGCCTGTGATGGTTTCTCGGCAATGATTAGTCTCATATCGTTCCTTTCTTGTGTGACGCCTCCGCAATTCTTCGCGTCACGATCCGAGTTTTTGTTGGTCGCTCTGTCATTTTACTATATCATTAGGAGGATTACATACATACAAAAGGGGGACCATCGTTTGTCTTATTTGATTCTTTTCGCTGCTGTCTTCTTCTTGTCGACGAGCGTCCTCTTCGTCAAATGGACGTCCGCTCCGGCTGAGACGGCCGCTTTTTACCGCATGCTCTTCTCAAGCCTCATGTTGTTGCCGTTTCTCGACTATCGCTCGCTCATCTCGTTACGGACGAACACGCGGTACGCCATCGGGCTCAGCGGTATATTGCTCGCTTTCCACTTTTGGTTATGGTTTTTATCGCTCGACTATACGACCGTCGCCAGTTCAACGTTGTTCGTCACGTCGAGTCCAATCTTCGTGTTGATCGGGAACGCCCTGTTCTTTAAAAAACGACCTACCCCAAGAGGGCTCACGTTCGCACTCATCGCCGTTCTCGGCGGCATGCTCGTCGCGGCCGGCGATTTCCAGCTCGGTCGGGACGCGCTCATCGGTGACGCCCTCGCCTTGGCGGCCGCCATCTTGATTGCCGGCTATTGGCTCGTCGGTCAACACGTGCGGACCGAGATGAAGACGAACGACTATTCGTTTAGCGTCTACATCGTCGCAACGTTCGTCCTCGGTTTCATGTTGCTCGTTCGCGACACGACGTTTGTGGCTTTCGAAACGGTCAACTGGTGGTACTTTATCGCCCTCGCCTTTTTCCCGACGCTTCTCGGGCATAACTTGTTCAACTATGCGCTCGCCCGCGTGAGCGCGACCGTCGTCAGCATCACCATTCTCGGAGAAGCGCTCTGGGGGATGTTGTTTGGCTTCGTCTTCTTCGAAGAACGTCTCGGCCCGTTCCAATGGATCGGAGCGGCCGTCCTGCTCGGCGGGATTTATTTGTTCCTAAAAGAAGACGCCCGTTCAGCCAGAACGGACGCCGCTTCATAAATTGGTTGCTTGTTTGACTTCTTCTTCGGCCGGCCGGAATAAAAGTTTCCGGTCCCAAATCGCCATGCCGACCGCCGTCAAAAACGTCATGGCGTCAGCGATCGGGAAAGCGAGCCAGACGCCGAACACACCGAAGAACGACGGCAAGATGAAGACGAGCGGAATCGTGTAGAGCGTCTGCCGCGACAGCGACAAGAACATCGCCACTCGGGCTTTCCCGAGCGATTGGTAAATGCCGTTGACGAGCATTTGCACGCTCGGCAAGAACGAGACGGCGAACAAGACATGAATCGCCGTCACACCGCCGGCAATGAGCTGTTGGTCGGTCGTGAACATGCGCATGAGCGGGTTCGGGAACAGCTGGAGCGTCAGCCAAATCAAGACGGCGATGGCGAGTCCGGCTCGAAGCGCCGTCCAAATCGTCTCGCGCATCCGCTCGAACTGTCTCGCCCCATAGTTGTAGCCGACGATCGGCTGCATCCCTTGGACGATGCCCATGATCGGCATACCGACGAGCGCCATGAACTTATTGATGATCGCAAAGATGGCGAGCTCTTCGGTGCCGCCATACGTCCCGAGCATGACGTTGACACAAACGAATAAAATCGATTGGGACACCATCATGATGAACGAGGACGAACCGATGGCCATGATCTCTTTTAATTCGCCGACCCGCAACCGAAACTTCCGCCACTGGAAGTCGAGCGCGGTTCGGCGATTTTTTGAAAAGAAGAAGCGCAACATGAGAATCGAACCGACGACTTGGGCGAGCGCCGTCGACCAGGCTGCCCCGTAAATCCCCCATCCGAACGTGAAGATGAAGAGCGGCGTGGTGACCAAGTTGACGACGACCGTCGTCAGCATGACTTTCATCTGGTACGGCGCCTGACCTTCAGCCCGCACCATCGCGCTCGCCGCAAGCGTGAACATGAAGAACGGGGAACTGATGAGCACGACCGATAAGTATTGTTGACTCAGTTCCATGATGGCTGACGTCGCCCCGAAGACGGTCAGAATCGAGTCGAGCATGAAGAAGGCAGAGCTGACCGCAAATGCGGCGAACACGCCGACTAAGACGAGGACGTTCATGAACGTGACGGCCGCGCCGGCGTCGTCGCCTTTCCCGAGCTTCCGTGAGCTGATCGACGCGCCCCCTAACCCGACCGCACTCGAGACCGCCATCAAGATCATTTGAATCGGAAAGGCGATACCGATTGCCGCGACTGCTGACGCCCCGATGCCCCGTGCGACGAATATCGTATCGATGATGTTGTAGAGCGCCGTCACGAGCATCCCGACCATCGCCGGGAGAGACAGTTTGAACAACAACCGTCCAATCGGCTCGGTCCGAAGCTGCTCTGTATTTTGGTTCATCTTTCCATCCCCTCCATCTCTTATGCTAATAGGGTAGCAAGATTGAATGGAACGGTCGACTATGTTGTCTTACGGGATGTGTCAGCTCCCGCTTCGGACGAGCTCGCCTGCGGCCACTTTCCGTTTCCGCATAATATAATCAGTCGCGACCGGTTTGTCGACTTTGATGTTGACCGTCATCATCGCTTGATGTGCCGTCTCGATCGGTGTGCCTTCTTCATCCCATATCTCTTCGACACGCTGGGTGAAGCGAACGAAGCCTGGACCGAAAAACTCGACCTCTTCGCCGCGACGGAAATAGTTTCGCTGCTCAAGTGTCGCCATTTGCGTCGTCGGGTCGTACGCGATGACGCGTGCCGCAAACGCATATTGCGGGATGGCGCGCGGTTTTCCGAACAATTGCTCGTTCTCCGTTGGCACGCCGTAATAAAATCCGGTCGCGAGTTCTCGTTGTGCCGCTTTCCAGATTTCTTCCTCCCACGCCGGATCGAACACGAACCCGGCAGGATCCTCGCAATACGCGTCGATGACTTGACGATAGACGTTACAAACGGTCGCCACGTAGTGGATCGACTTCATCCGTCCTTCCACTTTCAAACTGTCGACACCGGCGTCGACAAGGTCAGGAATGTGGCGTACCATCGCCAAATCGACCGAACTCATCGAGAACGGTTCCTCGTCGCGTGCCGCCATCTCGTCGGTCAACAGCTCGTCCGCTTCAAAAAAGCCATATTTCCAGCGACACGACTGAGCGCAGCCGCCTCGGTTCGCATCGCGGAGCGCCATATGGTTCGATAACGTGCAACGGCCCGAGTAGGAGATGCACATCGCCCCATGGACGAACGTCTCGATTTCGACGTCGACTTGCCGTTTCATCTCTTTGATCTCTTCCATCGATACTTCGCGCGCGAGGACGATCCGCTCTAGTCCTTCCTCTTGCCAAAAACGGAGCGTCTCATAGTTCGTCGCCGATGCCTGTGTCGACAAGTGCACCGGGAGACCCGGCGCGTCCGTGAGACAGACCTCAATCATGGCCGGATCGGAGACGATGACGGCATCGATGCCGATGTCACGAAGTTTACAAAAGAACTCGCCGGCTCCTTCGATGTCCCCTTCATGCGTCACCATGTTCGCGGCGACATATACTTTTGCCCCACGTTCATGAGCGAACGCGACTCCTTCGGCCATCTCTTCGTAACCGAAGTTACCGGCGCGGGAACGGAGTCCGAACTGTTGACCCCCGATAAAGACCGCATCGGCCCCATATAGAATGGCCATTTTTAATTTTTCTAAGTTCCCGGCTGGTGCTAATAATTCTGGACGTTTTCTCATCTCAGTTCCCTCACTTGATCTCTTCTGGATTTCGTAACAACAGTCCGGTCCCGAGCCGGAATTGTTCAGGTTGAAGTTCGGCAAGACGTCGTTCCATGACGTGACGATCGAACCGACCGTTTAATAGATCTGACCGGGCCTTGTCGAACAGGTGGACGATATCGACGAACGCCTCTCCTGCATGCCATCCTTCGAGTTTCCATGTGTGCAACCCGCCTTTTAAGAGCGTAGGCAGTTGACCCATGAGCGTCAAATCTTCAGAGAAGACGTGCGTTCCGTTCTCATCTTGATAGACGGGGTAGCGACTGTCGGCATCCGTCGGTTCGCTCACATAATACTCGCGCGCCTCGGCTGCCGGATTCGACCGCCCGATCTCATTGAAATAGTTCGTCAAGAGCGGGCGTTTCGAATGATGAATGCACGTCGGACCATACACTTGCACCTCGACCGGCAACCCAATCTGCTGTTGAATCATCCCGAGCTCGGTCAACGTCACTTCACGAGCCGCTACCGCCCCGATGGCGTCACGCTTGCCCCAAAACTGAATGTGACGCGCCGACGTGACGAGCGTTTGAGCGTCATACCAATAGGGGATATTGGCATTACGGATCATGCGGATTGCGCCCGGATCACCGGCCGTGACACTGTCGATTCCGATCGCCTTGAGTTCCTGTAAATAATCAGGCAACGTCTCGATTTGCTCGTTATGCATCAAATTATTGACGGCGACCGTCACTTCCTTGCCATATCGATGGGCGATGGCTGTGACTTCTCGCACAGCCGGGAGCGACCAGTCACCTTTGTGACGTAACCCGTATTTCGATTCTCCGATATAGAGGCGGTCGGAGCCCGCCATGATTAACGCCTCTGCTTGCTCGACGCTTTGTGCCGTAGTCACTAGCTGAATCATCATCTGGTTTCTTCTCCTCACTTTGTGAGTCTAATCACATATTCTTGCTATACTCTAGCATACGTTTCGATGTGGCGACCGGGCAGGAATTTAACAACTCGTGAAGAAATCAGTAACAATGTATGACTTTTTATTTCGAAGGAGTGGACGATTTTGACAAAAACCGCCTTAATCACTGGAGCCTCGACCGGAATCGGGCTCGACCTTGCCGTCTTGGCGGCACGGGACGGATTCGACTGTATTCTCGTTTCTCGCAATGAGCCCCGTTTGCACGAATTGAAAAAAGTACTCGAAAAAAGATATCGCGTCAACGTGCATGTCTTCGCCCTCGACTTGTCCGAACATAACGCCGCCACACGCCTGACAAGCGCCATCGAAGACGCCGGCCTGACCGTCGACTTTTTAATCAACAACGCCGGGTTCGGCACCGCGGGAGAGTTTATCGACCTTGATCCGGAAGTCGAGGCCGAACAGGTCCGCTTGAACGTGAACGCGTTGACTGAATTGACGAAAGCCTATTTGCCGGACATGGTCCGCCGCAACTATGGGTATGTGTTAAACGTTGCTTCGGTCGCGGCGTTCCAACCTGGCCCTTATATGGCGGTCTATTACGCGACGAAAGCGTACGTCCTCTCTCTCACCGAAGCGCTGCATGCCGAAGTGAAAGATACAGGCGTCCACGTCAGCGTCCTCTGTCCCGGACCGACCGACACGGGGTTCTTCAACCGGGCCGGCAGCGAGATGATGGTCTCGAAGATGCCATCGCACCTCGTCGCCTTCTTCGGCTACAAAGGCGTCATGAACAACAAGCGCGTCGTCATTCCAGGCGTATCGAATCAGCTGCTCGTCGCTGCTGCGAAACTGATGCCGCGCGCGATCAGCCTTGAGATTTTACGACGTTTCCAAAAACCGACCGACGCAGCGGTCGAACAAGTACCGACCCCATAAAAAAAACGTAAAGCGCACAACCGTTGCGCTTTACGTTTTTTTATGTCTCGCGTGACAACCGATACATCCGGACGAGGAAGACGCCGGCCGGGATCAAGAGCATGAACGCCGTCGACAAGGCGATCGACCAGGCGATCACCGCTTCGGCCGTCACACGTTCTGACGTCAATGCGGGGACGAGCTCAATATTTTGAACGGATAAGACGATCATGAGCGCCGGCCAGACACTTGACGCGAGCACGCCGACCATCGCATAGCGCGTCCGCAAGTATCGACGCACGATGAAAAAGATGTGGAGCCCCATGAACAACAGTCCGATAAACAAAAACATCCCGATTTCGACTAGATTGATGTATTCACCCACGACCGATCACCTCGCCCTTTTCATTCATTTACCCTTCGTCCCGCACAAATATGCGGACGAACAACTCACGTAAGACGATCAAGAAGAAAACGTTGCCGATTCCGTGTGCGAGATCAAACGGCACACTTAAGACGAGCAAGTTCAAAAAATCAGTGCCGATCACTTCCGCGTACGACAAGTTCGTCGTCCAACCGAATAAAAAACCTGAGCCGAGGCCGACGAGGCCAAGGAGGACTATAGACCGCCTCAACAAGGGACGCAACACGACGACGACCGTCACGACGAGCAACCATCCGAGAAACTGATACAACACGAACGGTCCAAGTCCGAGCAACAGGCCGGACAACACCGGGACGAACAACGCGAGCATCGCCGCACTCGTCCATCCGAAGTAAAGCGCGGTCATCATGATGAGCGCCGTCGTCGGCTGTACGTTCGGGATGGCGACGAACAACCAGCGCCCGATTACCGCTACGGCGAGCAACTGGGTCAACACCGCGATCGGTGTCTTCGTCCGTTCAAATTTTGACATGAGCAGATATGCCGTCAAGACAGCGACGATGAATGTGACCATACCATACTCCGTTCTAAAAACAGTTCATACGTGCCATAAAACACGACCCTGCCGTTCGACAAGGCGACGATCCGGTCAGCGGCAGCGAGTATCGCCGCGTCGTGGGTCGCACAGATGAGACACGCTGTTCGGCTTTTCTCGACCAAGGCGTTGAGGAAACCCGCTCGCTCCTGGTCGGTCAGGCCGACGGTCGGCTCATCGAGAAGAAAGAGCGGGGCTTCAGAAACGAGCACCGCCTTCAACTGCTCGACACGTCGCTTCGGTGCTTCCGGGAACGGTCCGTATTCTTCTTCGGGCGGAAGATAGACGGGACGCGACGACAGCTTCAGTTTCCCTTGAAGCGGTCTTACGCTTTTCGCCATCAGTTCAAGAAGCGTCGACTTGCCGCTGCCATTCGAACCGATGAACGCTGTCAAACCCGGGCCGTCCGACGCGAACGTGACGTGTTCGACGGCATAGACCGGTTGCAGCGGGTGACGATAGGAGACGTCGCGAACGTCGATCGTACCTTCCCCCCGCGACGAGATGACCGAAAACGAAGGGGGCGTCCCCGTCTCCCGGGCCCGCTCGGTAAAAGCGATTTTTACGTTGAGCTTTGCAAGCCGCTCTAACAACATCGTCAAATGTTCCCGTCGATAGCGATCGAGATGACGGAACGGTTCGAACAGCACAAGCGCTTGCGGTCGATTCGTCAACGCATGGGCAATGCGGACGAGTTGCCGCTCTCCGCTCGAACACTCATCAAAACGTTTGTTCATCAAGTGATCGATTTGGAGCAGCGCTACGACTTCGGACCCCTGGAGTGCATCGTCTCCGATGACGAGCGAGGCGACCCGTCCGGCGAGCGGCTCATCGAGTCGCACGGCTTTCGCTCCGACCGATGCCATCCACTCCTCAACGTCTCGTGTATCCTCGGATGATAACCAGTGCATCTCGCATCCCTCCTTTCGTCAAATATGGATAGAGGAGCCATAGCAGCGGCCAACCTCCGTACGTCGCCCCGAAACAGCCGGTCAAGACGGCGAGCGGGACGAGGTCATGCTGTTCGAATCGCCGTGACCGCGGGACGCGGTAGACCGGTTCTTGACGCTGACTGTCAATGCCGACGACGATCGCCTCTTGCCAATCGTTACGCGCATGGCTCTTCATGGACAAACGGATGGCCCGTTCCATCGTCGGGATGAGCGCCCACGCCCCGAACAGCAGCTGCGTCGACCGCGGCCACCCGGCAAGGAGCGGCAAAAACCGATCCAGTTTCAAAAAACGGCTCACCCATACCATCCCGAACAAGAACGTCGCCAATTGGACGAGTTGACGAATAATCCGATTGAACGAGACGTCCCAACCGATTAACATCGGCGCCATTGAAATGACCAAAAACGCCAACAGTACACCGGTCAATCCGAGCGGGAATCTGCGCTCGAGAACGAGGAGGCCGACCAACCCGATGAGCAGCCAAACCGACCCGTTCATATACACGAGGACATACAAGTGGGCGATGAGAAAGAAAAGGAGCGTGACAGGATGTCTGCGCTCCCAATCAGCCTCATTCGAAGAAAGAAATTGCATCTTCTTCAAACCGCCATTGAATGATATCTTCTGACTCGACTTCTTTCGCGCCGGCCCCTTCGTCCCCTGGGCTGCCGTTAAAGGCGTACACCCAACCTGACGACTGACCGGCCGATTTTTCTTCAACGCCGTCGATTGCCGTGACGTACGTCATATCCCCGCTGCCCACCGACTCGATGTCCAACTCCGTCGCTTGCAAGGCGTCAAGGACCGTGGCACCTGCTTCAAGACAGACGCTCTTTTCGTGGAACAGCGTCTCTTCTGTCGCCGCATTGTAGACGGAGACGGTCGGTTCGACGGCACAGTCGCCGTCCGTGCCGGTCGATGTCGAATCAGCACAGCCTGTCAGAAGTGGAATGAGTAAACTGAACGTGAGTAATCGCTTCATTGGTCTGTCAAATCCTCTCGTTGGTGAATGGAATAGTTATATAAAATGATGTAGCGCTCTCCTGTCGTCCGCCCTTCTCGGGTGAGACCTGACAGTTGGATGCTGTTGGCGAGCACCGGGTCACGCTGGAGCCAGAACTTGACGATCCGGCCTTCTCGGTTGATCATGAGCATCACCTCGTTCTCATACGTATACATGTCATACAGCCCATCGAACGACAGTTGGATGAGCGGCGCGTTCACCCGGTCGGCGAAGTCTTCCCATGCCGTGTCTTGGACTGCGCTCAACACCCGGTCGAAATCGACGAGCTTCTCAAAGAACGCCCGACCCGACTCTTTATTCAACTCATCGACTTGTTGATAAGACAGTTCCCCGGTCTCGTCATACGTGATCCGGATTTGTTGGAACGAACCGCTCCGCTCGACGAGCAGCAAATACTCCAGTGACTGCAGTTCTCCGTCACGCGTTAACACCATCTTGCTCCGATCAAGTTTGATCGCCTCACCGTTGACGCGACGCATAATATGGTTCGTCATCCGGTCGAATGATTCGTCTTGAATCGACACCGCCCCGATCTGTTGCGACTCGGCCCGGAACCCCGACTGGTCGAAGAGCGGTACGAACAGCAACACGATGAAAAAGAAGAACCCGACGAGAGCCCCGTACCATTTATAGCGGCTGTTGCGCTTCGGAAAGAATAAGAAAGATAGTAAAAAACCGATCGGGATATGGAATCCGCCGATGGGGAACGAGACGATGCCGAGCAACGAATAAAATAAGAACTTCAAGAAAAATCTCGGTTCCGGTTCTTTCAACTGGTTCAATCGTACACCGAGCAGCACGCTGATGATGACAAAACCGAGCCAAACGTAAAGTTGTATGGTCACATCAATCCCCCACTGTGAATTCATAGAAGTCGACTGCTACTTGACTGTTCGGAAACGCGGTCTCGACTTCTGCCGCAAACTCCGACTCCCGTCCTTGATACCGGGCCGAGATGTGTGTGACGATCAATTGACCGACACGAGCCGCCTCGGCGAGCGCCGCAGCCTCGATCGTCGTCGAATGCCCGTATTGACGGGCAAGCTTCGACTCGGCGTCCATGAACGTCGCCTCATGGACGAGCACGTCCGCGTCACGGGCGAGCAGCTCGGCGTTGGCACATGGCACCGTGTCACCGAGCACGGCGACGACTGCGCCTCGGACCGGTTCTGTGACGTATTCTTTAGCGTTGTACGTTTTCCCTTCAAACTCGAACGTTTCAACCTGTTTGATTTGACCGTAAATCGGTCCGTTCGGAATCCCGAGCGCCCTCACCTTGTCGACGAGGAGCGTCCCTGGGCGAATCGGCGCCTCGATTCGAAACCCGTACGACGGAAAACGGTGCTCGAGTTTCTTCACTATGACGCGATGTCCGTCTTGGAGAAACTCGTCTCCATCCTCATACTCGATAATCGTCAACGTATACCCTAAGTAAGACCCAGTCATCTTGAGCGTCACGTCGAGCCATTTTTTGATGCCTTTCGGACCATAGAGCGTGAGCGGTTCCGTCCCATCGAGCGCCGATCGCGTCGACAAGAAACCAGGCAATCCAAAGACGTGGTCGCCGTGAAGGTGGGTGACCCAGACAGCCGACACTTTGCGCGGTTTCAGCGGTGTATGCAGGATTTGGTGCTGGGTCGCTTCGCCACAATCGATCAGCCACGTCTGTTTCGGTAACGAGAGTGCGAGACCGGAAACGTTGCGTTGTTTCGAGGGCATTCCAGAGCCAGTTCCTAAAAAATGTAACTTCATAAATAATATTGTCCTTTCTTGTAGACCATTCCATGCTATACTTAACGTAATCGTTGAAAAAGGATGTGATCCGTGATGAATAGAGTTGACCATTCCGACACTTTATATAAAGTGATCCGTGAACGAGCGACTTCCCTCAATCGCAAACACCAACAAGAAGAAGGCACCTCGATCCGAATTCACGACATAGCGCAAGAACTCCACTGCACCGATGAACTCGTCCTCGAGTCATTGGAGTTCGCCGCCTGAACGTACGAACACATACGAAGAGCCGACGTCACGTCGGCTCTTTTTTTATGGCTTGTTCGGTGTGGCGACGTGCTTGACGATCTCGACGACGTACTCCACGATCTTATACAGTTCAACGAGTGGCATCCGTTCGTTCGTCGTATGAATCTCTTCATAGCCGACGCCCAAGTTGACGGTCGGAATGCCGCCTCCGGCGATGACGTTCGCGTCAGATCCGCCGCCCGAGTGAAGGATGCGCGTCGGACGACCGATCGAAGCGGCAGCCGCTTTTGCGACCTCGACGACCTCGTCGCCTTCTTCGAACTTGAAACCTGGGTACATGATGTCGATCTCGACTTCGGCACGTCCCCCTAGTGCAGCCGCCGTCTCGACGTACGCTTGTTTCATCGCTTCCGCTTGAGCTTCCATCTTGTCGTGAAGAAGAGAGCGCGCCTCGGCGAGCACCTCGACGTAATCACAGACGATATTCGTCGCGCGTCCCCCTTCGAAACGGCCGATGTTCGCTGTCGTCTCGTCGTCGATGCGCCCGAGTTTCATCTTGGCGATCGCTTTCGCTGCGATTTGGATAGCCGAGACACCTTTTTCCGGTGCGACGCCGGCGTGGGCTGTTTTCCCATAAATTTTTGCGTTCACTTTCGCTTGGGTTGGAGCCGCCACAATAATATCGCCGACCGGTCCGTCCGAATCGAGTGCGAAACCGAATTTCGCCTCGATTTTTGAGAGGTCGAGCACTTTGGCACCGACGAGTCCTGACTCTTCACCGACCGTGATGACGAATTGGATTTGACCGTGCGGGATCATCTCTTCTTTCAAGACGCGCACGAGTTCGATCATCGCTGTGAGCCCGGTCTTGTCATCCGCTCCAAGGATCGTTGTCCCGTCCGTGACGACATAGCCGTCCTTGATGCTCGTTTTGATGCCTTTCCCTGGCGTGACCGTGTCCATGTGGGCCGTGAAATAGATCGGGTCCACGCCTTCTTTCGTCGCTGGCAAAGTGACGATCAAGTTGTTCCCCGCATGACTCGTCTTCGACGACGCGTCATCTTCATATACGTCACAACCGAGGTCAGTGAACACGGCTTTCAAATGCTCACAGATGACCGCTTCTTCTTTCGTCTCTGAATCGATGCCGACCAATCCTAAAAAGGTGTCGAGCACCCGTGTCTCGTTTACCATACAAACATCCCTCCATCCAAACATTTCTTGGTCATTATACCAAACTCATGACGTTTGCACGAACGTTTTCCATTCTGTACAATGGGGACAAACACGTTATGGAGGATCGTCATGAGAAACAAACAAAAGAAACGACAACGCATCATTCAGATCGGCGTTGTCGTCATCGTATCAATCTTTTTGCTCAGCACGGTGTTGTCGAGCATGGCCATGTTCTTTTAAGAGCAGAATGTAACGCTCTTTTAAAATCAAGTAGCTTTTTACGTCTGACAAAATGTTCAACAGCGACGAACGTACCTCAAATTCCTCACGTGACGTGGGGAGAGGTACGTTTTTTCGATAGTGCTCGATCGTCGCTTCTAGCTCCCGCAGGAACGCAGAAGCGTCAGCCCGCTCGTTGACGTTGTCTCCGACGAGCCGAAGGAACGTCGCGACCGGTTTCGCCTCATCGACGACGAGCGTGATCTCGCGGGCGTTGTCGACGATTCGTTTCAAAATGTCGTATTGCCGTTCGCGCATCCGGAAGTATAAGTAGTCCATATCTTCATTTCGTTTGCCGATCGAATTGCCCATCCGCCGAAGTGCGAGGTCTTTCCCTTGCTTCAAGTAATCGCGTGTCTTCAATAGCATCATCGCATGGTCGTTGTAGATCCCGGTCTCGACACAGGCGGCGATGTCATAGAAATAAACGGCGAGCGCCCGATCGATGTTGTCTTTGATGCGCTCGATTTCTTTGTCGAGCGTCGGCATATACATGTTGACGACTAGACCGACCCCGACCCCGATCGTGATCAACAACAGTTCGTTGATGAACAAGTTAATCGAGAATCGGCCTTCCGTGTACAGATGGGTCAAGATGACGACGCTCGTGATCATCCCGTCCTGCAGTTTGAGCTGTTGTACGAGCGGGATAAACATGACAAAATAAAGTGTAAGCGTGGCTGGTGAATAGCCGAGCAGTGTGAACATGAGCGCTCCCATCCCGATGGCGAGCAGACTCGCCATGACTCGTTCATAAGACGCACGGAAGGACTTCTTCCTCGTCTCTTGAATACTGAGAATGGCGATGATCGCCGCGAACACGTAGTAGTCGAGATGAATCGTCTCGGCGATGAGCATCGCGATGCCGGCGGCGACCGCCGTCTTTAGCGTGCGTGACCCGATTTTCATAGCAATCCCCCTTCTCTCTTACAAAATTGTTGACTAGAATTTCCCGTTTGGCAATCCTTATGTTTGGAAGTGATTGAAAGTGACGACAAAAAAGAATAAACGCCTCCTCCCCTCACTCCTCATCGTATTGATCGCTGTCCTCGGCTTCCTCTGGCTCGAGCAGCACTCGAGCGGCACATATACGGTCGAGACGTTCCGAGACGGGCAGACCGAGACGCGTCAGTTCGAGTCGCTCGCCGAAGCGAGAGCGTACATGGAGCGCGGCGAGCATCGGGCTTTGATCGGACCGGACGGCGAGGTCATCGACTTCACCGGCGCCGGGATCGCCGTCACCCCGACAGACAGTATCACGTATCTGTTTAAAGACGAGGCCTTGTCCGAGCGTCAGTCATACGTCGCCGGCGGTACGCGGCTAAGGCTACTCGAGCGTGGGCATGATCACTTGCGCGTCAACATCTCAGGTGCGGTCGTGTTCGTGCCGCTCGCGAACATGACGTTGTATCCGGACGCACTCGTGAAGAAACGAGGATTTTATGAAGTGCGTGACGGAGACGTGTACCATACGGTCGAGGCGAATGACAACCTCGCCGGCACGTTCCTCGTCGGCCCGGCGGACGAAGAGAGGTCCGATCGGTTCTATACCGAGAACGTCCGGGACGTGTTCGCTTCACCGTACCAGTTCGCCTCCATCGCCTCGACGTCGCCATACTCGGCCTCGGAGTTGGACCGTTTCCTCGAGACACGGTCGGATTCTCCGCTGATAGGAAAAGGTGCGGCGTTTAAAGACGCCGAGTCGAAGCACGGGATCAACGCGTTATTCCTCCTCGCCGTCGCGGGCCATGAATCCAGTTACGGCACGTCTGCCATCGCCAGAGACAAGTTCAACTTGTTCGGCTTCAAAGCGACCGATGACGACCCGAGCGGAAACGCCGCGACGTTCGCATCTTTTGAGGCGAGCGTTGACGCAGCGGCCCGACTGTTCGCTGAAAAATACGTGACCGGTTCTTATGCGAGAGGTCCTTTTCCAGGCAACAAACAAGAAGGCATCAACATCTTTTATGCGTCGGACCCGTACTGGGGTGAAAAAGTTGCCGGGACGATGTATCTCATCGACCGTACACTCGGCTCAGCATACTACGAACAAATCAAGTGATGGCCGTCATGGTCATCACTTTTTTATGCAGGATTCCCGAAACGGAGAAGCGAATACATAAATGAACGACCATTCACTTTTCGAAGGGGGATATTTACATGAAGACGATTTGGATCACAGGCGGCTCATCCGGGATGGGGAAAGCGATGGCCCTCAAATTTAAACAAGAAGGCTGGAACGTCGCCATCAGTGGACGGAACACGGAACGGCTCGAAGAAACGATGCGTGAGTTGGACGCGATCGAAGCCGGACGCGCGATGAGCGTCCAGCATGACGTCCGTGACTATGACGGTTGCGCCCAAGCGCTAGAGACTATCTCGTCCGCTTACGGGCCGGTGCATGCGCTCGTCAATAACGCGGCCGGTAATTTCGTCTGTCCGACGCTCGACTTGACACCGAACGGTTGGACGAGTGTCATCGATATCGTCTTGAACGGCACGTTCAACTGTACGCACGCGCTCGGGAAACATTGGGAAACCGAACAAGTACGCGGCGGTTCGATCTTGAACATGGTCGCTTCGTACGCCTGGCAAGCCGGTCCGGGCGTCGCCCCTAGCGCGGCGGCGAAAGCGGGCGTCCTCAACTTGACGCGGACGCTCGCCGTCGAATGGGGCTATCAGTTCGGAGCACGTGTCAACGCGATCAGTCCCGGGCCGATTGAACGGACGGGCGGCGCCGAAAAACTCGCGGTCCATGTGAAAGAAGTCGAACGGATTCGCCGCAACGTGCCGCTCGGACGGTTCGGGACACCAGAAGAGATCGCCGACTTGGCATACTGGATGCTATCGGATGAGATGCGTTATTTAAACGGGGAATGCATCTCCCTCGACGGCGGGCATTGGCTCAATAAGCATCCGTTTTAACCCAAAACGGCCGAGGAATCGATCTCCTCGGCCGTTTTCATATGTCTTCGCCCGTCCATTCCGCCTTGAACCGGTCGTGGAACGAGACGAGGAAAGCGTGGCGTTTGGCCGCGATTTGCTTCGCCCGGGGCGTATGCATCCTGTCCGCCAGTTTGAGCAACTTCTCATCGAAGTGAGCGAGCGCGCTCGCGTCCCCATACAGAGCGGTGCCGCGCGAACCCGCAAACTGAAATGTGCGGGCGATGCCGATCGCCCCGATCGCGTCGAGCCGGTCCGCATCTTGGATGATGGCACTTTCTAACGAAGACGGGTCGCACCCTTTCGAGAACGACGTCTCAGAAACGACGGTCATCACGTGCCGCCGTTGCAAAGCGGAGATGTCGAACGTCTCGAGATGACGCTCGACGAGACCGGACGGACGCCCGAGTTTCGCATCTTCCACATCGTGGAGAAGGGCAGACAGCGTCACGACGAGCGGGTCGACCGCTTCCCTTTCGGCAAGTGTCTCCGCGAGCCGCCGCACGCGTTCAAGGTGCGCGACATCATGGCCGGTGCGATCGTCAGCGTGGAGCGACCCGACGTAACGTTCGGTCGCCGCGACGGCTTCTTTTGACATAATCAAATCTCAATCGTGCTGTTCGGTTCGATCAGCAGCCCGCGTTGATGTAGTTGATCACAAAACGCACGTGCGTCTTGCTTGATCGGCGGGAACGTATCGAAATGGATTGGGACGACACGTTTCGCCTGTAGCCAATGGGCGGCATCTAGCGCATCTGCCGGTCCCATCGTGAAATTGTCACCGATCGGGAGGAAAGCGACATCAATTTCAAATCGTTCTCCGTATAACTTCATGTCCGAGAACAGCGCCGTGTCTCCAGCATGATAGACGGTGAGCGCGTTCGTCTCGACGATGAAACCGCCCGGCATGCCCATATAAACGGGGACGTCTCCCATGTCGAGACTCGAACTATGAAACGCCTGTGTCATCGTCACACGGCCGAACGGGAAGGAATGCCCGCCCCCGATGTTCATGCCGTGGACCGAATAACCTTTTTTCTCATAGTAGGTCGCGAGCTCATGGGTGGCCACGATCGTCGCCCCGGTCGTCTTCGCGATCAGCTCGACGTCTTCGATATGGTCGAAATGGGCGTGCGTCAACAAGATGTAGTCCGCTTTCACCGTCGCCGGATCGACGTCCGTATGCGGATTGCTCGTCAAAAACGGATCGATCAAGACGCTCGTCCCGTCGATGTCTAGTTGGACTGTCGCATGACCATAATACGTGATCTTCATGTGAATCCTCCCTTTCTCATGTCAGCTCGAACGTTTCAATCACAACACTTTTTCTAAGAATCGTTTCGCACGGTCGGTCTGCGGGTTGAGGAGCAGGTCGGCCGGCTTGCCTTCTTCCATCAAAATGCCTTCGTCGAGGAACAGGACGCGGTCGGCCACTTCACGGGCAAAGCCCATCTCGTGCGTGACGACGACCATCGTCATCCCTGTCTCAGCGAGCCCTTTCATGACGTCGAGTACTTCATTGACCATCTCAGGGTCGAGCGCTGACGTCGGTTCGTCGAACAACATGACGTTCGGTTCCATGGCGAGGGCCCGGGCGATGGCGACACGCTGTTTTTGCCCGCCCGACAGTTGACTTGGATAGGCGTTGATCTTTTCAGACAAACCGACCCGTTCGAGCAACTTCTTCGCCCGTTCGACTGCTTCAGTCTTACTGATTTTCAACACGTTGATCGGGGCGTACGTCAAGTTATCGAGTACGCTCATGTGCGGGAACAAATTGAACTGTTGGAACACCATCCCGATCTGTTGACGGGCTTTTGAGACGTTCGCTCCTTTTTTCGTTAATTCGTAACCGTCGACGGTCACCGTACCGCCCGTCGGAACTTCGAGCATATTGAGGCAACGAAGGAACGTCGATTTGCCTGAACCCGAAGGCCCGATGACAGCGACGACCTCCCCGCGCTCGATCGTCGTCGTAATTCCTTTCAACACTTCTAATTCACCGAACTGCTTGTATAAATCGTTAACTTGTATCATCTGCCATCACTCTTTCTAAGCCGTTTTTCAAGACGCTGACCAAAGTATGTCAACACCATTACTATCGTAAAGTATATCACACCCGCGAACAGGAGCGGTTCGAAGTAGATCGCCTTTTGCCCGCCGACGATTTGAGCCCGGCGCATAATATCCAGCACGCCGACCGTGGAAACGAGCGCCGACTCTTTCGTGAGCGTGATCATCTCGTTGACGAGTGCCGGGAGAATATTTTTGAACGCCTGCGGCAAGATGATCGACCGCAGTTGTTTGACATATGGGACACCGAGTGCGTCGGACGCTTCCCACTGTCCTTTGTCGACCGCTTGAATCCCGGCCCGGATAATCTCTGAGATATACGCTGCCGAGTTGAGTGAGAAAGCGATGACCGCCGATTGATACGGCGTCGTGATGAAACCTGTCAGTTGCGGCAAGCCGAAGTGAATGATGGCGAGCTGCAAAATGAGCGGCGTACCCCGGAATACGGCCGTATAGGCGTGACCGATAAAGTTGACGAACCGGTTCGGGATGATTTTGAACGTGGCGATGACGATCCCGAGCGTGATCCCGAACAATGCCGAGACGAGCACGACTTGAAACATGACCGGGATCCCTTCGAGAATATAAGGGATAGAATCATAAATCCGACTAAACTCCATTGTAAGTTCCTCCTAAAAAAGGCTGACTGATACATCCAGTCAGCCTCGTGCATGAATTATTCCGCCGGTGCGGCTTCTTCTTCGAACCATTTTTGAGCTAACTTCTCGATTTCGCCGCTCTCAATCAACTTGTTCAACTCTTCGTTGAATTGATTGCGGAGCTCATCGTCTTTACGGAAGGCTGCGGCCGAGCCGGCTTCTTCCTCATCAACGATTTCGAATGTCGAAAGTTCACTGTCTTGGTCGAGATATTTTTTCGCGACCGTATCTTCGATGACCATCGCATCGATGCGGCCCGTCTTGATTTCTTGAATGATCTCTGGAATTTTGTTCAAGGCGACGATTTCAGCGCCATCGATTTGGTCTTTGGCGATCCCTTCTTGAATCGAACCGAGCTGGACACCGACTTGCTTGCCGTTCAAGTCTTCAAGCGACTGGATGGCGTCCCCTTTTGACAAAATCAAGTTTTTCGCAGTGAAGTAGATGTCCGAGAAGTCGGCGTTTTCTTTCCGTTCTTCCGTCGGTGTCATCCCGGCCATGACGAAGTCGACGCGGCCGGCGTTCAACGCCCCGAGGAGGCTTCCGAAGTCCATATCTTCAATCTTTAATTCATATCCCATGTTTTCAGCGACTTGCTTGGCGATGTCGATATCAAATCCGACGATCTCATCCCCGTTCGCCGTATCGACGAACTCATACGGGAAGTAGTCCGCGCTCGTCCCCATGACGATGACTTTATCGTCTTCACTCCCTGAAGAAGAAGATCCTCCTTCGTTGACGTCGGCGCCGCATGCGGCCGAGAAGGCGGCGAGGCCCGCGATACATAATGCTAGAAAACCTTTTTTCATGATCATCGTTCCTTTCTCCAGTTGGATGAAATAATCAGAACATTAACAAAATTATGACATATATGTGAAAATGACTCAATCGCTTTTCGACTCATCACATGTCTGACTTGTTCTTCAACCACTATATACACATAATTATTACTTGTAAAGTATATTCATGCATAAAATATAAAAAAAATACGGTCACATCCGCTCGTAAGCGAAATAAGTGACCGTACCGTTATCGCGCGAGCCGTACGGTTGGACCCGTTTGACCGACGTGATGGGGATGGCGCTGTAGACGTGCGGGTAACGTTCGCCGTCCTCATCGAACTCGTAATGGAGAAGGCTTCCGAGACGAGCGACATGGAACGACACGAGGACGACCCGTTCGTCTCGATAGTGGCGTCGCACGAACTTTCCGATTTGTTGCGGCGTACAGCAACGGACGTACCCTTCCGTCTGAAGCGACGGCTCGTTGATTTCACCGCGTGACAAGGCGATCGTATATTCCGCCTCGCTCATGATTTTGACGACTGGTTCCATCGAATCGATCCTTTCTTAGCGAAAAGCGCAAAGGCGAAAGCCTCTGCGCTTCTTTCTTATGCGTAGTAAATGTCGAATAACGTCTGTAACTGATCGACGAGCTCTTCGGCTGTCGACGACTCGATCGTGCTCCGTTCGACCATCGTGACGATATTGCCGTCTTCAAGCAATGCGATCGAAGGTGATGACGGAGCGTATCCTTCAAAGTATTCACGGGCCCGGTCTGTCGCCTCACGGTCTTGTCCAGCAAAGACAGTGACGAAGTGATCCGGTTTCGTCCCTTCCATCTTGTTGACGTAAGCCGCAGCCGGACGGGCGATCCCGCCGGCACATCCACATACCGAGTTGACGAGAACGAGCGTCTTGCCTTCTTTTTTGAGGGCGGCGTCAACTTCTTCAGGCGTCGTCAATTCTGTATATCCTGCGGCGCGAACCTCATTGCGTGCTTGTTCGACTACATCTTGGAAGTATAATTGAAAATCCATATCGTTTCCCCTTTCGACTTGCGTCTGTACTTTCTCATTTTACGTCTTCTCGTGCGTTGAAAACAAGTCTATCGCTCAATTCACGCTCAAGGAACGGGTCGGCACCGAGCAACGCTTTGAACGCCAAGTAGCGGTCACGTTCTTCTATAGATGCTTCCCGATTCGTCAAAAAGGCCCGAATCAATATATTTTTCGGCGTATGTTCCATATCGATGAACTCGAGCAGTTGCGCCTCATAGCCGACGAACCCGAGCAGTTCGGCGCGAATCGAGTCGGTCGCGAGTGAGGCGAACCGCTCTTTAATGAGGCCGTGCTGCAACATGACGTCGAGCGCCGAGGCGTCGAGCTGGCGATTCAGCTCTTTTTGGCAACATGGTACGCTCAAGATGACTTTCGCCCCCCAACGGACGGCACGGGCGAGCGCCATGTCGGTCGCGACGTCACAAGCGTGGAGCGTGACAACCATATCGACCGCAGACTCACCTTCATATTCGTTGATGTCACCGACGAGAAACTCGAGCCGCTCATATCCTAAATCACGGGCGATGCCGGCACATTCCTCGATGACTTCCTTCTTCAAGTCGAGTCCGGTGATGTGGACGTCGTATCCTTTCATCTCATGCAAGAAATGGTAGAGGGCGAACGTGAGATACGATTTCCCCGATCCAAAATCGAGGATCCGAATCGTGCGGTCTGTCGGTAAATGTTTGATCGAGTCCTCGATAAACTCGAGGAAGCGATTGATTTGTTTGAACTTGTCATATTTTTGCCGTTTCACTTTCCCGTCTTCGGACTGGACGCCGAGACGAATCAAGAACGGGACCGGTTCATCGAGCGGCAACACGTATTGTTTCTCACGGTTGTGCGTCAGTTTCACTTGTTTGGCCGCTGTCTGTCGCTCTTTAAACACCACTTTGAACTTCTTCGAGAGCTGAAACTGAAGATCTGACAATTTCAACTGAAACTGTCCTTGCCGGAACGTCTCGAGCAACGATTCGAGCTCAGCGACTGCTTCGTCCGCAGGCAAATTTTTATGTTTCATCACGCGCTCATATTGGTACTCAAACTGTATATGGTACGCCTCTTTCAATAAGACCGGTTTCAGTTTGACGCGCCGGAGATCGCTTGATTTTTGGCGCGGTTGGCTGATCGTCGCCGTGACGAGTTGTTCGTTGTCGACGACTTCCTTCAAGCGCGCCACTAATTGTGTATAGTCCAATTCGTTCATTCCTTTTCACTAGTTTCGAAACTTTTTAATTCGTTCATCCGTACATACTATTACACGAAGCCGTGCAAACGTCAAAGGAGGAAGAACCATGTTCAAAAAACTACTCTCGTCGATCGGGGTCGGCGCCGCGACGGTCGATACACGTCTCGCCGACAGCCACTGTGAACCAGGCGGCACGTTAGAAGGCGTCGTCCACGTCAAAGGGGGAAACGTCGAGCAATCGGTCGACCGCATCTACATCTTCTTCAACACGCTATATAAACACGAAGTGAACGACAAGGCGACGTACTCGACGTTCACAATCGAGAAGATTTCATTAAACGAGGCCCCGTTCTTGATCGGACCGGACGAAGTGAAGGAAATCCCGTTCACGATCGATGTTCCGTTCAACACGCCCCTCTCGGTCAGCCAATCGAAGTCATGGATCGAGACCGGTCTCGACATCGCCCAGGCCGTCGACCCGAAAGACGAGGATGCGATCGTCGTCAAGCCGAACACGACGCAACAAGTCGTTCTCGATGCGTTGGACGCCATCGGTTTCCGCTTGAAAAAAGCCGACACCGAGATGTTGCCGGCACGACACCGTTCAGGCCGCCTGCCAATCGCCCAAGAGCTTGAATATTCACCGAACGGCACGCGCTTTGACCGCAAACTTGACGAAATCGAAGTCGTGTTGCTGCAGGATGAGTCAAGCCTCGACTTGCTCATTCAAGTCGACAAGAGCGTCCACAACCTCGGCAGCCTGTTCGCCGACTTGTCGGGTACGGACGAATCGACGCATCGGCTCAGCTATGGCAACGACGAACTTACGATCGACCACGTCCGTCGCGACGTCGAGTCGTTGATCGAGCGCTCCATTTAAACAGACAGCCTTGTCCTGCTGTC
This sequence comes from Exiguobacterium sp., assembly GCF_020832205.1. GTDB lineage: Bacteria > Bacillota > Bacilli > Exiguobacteriales > Exiguobacteriaceae > Exiguobacterium. The sequence continues at coordinate 81,865 of NZ_JAFIFD010000042.1, read as the reverse complement.
AGTCTATAGACGAACGAGATCGCATAACGCGACCTCGTTCGTCTTTTTTATGTATAAAGTACGAGCGTCTCTTCCTTTCCTGTTTTGAGCGATATGAAGTAAGGCCGGGCTTTTCTTTTCTAGTCGAGGCCTAAAAAAGAGAAATGGCCGCCAGAGGGGCGACCATTCGTATAGCTCGTCAACGGCGCCCCGACTCCTGCAGGAAAGCAATCCAACGGAGACCGAGCAGCGACGCGAGTCGCGATGCGGCTCCGGGATTGCCTGCGGAAAGCGTGGGCGCCGGAAGGACAAGCTAAACTCATTCTCTTTGGCAACGAGCTGACAGCCAATCGTGACCGTCTTTTCGATGCGTATCAGTACAGTGTGTACGTGTTCGGGTCGATCGCTTCGAGCGATTGCTTGATCGACTGCAAGAACTGACCGGCGACGAGCCCGTCGAGGACGCGGTGGTCGACCGACATGCACAAGTTGACGATATCCCGCGCCGCGAACATCCCGTTCACCCATACCGGGCGTTTGACGATCGATTCGACCGATAAAATCGCGGCTTGTGGATAGTTCAAAATCGGCGCTGATTGAATCGATCCAAACGCGCCTGTGTTGTTGATCGTGAACGTACCCCCTCGCATCTCATTCGCGCTCAGGCGGTTGGCACGGGCACGTGATGCGACGTCTTGGAGCGCGACGGCGAGTCCTTTGATATTCTTCTCGTCAGCGTGCTTTATGACCGGCACGTAAAGCGCATCGTTCGCCGCCACGGCGACCGACAGATGGATATCTTTATGCACTTTAATATGGTCGCCGGCCCACTCTGAGTTCATCATCGGATGCTGTTTCAAAGCTTCGACGGCCGCTTTCATAAAGAACGGCATGAACGTCAACTTGACGCCTTCACGATTGAAGAACTCCTCTTTCAGCTTGGCACGCGTCAAGACGAGGTTCGTCACATCGACTTCGATCATGAGCCATGCGTGCGGGGCTTCATGTTTCGAGCGGACCATGTTGTTGGCGATCGCTTGACGGACTCCTGCCGTCGGAATCAGCTCGACGCGGTCTGAAGACGGTTCACTCGATGTTGAAGCAGGGAGCGGCGCTTGGACTGGCTTCGCAGCTTCTGCCGGAACATCGAGCTTCACTTGCGTCATCGTTTCTTGAACCGGTGCTTGCGTCGCCGCTTCCGGTTTGACCGGACGTCCTTCCGACAAGTAGCGGAGGACGTCTTTCCGAGTGATACGCCCCCCGAGCCCTGAGCCATCGAGTTCATTCAAATCGATCTCGTTCTCGTTCGCCAAACGGATGACCGCAGGCGAGTAACGTCCGTTTCCGCTCTGTTTGCGCGGGGTCGATGCCGGCGCAGCCGATGCGACTTCGGCGACAGGGGATTGCACCGTTTCTTCGGAAGCTGCTTCAGGCGCTTCTTTCGACGCCCCTTCGACTTCCATCGTCAGCACTGGCGTTCCGACTGCGACCGTGTCCCCTTCCCCGATGAGAATTTCTTTGACGACACCGGCGCTCGTCGCCGGAATCTCCGCTGTCACTTTGTCCGTCATCACTTCCGCGAGCGGCTCATATTCTTCGACCCGGTCGCCCGGCTTGACGAGGAACGTCGTGATCGTCCCTTCTGTCACACTTTCACCGAGCTGCGGCATTTTAATCGTCTGTTCCATGAAGGCCCTCCTCAAAACGCAGCGAGCTGGCGTGCCCGCTCCGCGATTTTTTCAGGCGAGACGATGAAGAACTTCTCCATCGGCGGCGCATAAGGCATCGACGGCACGTCCGGACCTGCCAACCGTTCGATCGGCGCGTCGAGCTCGAACAGCGCCTTCTCGGCGATGATGGCCGCGACTTCACCGATGACGCTTCCTTCTTTGTTGTCCTCGGTGACGAGGAGCACTTTACCCGTCTTCTTGACGGCTTCGATAATGGAGGCTTGGTCGAGCGGGTAGACGGTGCGAAGGTCGAGAATGTGTGTGCTGATTCCTTCCGCCTCAAGTGTCTTCGCCGCTTCCTGCGCCATGTGGACGCAAAGTCCGTACGTGATGATCGTAATGTCGTCACCGTCTCGTTTGACGGCCGCTTTGCCGATCTCGACCGTGTAGTCTTCGGTCGGAAGTTCCGACTTCAATAACCGGTACGCACGCTTATGCTCGAAAAACAAGACAGGATCGTTCGACCGAATCGCCGCCTTGAGCAACCCTTTCGCATCGACCGGATCAGACGGGATGACGACTTTCAGCCCAGGTGTCGAGTTGAACATCGCCTCGACGGACTGCGAGTGATAGAGGGCGCCGTGAATGCCGCCGCCGAACGGGGCACGGATTACCATCGGGCACGTCCAGTCGTTGTTCGAGCGGTAACGAATCTTTGCCGCCTCCGACACGATCTGGTTGACGGCCGGCATGATGAAGTCGGCAAACTGCATCTCGGCAATCGGACGCATCCCGTACATGGCCGCCCCGATGCCGACCCCTGCGATCGCACTCTCCGCGAGCGGCGCGTCGATGACACGGTCTTCTCCGTACTTCTCAATCAATCCTTGCGTGGCGCGGAATACGCCGCCGCGCACCCCGACGTCTTCGCCGAGCACGAAGACGTTCTCGTCACGTTCCATCTCTTCATGAATCGCTTCATTGATCGCTTCAATAAACGTTTTCATCAGTTATCCCCCTCGTACACGTGATCCATCGTCGATTCCGGTGACGCGTAAGGTGCTTTGTCCGCGTACGCCGTCGCCTCGTTCACTTCTGTATCAACGCTCGATTCGATGGACGCGAGTTCTTCTTCTGTCGCGACGCCATCTTCGATTAAACGCGCACGGAACAGTTGGTTCCCGTCCCGATGTTTCAAATCGGCCAACTCTTCGACCGAACGATACGCTTTGTCGTCGTCATCAGACGAATGCGGGACGAGACGCTCGACTTCCGCTTCAATCAACGTCGGTCCTTCACCGCGTAAAGCACGGGCCCGCGCCTCTTTCACGGCCGCATAGACGGCAATCGGGTCGGTCCCGTCGACCGTCACACCCGGCATGCCGTATCCTTTCGCCCGGTCCGAGACCCGCTCACAGGCGAGCTGTTTTGAGAGCGGGACGGAGATGGCATATTTGTTGTTCTCGCAGAATAAAATGACCGGCAGTTTGTGGACACCGGCAAAGTTGGCGCCTTCGTGGAAGTCGCCTTGGTTCGAGGATCCTTCCCCGAACGAGACGAACGTCACGAGCTCTTCTTTTTTCAGCTTCGCGGCCAATGCGACGCCGACCGCGTGCGGCACTTGCGTCGTGACCGGCGACGATCCTGTCACGATCCGATGTTGTTTCGAACCGAAGTGACCAGGCATTTGCCGTCCCCCTGAGTTCGGATCTTCCGCTTTTGCGAACGCCGACAACATCAAATCACGGGCCGTCTGGCCGAAATGCAGGACGACGGCGACATCGCGATAGTACGGGAGGATATAGTCCGTCCCTTTCTCGAGGGCGAACGCCGCCCCGACTTGGGCCGCCTCTTGTCCTTGACATGAGACGACGAACGGAATTTTACCGGCCCGGTTCAACTTCCACATCCGTTCATCAATTTTACGAGCCCGCACCATCGTCTCGAACATCGCCATCAAGTCTTGTTTCGAGAGACCGAGCTCTTCATATGAATTCACTGTCATTTGTTCCATTTCCGTTTCCTCCTTAGGCGTGAATCGGTAAGCCGTCTACGGCGAGTGCCGCTTCTTGGAAAGCCTCGCTCAGTGCCGGGTGTGGATGGACGAGTTGTCCCATCTCCCATGCCGTCGCGTTCAAGACGAGGGCGAGCCCGCCTTCTGTGATCAACTCCGTCGCTTTCGGACCGACGATGTGAACCCCGAGAAGGTCGTCGGTCTCTTTGTCGGAGACGAGTTTGACGAACCCGTCCGCCTGACCTTCGATCCGGGCTTTACCGAGTCCGTTGAAGCGGTAAGTGCCTGTTTTGACGTCACGTCCGGATGCTTTCGCCGCTTCTTCCGTCAATCCAACCGATGCCACTTCCGGCACACCGTACACGCAGCGTGGAATCAAGTTGTAGTCGAGCGGGGTCGGTTCGTGACCGAGGATCGTCTCGACCGCCTTGACCCCTTCGGCAGAGGCGACGTGGGCGAGTTGGAGTTTGCCGATGCAGTCACCGATCGCAAAGATGTGGCGTTCTTTCGTTCGATACTGTTCATCGACTTGAATGACACCGTTCTCGACGACGATCGACGTGTTTTGCAAACCGAGGTGTTCCGTGTTGGCGACACGCCCGACGGAGACGAGGACACAATCGACCGAGATCGTCTCTTCCCCGACTTTCAGTTCGACCGCGTCTTTTGAAACGCTCGTCTGTTCCGGGTCGACCGTCACATTTTTCTTCACACGGACGCCACGTTTTTTGAGCAAGCGTTCGACTTCTCGTGAGACGGCTTTGTCCTCGAGCGGGAGAAGCCGTTCCCCGACTTCGATCAACGTCACGTCGACGTCAAGGTCGATGAGCATCGAGGCCCATTCGACACCGATGACACCTCCGCCTACGATGGCGATGGCTTTCGGCAACTGTTCAAACTGGAGTAAGTCGTCAGAGTTCAAGATGCGTTCATGGTCGAACGGCAAGCCGGGCAGTTCACGCGGAATCGATCCTGTCGCGATGATCAACTGGTTTGGCAAGAGCAGTTCGGATTCGCCTGATTCGTCCTCGACGGCGACCGTGCCTGGTTGCGGAGAGAATATGCTCGGCCCGAGAATCGAGGCTTTCCCGCGAAACACTTCGATCTTCCCATGCTTCATCAAATGCTCGATACCTTTCTCGAGTCCTGCCACGAGTTCACGTTTGAACGTTTGGGCCCGTCCAAGGTTGAACGAGACGGTCCCTGTTTCGACGCCATACATCTCTCCGTGTTTAGCCGTCTGGTAGACGTGCGCCGCCTTCAACAGTGCTTTCGTCGGGATGCACCCTTTATGTAGGCATGTCCCTCCGAGCTTGGATGCTTCCACGATCGCTACTTGTTTTCCGGCTTGGGCCGCCTTGATCGCGGCCACGTATCCGCCAGGACCGCCGCCGATGACGACGATGTCAAATTCTCGTGCCATGTGTATCCCCCTCATAGTGTCGAACTGTTTCTTGTTGGCCGATGACGCGGAGTGCTCCTTCGGCGAGCGCTTTCAGTTCATCTTCGCCAGGATAGACGTGAACTGGCGCCAAGTAACTGACCCGCTGTTTAATGTAGTCGGTCAACCATTCTGAATAAGCGATGCCGCCTGTCAACAGAATGGCATCAACTTGTCCCGAGAGCGTGGCACCGTGCTTGGCAATTTCTTGAGCGACCCGGTACGCCATCGTTTCATAAAGACGGGATGCCTGTTCATCACCGCCGGTCATCCGCTCTTCGATCTCGATGGCGTCATACGTGCCGAGATGGGCGTAGAGCCCTCCGCGTCCGACGATTTTCTGTTTCATCTCCGATTCTTTATACCTGGTACTATAACATAGTTCTACTACCTGTCCAACTGGAATCGAGCCGGCCCGTTCTGGAGCGAGCGGCCCGTCTCCGTCGAGTCCATTGTTCACATCGATGACTTGTCCTTTTTCATGCGCCCCGACGGTGATGCCGCCCCCGAGATGGGCGATGATCAAGTTCAAATCCGTGTAATCGCTTCCATTTTCAGCCGCGAACCGCTTCCCGACCGCTTTTTGGTTCAAGGCGTGGAAAATGCTGCGTCGATTGATTTCCGGCATCCCCGTCGGTCGGGCGACCGGTTGGAGCTCGTCGACAACGACCGGGTCCACGATAAAATTCGGTACTTGAAATAATTCACCGAGCCGATATGCGATCAGTCCCCCTAAGTTCGAGGCGTGGACACCGAAGCGTCCGCTCGCTAAATCTTCACGCATCTGGGCGTTGACGGCGTACGTGCCCGAAGGCATCGGGGCGAGCAGTCCGCCCCGACCGACGATGGCTGACAACGACTCGCCCGCGATATTTGATTCGGTCAACAAGTCGCGCACTTCTTGCTCCCGATAAGGCAGTTGTTCCGGAAGTGACAATCCTGTGACGTCTTGTCCGTGCCGCACCGTTTTCGTCAACATCTCGTCGGCCCCGTCGAACAGACCGACTTTTGTCGACGTCGAGCCTGGATTGATGGCGAGGATGAGTTGTCGTGACATCTTATCGCCCACCTAGCAAGCTTTTTTCAACTTTCAAGAACTGGCTGCGCGACCGGGACATCATCGCGATCCGCTCTTCGGCCATCTTCTCGGCGGCGACGTGCGTCGGCACCCCGTCACGCTCGGCGATCTCGAAGACACGCAACATGTTGTCATAGATGAGTTCGACTTTCTTCATGGCGCGTTCGCGGTTGTAACCTTCGAGTTCGTCGGCCACGTTGATGACGCCGCCGGCATTGATGACGAAGTCCGGCGCGTACAAGATGCCCCGGTCTTCTAGCACGTCACCGTGGCGGTCTTCCGCGAGCTGGTTGTTCGCCGCTCCGGCGACGATCTGTGCTTTCAGTTGCGGGATCGTCGAGTCATTGATGACTGCGCCGAGGGCACACGGTGCGAAAATATCGCAATCGACCGCGTAAATCTCGTCCGGTTTGACGACCGTTGCCCCAAAGTCCGTCTCGGCCCGTTTGAGCGCTTCTTCGTTAATATCCGTCACGACCAAGTGTGCCCCTTCCTCGTGCAAATGGCGGCACAAGTTATAAGCGACGTTACCGACTCCTTGGACGGCGACTGTCTTGCCGGCGAGTGAGTCCGACCCAAACTTCCATTTCGCCGCCGCCTTCATCCCGCGATATACCCCGTATGCTGTCACCGGGGACGGGTTGCCGCTCGAACCGAACGCCGGACTGACACCGGTGACATAGTCTGTCTCCATATGGATGAAATCCATGTCCGCCACCGATGTGTTGACGTCTTCAGCCGTGATATAGCGACCGCTCAGTGATTGGACGTAACGACCGAACGCACGGAAGAGCGCCTCTGACTTGTCCGTCTTGGCGTTGCCGATAATGACCGCCTTCCCGCCTCCGAGGTTGAGTCCGGCAGCGGCATTTTTATACGTCATGCCTTTGGCGAGACGCAGGACGTCCGTGAGCGCCGCCTCTTCTGACTCGTAATTCCACATCCGCAGTCCCCCGAGTGCTGGTCCTAGCGTCGTATCATGGATCGCGATGATCGCCTTCAAGCCCGACGCTTGATCTTGGCAAAATACGATCTGTTCGTAGTCTTCTGCCTGCAATACGTCAAAAATGCGAAAGCGTGGTTCCATGTTAGTCTCCATCATTGATAATTCCTCCTAGGAAATGTTTAGTTTTTGGCATGTAACAATGCGAAAGCGAGCGAATATAGTTTTGCCTCGGCCGTGTCGGCCCGGCTCGTCAATACGACCGGTGCACTCGCACCGACGACGATTGCCGCGACACTTGCCTCGGCGAAGTACATGATTGACTTATAAAGGACGTTGCCGACCTCTATGTATGGGACGAGCAGTAAGTCGGCTTGTCCGGCAACGTCACTGTCAATTCCTTTTTGCTTGGCAGCGGCCATGTCGACAGCATTGTCGAGAGCGAGCGGCCCGTCGACGACACACCCTTTGATTTGTCCGCGCCGGTTCATTTGGGTCAGGAGCGCGGCATCCGTCGTCGCGGCCATTTGTGGATTGACGACTTCGACGGCCCCAATCGCGGCCACTTTCGGCAACTCGTAACCGATGTCTCGCATCGCTCCGACCGCGTTATGAATGATTTCGACTTTCTCCTCGAGTGACGGCGCGATGTGGATCGCTGCGTCGGTCACACCGATGAGACGGTCTCGGTTCGGGATTTGGAACAAGGCGACGTGACTGAGCGTGCGGCTCGTCCGGAGACCCGACTCCCGGCTGAGCACCGCCTTCATGAACGTCGACGTCGCGACCATTCCTTTCATGAGCACATCCGCCTCCCCGTTACGGACGGCCATCGTCGCCCGTTTGGCGATCTCGGCCTCCCCTTTCACGTGGAGGATGTCGATATCCGTCTCGGCGATCGCCTCGGCATCACAGAGACGCTTGATTTCTCGAGCATCCCCGATCAAGATGAAACGTGACAGGCCGTGGTCGGTCGCGAGCTTGACCGCTCGAATCACTTCCACGTCCGCCGCCCCGGCGATGGAGACGGTACATCCCTCCAGTTGTGTCGCCTTCGCGAGCATCTGTTCAAAATTCATATGTGTCCCCCCTAACGATGCTTCACTTACTAATATGCAAGTTTGTTTCCATTATTGAAAGCGCTTCATCACGACGTTCACCATGTATTTTTCTTCACGTCATGTAATTAATTGCATGCATATTATTGCATACGCTCAAGTTTATTATACAACGTCCGAATCGAGATGTGTAAGCGTCGTGCCGCTTCCGACTTATTGCCGTCCGCTTCGGCGATGGCGCGTTCAATCAAATCTCGCTCGTATCGGGCGACGGCATCTTGAAGGGAGAGCGCCTCAGCCGCTCGCGCCGTCGTGACGCGAGGCGACAATTGGAGGTGATGCGGTGCGATTTCTTGTTCCGTGCTCGCCATATAGATCATCGCCCGGCCGAGCACGTTCTCAAGCTCCCGCACGTTCCCTTTCCAATGCTGGGTCTTGAGCAGTTCGACCGCCTCCGCCTCGATGCCGCGGACGCTGCGACCATACTCTTGGTTCAGTTTCCGGATGATGCGTTCGGATAGGGGCTCGATTTCTTCGAGCCGGTCACGGAGCGGCGGGATGTAAATCGGCATCCGGTTGATTCGATAATATAAGTCTTCCCGGAACGTCCCGTCAGCGACTTTTTGTTCGAGGTCCGCGTTCGTGGCCGCGATGATTCGGACGTCGACCGGAATGGCGTTCGTCCCGCCGACACGGACGATCTCATGCTCCTGGAGAACTCGGAGCAGCTTGACTTGCACGTCGAGCGGCAACTCCCCGATCTCGTCTAAAAACAATGAGCCGCCGTCCGCTTCCTCAAAGTATCCGACTTTCCCGCCTCGCTTCGCTCCGCTGAACGCCCCGTCCTCATAACCGAACAACTCGCTCTCTAACAACGTCGGTGAGATGGCCGCGCAGTTGACACGGACAAACTTCTTATACTTGCGAGGCGATTCGCCATGAATCGCGTGGGCGAACAGCTCTTTCCCGGTACCGGATTCCCCGCGAATGAGCACCGTCACCGGTGTGAGTGCGGCCAGACGCGCCTGTTCGATGACGAAACGCATCGCTTCGCTCGTCGCGATGATGTCGGCGAACTGGTACTTCGCCTCCAAGTTGCGGATCCGCGTCTTTGCTTCTTGCAGTTCGTCACGGAGCGCCCTGATCTGGGAGACGTCGCGAATGACCCCGACCGACCCGCGCAATTTTCCCTCGACGATGATCGGCTCGGCGTTGACGAGGATGTCGCGCCGTGTCGCGCCGATTTGCATGCGGATGTCCCGCACGCCTTTGCCTGTAGACAGCACTTTCAAATGAACGCTCTCTTGCATGCCGATGTCGGCCGTCGCCGGTTTGTCGACGACGTCTTCTTTTTTAAACCCGGTCAGTCGCGTGTAAGACGGGTTGATCAAAATCGTGTTCCCGTTATGATCGGCCACTGAGATCGCTTCGCTCGTGCAGTCGATGATCGCTTCGAGCATTTGCTGGTTTTGCTTTAAGCGCTCGACGACGACCCGGATGAACTCGCCCGGTAAGACGACCGCCTCCGTGAAGTGGTTCCTCAGTTCATGGAACGTCTCGGATTTCCCCGTCGTCTCGATGACGAAATCAATTTTCTTATCGGCACAGACGCGCCAGTCCCCGGCGACTTCGATCCCCCGTCCCCGTGCGAGTTTCAACCCTTCGGCATTTGCGTCCGAATCGACGACGGCGACGACCGTGACGAGCGGCGAATCGAGGAGCATCTTCAGCACCTCGGTGCCGCCTCTTCCCGCACCGACAATGAGCAGACGTTTATTCATTCATCATTCCCCCATTTCTGTATCTGCATTCATGCTACTGAAACGAGCCGGCTTTCGCAACCATCTGAAAAAGACCGTGTCGGCCTTCTCGTTTTCTGGTAAAATAATGAGTGGAAAAGGAGGAGATTTTATGCGTGTCATCGCGCTTCTGATCCTAATCGTCCCCGGCCTACTCGGTGTTTACGGCATTAAACTGTTACGTGACAGTTTCTTCTTGAAGACGAGCGCCCCGTTCTCTTGGATCGAGTCGGTCGCTGCCGCGTCGATGCTCCAAGGGACGTTCGGATTGTTGATCGCCATGGGCGGAATCGGTTTCGTCGCAGGCTACATCTTCAACCGAGACAAGAAAACAGGCAAAGTACCTCGAATAGACTCATAATGAAAATTCGGTGCACACAAAAAAAAGGTTCCCTAACTTGACTTCATTTCAAGTGCGGAACCTTTTTATTCATATTGAATTGTGATCACTACGGATGATCTCCTCTCCTACTTGCTATACTACTCGTGACATGATGACCAACGGTCTTCTTAATGAAGAAGTTTGAAAGAAACTAGTAACTGCCGTCTTGCGTGAACGGAAACGTACCCATTCGAGTTACTAACGTAAATTCATCGGGTCATGTCAAACCATCCATCGTGAAGTCGAACGCTTGCCATAAACTGTTCAACGGTTGACAACACTCCTTTTGGTCAACTGAACGATTCGTTTTCCCTGGCGCGGTCCCTAGCTTCGAACCGTGACCAGAACCGTCTCGCGAATGAGCGAACGTCGCGACCTCTCGTCGGGACGTTGTGACGATTTGAGATGTCGTTCCCACCTCTGAGCCATTGACGGATGGCGAACCGAGATGATTTCTTGCTCTACCCTGTTCCGGAACAGACTAGAAAGCGCTCATCTGACGCTCGTCCAAGTAACTTGGTACACCTTTATTATAACAAGTAACGAGAAAATTGCAAGCGCTTTCCTTCACAATGTAAAAGAAAATCAGGGGTGCCCCTGATTCCCTCATTATTGATGCTTGAACGATTGGTACGTAACGAAATAAGAAATAAATTCTGAGTTTTTCGGACTGCGCTCGCGTTCCGGGCGTCCATTGAACATTTCATGATCACGCATGCCGTTCTCCCACGCCGTCTTGATGGCATGACGCATCGCCCGCTCGACACGAGACGACGTCGTCTCATGTTCTTTGGCGATCATCGGGTACAGCTCTTTCGTGATCAGACCGAGCAATTCTTGGCGTTCCCGGACGTAAATGACCGCTTGACGGATATACTTGAATCCTTTGATGCGCGGCGAGATGCCGAGCTGTTGCAACAAGAGCGAAATGTCGAGTTCTTCCGGCGACATCGCTTCGAACTCACGGTTCGAGCCGGCAGCGAGTTCCCGGATTTTGGCGATCAATTGTTGGATGTTGAACGGTTTGACGAGAAAGTAGGAAGCACCGAGTTGAACGGCTTGCTTCGTGACTTCGTCTTTCCCGAACGCGCTGAGCATGATGACTTCCGGCTTCGCCTTGTCCATTTCGTCCTGGAGCCGTTCGAGCACCCCGATGCCGTCGAGATGAGGCATGATGATGTCTAGCAACAACACGTCTGGTTGGTGTGTCTTGACGACGTCTAAGCACGCCTCGCCGTCAAAGGCAGTCCCGACGACCTTCAAATCGGTCTCGGTCTCTAGTTGGCGGGTCAACAAATCGACGATTTCTCGATTGTCGTCCGCGATGCATAATGTAATCAATTAAGACACTCCTTCGATGAACTTCCGTTTTAGTTGGAGGGACATATCGAGCAGTTCCTCCACATGCTGCTTCGTCAACTCCGTCATTTGCGCCCCGGCAATCATCCGGCCGAGTTCGTCGATGCGCTCAGACCGGTCGAGCGTGCTGACGTTCGTCTTCGTGCGCTCGTCGGTCTCTGACTTCGTGATATACAAATGCTGGTCGGCCATTGCGGCCACTTGCGCCAAATGCGTGATACAGAGCACTTGTGAGCCGACCGACAGACGGAAAATCTTCTCGCCCATCGCTTGCGCGACGCGGCCGGATACACCCGTATCGACTTCATCAAAGATGATTGAGGCGACTCCGACCGTCCGTGAAAAGATCGATTTCAAGGCGAGCATGACTCGTGACAATTCTCCACCCGAGGCAACTTTCGCCAGTGGCTTGAACGGCTCACCGACGTTCGTCATCATGTAAAACTCGACTTGGTCAAGTCCGTCCGCCCTGTATCCGCTCTCTTTGAAACGGACTTCAAACCGCGTCTTTTCCATATACAGTTCCTGCAACTCACGATGAATCGCTTCCTCAAGACCAGTGGCGGCACGCTTCCGGGCCGCCGAGAGGGCGAGTCCCGTCTCGCGTACGCTCGTCTCGAGCGTTGCGAGCCGGTCGGTTAGTTCTTGAAGATGTTCTTCCCGATTCGTCATCGATTTTAACTCGTCCGCCACTTTTTCACCGTAGGCGATGACTTCATCGATTGTCGCCCCGTATTTCCGTTTCAACTGTTGGAACAAAGCGAGGCGCGTCTCGATCTCGTCGAGACGGACCGGATCGAACTCGAGCGAATCGAGCTGGTCCCTGAGCTGAAATTTGGCGTCTTCCAACATGAAGTAAGCATTTGAGATCGTCTCACTCATCGGCTGCAGCGAAGACGATAACGTCGACGCCTCTTCCATCTCCCGCATCGCCATGCCGATTTGGTCGAGACCTCTCGACTCGTCGGCGACGGCCTCGTACGACAGACGGACGTGTTGGTGAATCCGTTCAAAGTTCGCGAGTTCATCCCGCTCTTCCGTGAGCGCTTGCTCTTCCCCGATATTCAGTGCCGCCGCCTCGATCTCATTCGTTTGAAACGCCAACAAGTCCATCCGTTGCGCCAACTCTTGTTCGCTTTGGCTGAGCCGTTTCAATTCGGTCGCGACGGCGTTGTAAGCGGCGTACGCTTGCCGGTACTGTTCAAGGAGCGGCGTCACTTCAGCCTCGGCAAAGTTATCCAAAATGCCGAGATGATATTCGGCGTCCATCAAATGTTGATGCTCATGTTGCCCGTGGATGTCGACGAGAAGACGCCCTAGCTCTCGCAACGTCGAGAGCGGCATCATCTTTCCGTTGACGCGACAGACACTTTTACCGCTGCTATGTAGATCACGGCGCAAGATGACCGTCCCTTCCTCGATGTCGATGCCGTACTGTTGCGCCGCCTCAAGAATCGGGTGTCCGGCTTCGACGATGAACAGTCCCTCGATCTCCGCCTTGTCTTGACCGTAGCGGACGAACTCGCTCGAGCCTCGTCCACCGACGAGAAGGCCGATCGCGTCGAGCAAAATCGACTTCCCGGCGCCCGTTTCCCCGGTAAGCACCGTCATCCCTCGATTGAATCCGATGTTCAACTCATCGATGATCGCAAATTGTTTGATCGACAGTTCTGCTAACATACGTTCATTCACCTCATAACATTCCGAGTAGTCGTTCGATGATTTGCTTCGCTTGCCGCTCATCGCGGGCGATCATCAAGATCGTATCGTCCCCACATACCGTGCCGATCAATTCGTCCCACGACAAGTGGTCGATCAAGACGCCGATCGCATCGGCATTGCCAGGCAACACTTTCATGACGACCAAGTTTTGGGCCGAGTCGACCGAGACGAAGCTGTCCCCCAAGATCCGCTTCATCTTTCCGTACGGATTGAAGCGTTGGTCGGCTGGGAGACTGTATTTATACCGTCCGTCGTTGAGCGGTACTTTCACGAGATGCAGTTCTTTAATGTCTCGCGACACGGTCGCCTGCGTCACCGGATATCCGGCGCGATGCAGTTCGTCCACGAGTTCATCTTGCGTCTCGACCTCACGATTTGTGACAATCTCACGAATTTTAATCAAGCGCTGTCCTTTGTTCATCCTCGCTGACACCTCTTTTTCCGTTTCACATACTCATGTTCATTCTAAAGTATTGTCGAAAAAAGGTCTAGCTTTCGAAAGATGAATTCAATCATCCTGTCCTTCGTTCGTCTATCAAAAAACCTGCAGACGAATGTCTGCAGGTCATGCGTTCTTTTTCAATTGCGTATGAGCCGCTTCGATGACCGCGGACACGTCGAGCGCTGGGTCGACCCCACCGACACCGGTGAAGCGGGCGAACAACAGAAATTCGATGTTCCCGTCCCCGCCGGTAATCGGCGAGAAGTCGAGTCCTTCGACGTGGAAGCCTTCTGAGGCAAAATAGCGCACCATGTCAGCGACGACCCGTTCATGGACAGCCCGGTCACGGACGATGCCTTTTTTGCCGACGTCCGCTTTACCGGCCTCGAACTGTGGTTTGACGAGGGCCATGACGACGCCATCCGGTTTCAAGATGTGCTTGAGCGGCGGAATCATCAACCGAAGCGAGATGAACGAGACGTCAATCGTCGCAAAATCCGGGGCGACCGCGAATTGGTCTGCCGTCGCATGACGGAAGTTCACCCGTTCCATGACGACGACGCGTTCGTCGCTCCGAAGTTTCCAAGCGAGTTGGTTATAGCCGACATCGACCGCATACATCTGACGGGCGCCATTTTGAAGGGCACAGTCAGTGAAACCGCCGGTCGAGGAACCGATGTCGATCCCGACTTTGTCAGTCACATCGAGCGGAAACACGGCGAGCGCTTTTTCAAGCTTGAGCCCGCCCCGTCCGACGTATGGGATGACTTGCCCTTTCACTTCGAGCGGGATGTCATCGAACACTTTATCGCCCGCCTTGTCGAGCCGTTCTGTCCCGCTGTAGACGAGTCCAGCCATGACGGACCGTTTCGCTTTCTCTCTCGTCTCCGCTAATCCGCGGTCGACGAGTAATACGTCTAATCTAGTTTTCTTTCGTTTTTCCATAGTTCCTCACACATTCTGTCGATTTGTCACTTGGACGAATTGTTGTACCGATTCGGCGATTTGTGACGGTCTGAGCCCGATCTCTTCAAGTAGTTGGTTGACGCCGCCGTGCTCGATATAACGATCCGGGATGCCGAGTCGCAGGACACGCGGGAACTGTCTCGCATCGCTGGCGTGTTCGAGGACGCTGCTGCCGAACCCTCCGGCTAGCACCGCCTCTTCGAGTGTCACGAGCGGGATGCCTTCTTCATAGAGCGATGTGAGCATGACGTCGTCGAGCGGTTTGATCGTCCGACAGTTGATGACACGGACGCTCACTTGTCCTTCTAACAATGCTCGTACTTCGAGCGCGTCTTGCACTTGCGGACCGAACGTCAAGATGGCGACGTCCGTTCCTTCGGCCTCGACTTCCCAAACGTCTAGCGGGAGCTCTTGAAGCGTATCGCTCATCGGGACACCGATGCCTTCTCCGCGCGGGAAGCGGATCGCGATCGGACCGTCATCGTAACGGAGCGCCGAATAGACGAGTCGTTGCAGCTCGGCTTCATCTTTCGCCATCAAGATGCGGATGTTCGGCACATGGCGCATGAAGGCGATATCGAACACGCCTTGGTGCGTCTCCCCGTCCGCACCGACGAGACCGGAACGGTCAATCGTGAAGACAACGTTCAAGTTTTGACGGCAAATATCGTGCACGAGTTGATCGTAGGCGCGTTGGAAGAAAGTCGAATAAATCGAGACGACCGGTTTCAACCCTTGCGTCGCCTGACCGCCTGCGAGTGTCACCGCATGCTGTTCGGCGATGCCGACGTCAAACATGCGTTCAGGGAACTTGGCATTGAAGCAGTCGAGCTTCGATCCGACGCTCATCGCTGGCGTGATCAGTGTCACACGGTCGTCCGTCTCCGCCACTTTCGTGATCGTCTCGGCGACGACTTTCGAATAACTCGGACCTTTCACTTTGCCTTTAATGACTTCCCCTGATTCGATCTTATACGGTCCGAGGCCATGCCACGTCCCGACACCGTCGAGTTCGGCCGGACGGTATCCTTTGCCTTTTTTCGTGATGACGTGGACGAGTACTGGTCCGTCAATCTTTTTCGCATACTCGAGCGTCTCGAGAAGATCTTTCAAATCATGGCCGTCCGTCGGTCCGAAGTATGTGAAACCGAGTTCTTCAAAAAACGTTCCTGGGATGAGCGCCGACTTGAGCATATCTTTGACGCGTTCCCCGCTTCGTTCAAGCGGTCCACCGACGATCGGGATGTGTTTGATGAGCGACTCGATCTCCTCGCGGGCATGCTTCAACTTGCGCGAGGCACGCATTCGTCCGAGCATGTTGTGCATCGCCCCGACGTTCGGGGCGATTGACATCTCATTATCGTTCAAGATGACGATCACGTTTTGTTTCTCGGCGCCGATATGGTTGAGCGCTTCGAGCGCCATCCCTCCGGTGAGTGCCCCGTCCCCGATAATAGCGATGGCACGGTCTTGTGACCCTTTCAATTCGTTGGCGATGGCGATTCCCATCGCCGCCGAGAGCGAAGTCGAGCTATGCCCGGTCTCCCAGACGTCATGGTCGCTCTCGCAACGTTTCGGGAAGCCGCACAAGCCGTTGTATTGACGGAGCGTATCGAACTGTTTCGTCCGTCCCGTCAAAATTTTGTGGACGTACGCTTGATGCCCTACGTCCCATACGAGCTGGTCGTTCGGACTGTCGAATACACGGTGCAAGGCAAGCGTCAACTCGACGACGCCAAGGTTCGGCGCCAGATGCCCTCCCGTTTCTGCCAATTTTTCAATCAAGAACCGTCGGATGTCGGCGCTGAGCGCTTCCATCTCAGTTACCGACATTCGTTTCAGGAATGACGGGTCTTGAATGGATGTCAAGTCCATGATGACCATCCTTTCTCCTATCTTATTACTGATTCGTACCTTACATTTTACAAGAATGTGTCCAAGGATGCCATACATTCACAAAAACAAAGGTGACACGATGTGTTATCGTGTCACCACTGTCAATGATTGCGTCCGACGACAAAGGCGAGAAGTGCCCGCAACAGCGGGGCCTCGACGGACAATGAGGCAAGTTCAGCCTCTGCCATCGTCACCTCTCGGTCGAGCGCCGCTTTGGCTCCGTCCAAGCCGAGAAGCTTCGGATACGTCGTCTTATCATTTTGTTCGTCTGAGCCGACACGCTTGCCGATGAGCGCCTCGTCCCCTTCGACGTCCAAAATGTCGTCTTGGATTTGGAAAGCGATTCCGAGGTGCTGACCGAACGCTTTGAGCGCTTCCCGGTCTGACTCGGACGCATCGGCGAGGATGGCGCCCGCTTCGAGCGCATAGACGAGAAGAGCGCCCGTCTTTCGCTCATGGATTGATTGGAGCGTCTCGAGCGGGACCCCGCTCTGTTTTTCAGCGAGCATGTCGTCAAGCTGACCGCCGACCATGCCACGGCTCCCGGCCGCACGACCGAACGAGGCGACCAAAGCGACGACTTTCTCAGGAGACGTGTTCGTAGAGGCAAGGAGCGCGAACGCGTCGGTCAACAAGGCGTCTCCGGCGAGAATCGCGGTCGCCTCATCGAACTGGCGATGATTCGTCGGCCGGCCGCGCCGGACGTCGTCGTCATCCATCGCCGGCAAATCGTCATGGATGAGTGAGTATGTATGGACCATCTCGAGTGATGCCGCTACTTCATGGCCGAGCGAAAGCGGCCTTCCGTACGTCTCGAGGACGGCGTAGACGAGCGCGGGCCGAATTCGTTTTCCGCCCGCCTCGAGTGAATACGTCATGGCGTCGTGGAGACGCGACGGCATCGCCGAACGCTCGTTGAACGTCGAGAGCGCTCGTTCGACTTCTTGTTTCCATCGGCTAAGGGAGACTTGTCGAGTCATGACGCGCCTCCTTTATCCCGGAGCGTCCCGTCGAGTTCAAGAATCTCATCCATCTTTTTCTCGGCTGCCGCGAGCTTCGATTGGCACAGGGCCGATAAACGAACCCCTTCCTCATAGAGCGTCATCGCCTCTTCGAGCGCGACGTCGCCGGCCTCGAGCTGAGCGACGATTTCTTCGAGTCGGGCTAGTGCGGCTTCAAACGTCTGTTGTTCTTGTTTCTTCGCCATCATGTCTCTCCTTCACTTCCGCGACAGCGTGACCATCCCGAAAGCGGATCGTCACCAAGCCGTCATGTAGTTGTTTGACATCTTTCACGTACGTGCCGTCTTGCTCGATGAACGTGTAGCCACGGGCGAGGACGGCGAGCGGACTGACTGCTTGCAGTCGTCCCGCGGCGCGGGCCAACTGATCGGTCGGTCCCTCGAGCGGTTTGATGCGGTCGAACCGTCCTTCGTATTGTCGGAACCGGTCCTCATGCGTTCGAAACACTTGCATCAAGTTCTTGACGTCAAGCCGGTGGGCCGAGGCGTCAAGACGATGCTTGACGCTCGTCACTTGTTTGACGACGCCTTGCTCGAGCCGGATCTCGGCCTGGGCGAACCGCTCGCGTTTTTGCATGATCGTATAGCGAGGTGACTTCAAGCCGTAACTGTTTTTCATACGTTCGACCCGTTCCCGGAGCGTTGTCATTTGCGTCGTCACGACACGCGTGAGCGCCGCACTCAATCGCTCCACATCTTTTCGCTGCGCCTCGATCGTCGCCGTCGCGAGCTCCGCGGCCGCTGTCGGGGTCGCTGCCCGGACGTCGGCGACAAAGTCGGACAGCGTGAAGTCCGTCTCATGCCCGACAGCAGAGATGACGGGAATCGTCGAATCGTATATCGCTTCGACGACCGCATCTTCATTGAACGCCCATAACTCTTCGATCGAGCCGCCGCCGCGGCCGATGATCAACACGTCACAGTCAGTCCGTTCGTTCATCCACCGGATCGCATTCGCCACTTGCACGGACGAGGTGTCTCCTTGGACCGCGACCGGCGCGAACGTGATCGCGACGTGCGGGGCACGTCGTCTGAGCGTTGTCGCGATATCGTGAAGCGCCGCCCCTTTCGGCGAGGTGACGATTCCGATTCGCTCAGGGAAAGCTGGGAGCGGTCGTTTGCGCTCCTCGGCGAACCACCCTTTCGCCTCGAGTTCACGTTTTCGGGCTTCGTAGCGTTCATATAAGAGACCAACACCTTCTTGACGCATCAACTCGACGTACAACTGCACGTCTCCGGTCGATTCATACATCGTCACACGGGCGACGACGATGACGCTCATACCGTCGGTCGGGTCAAACGTCAACGTCCTCGCATCTCGGGAAAACATGATCGCCTTCATTCGTGACGACTCATCTTTGAGCGTGAAATAACAGTGCCCGGAAGCGTAGCGCTTAAAGTTAGAGATTTCGCCGATCACAGCGACTTGTTGCAACACCGGATCACCGTCGAGCTGTCGTTTCACATAACGGACGACCTCGGATACCGGAAGCGGATTAGCCACGCGACGCGACCTCGACCGTATTGTGCATGAGCATCGTGATCGTCATCGGACCGACACCGCCCGGAACAGGCGTGATGGCCCCGGCCACGTCTTTGACATGTTCATAATCCACATCTCCGACGAGACGGTTATCGACGCGATTGACCCCGACATCGATGACGATGGCGCCCGGTTTGACCATGTCTTTTGTGACGAGACCGGCCCGTCCGACCGCGACGATCAAAATATCGGCTTGACGGGTCATCGCCCCGAGGTCGACCGTCTTCGAATGACAATACGTGACGGTCGCCGACTCGTTCAAAAACAGCATCCCGACCGGCTTACCGACGATTTGGCTGCGGCCAACGACGACGACGTGCTTCCCGACGAGGTCTGTCTGCAGTTTCGCGAGATGAAGAATCCCGTGCGGCGTGCAAGGCAGTAACGTCTCGAGACCGAGCATCATCTTCCCGACGTTCTCCGGGTGGAACCCGTCGACGTCTTTCTCAGGAGAAATGCGCATGATGACGCGGTTCTCATCGATATGTTTCGGCAGCGGCAGTTGCACGAGAATCCCGTGCAGGTCGTCGTCTTCGTTCATTGAATCGATCAAGGCGAGAATTTCACGCTCCGTGACCGTCTCGTCGAAACGAAGCACTTGAGAATCAATGCCGATTTCGGCCGCCGCCCGCTCTTTGCCACGGACATAACTATGACTGGCCGGGTCGTCCCCGATTAACACGACTTTCAATTTCGGGACGATTCCTTTAGCCCGAAGTTCCGCTACCCGTTCTTTCAACGTTTGCCGATACGATGTTGCGATTTGTTTCCCGTCGATCACTACTGCCATCTCTCTCATCCCCCGTTATGTTAGGTTTCTCTGTAGTTGGTGTGGTGTCTTCTCTCTGTTCGTTTACGCTTTGATGATATTGCCGAGTACGCCGTTGACGAGCTTCGCCGCTTCTTCGTCAGCGAACGACTTCGCGAGTTCAACCGCCTCGTTGATCGTGACACTTTCAGGGATTGTCTCGACATAGAGCAACTCGTACGTCGCCATACGGAGAATCGTCCGCTCGACGTTTCCGAGCCGGTCGAGGCGCCAGTTTTTCAAGTTTTCGATGAGCAGTGCGTCGATCTCATCTTTTTTCTCAAGCGTCTCCGTGACGAGTTGCTCATAAAATGGATCAGATTCCGTACCGTCGAGGGCGAACTCGATCGCGTCCTCTACCTCAAGGTTTGATACTTCGATTTGAAAAAGCGTTTGAATCGCTTTCTCTCGTGCTTCATGACGTTTCATTCAGATACTCTCCTTTTGCTTGCTTTCATTGTGATAGTTTAGCATAAAGCACTCATAAATTCAGTACAAAAAACCAGGAAACCCGAAATAATGTTCGGGCTTCCTGGTCGTTGTCATTTGGAGAGCGTCATTTCTTTTTCGACAAATTTCGTGTCGAACGTACCTGTCCGGAAGCGCTCGTGCGCCATGACTTGTTGATGGAACGGAATCGTCGTATGGATCCCTGACACCGTGAACTCGTCGAGCGCGCGAAGCATCTTCGCAATCGCTTCCTCTCGCGTCGGAGCGTGAACGATCAGCTTCGCGACCATCGAATCATAAAACGGCGGAATGACCGCTCCGGCATAGAGCCCGCTGTCGACGCGCACGCCCATCCCACCCGGAACGATATACTGGTCGATTCTTCCTGCCATCGGCCGGAAGTCTGCGAACGGGTCTTCCGCATTGATGCGACATTCGATCGAATGACCCGAGAAGACGATATCGTCTTGCGAGATCGCGAGCGGATGACCGAGCGCGACTTCGAGCTGGGCTTGGACGAGGTCGAAGCCGGTGATCATCTCGGTGACCGGATGTTCGACTTGGATACGCGTGTTCATCTCCATGAAATAAAACTCGTTCACTTCAGGGACGTAGATGAACTCGATCGTCCCCGCGCCCGAATATTGGATCGCTTTCGCCGCTTTCACGGCCGCATCTCCCATCGCCCGACGCGTCGTCTCATCGATCGCCGGGGACGGCGCTTCTTCCACGAGTTTTTGCATCCGACGTTGAATCGTGCAGTCGCGCTCTCCGAGATGGATGACGTTGCCGTACTGGTCAGCGAGCACTTGCACTTCGACGTGGCGGAACGATTCGATATATTTCTCTAAATAGACGTCCCCGTTTCCGAACGCTTGCTTCGCTTCTTTACGTGTGGCAACGAGTCCTTTGATGAGTTCCTCTTCATCGAACGCGACACGGATGCCGCGCCCGCCGCCGCCCGCCGTCGCTTTGATGATGACCGGATAGCCGATTTCACGGGCGAGCTCGATCGCTTCCCCATCTGTGACGACGCCACTCGATCCGGGAACAACCGGGACACCTGACTCGATCATCGTCCGCTTCGCCTCATCCTTGATGCCCATCTTCCGAATCGCGTAACTGCTCGGTCCGACGAACTGGATGCCGCACGCCTCGCTCATCTCGGCGAACTCGGCATTTTCCGCCAAAAAGCCATATCCCGGATGAATCATCGTCGCATCGACCGCGCATGCGACCGACAAAATGTTCGGAATGTTCAAATACGAGTCTTTTGACGGATTCGGACCGATGCAGTACGCCTCGTCGGCGAGCTTGACATGGAGCGCTTCCCGGTCAGCCTCGGAGAAGACGGCGACGGTCGGGATGTTCAGTTCTTTAGCCGCACGGATGATTCGTACCGCGATTTCCCCGCGGTTTGCTATTAGTAGTTTCATGCCGACCTCACTTCACGCTGAAGAGCGCTTGCCCATATTCGACCAAGTCACCATCGGCCACGAGCATCTCGACGATTTCCCCGCCGATTTCCGCTTCGACGTCGTTAAACAGTTTCATCGCCTCTAAAATACAGACGACTTGACCGGCCTCGACCCGGTCTCCGACTTTGACGAACGCTTCTTTGTCAGGCGCAGGACGTGAATAAAACGTGCCGACCATCGGCGATGTGATCGTCCGATAATCGTTGGCCGGCGTGACAGCCGCCTCTTCGTCCGGTGCTGCAATCGGCGTCGGAGCCGAGATCGGGTTTACCGGTGCGAGCGGTGCAGTCGCCTGGACGACTTGCGGGGCCGCCTCTTTTTTCAATGATAACTTGAACTCGGACGTCTCGAGCTCCATCTCGTGGATTGACGTCTGGTCGAGCAGTTCCATCAGCTCTTTAATGTGATCGATTTGCATGAATATACCCCCTGTTTATACCTGGTACTAATCTCTACTCTACTATAACTGGTCAGACCAGTGAATGCAACGACAAAAAAGAGTGCCCATTCCGCAGAATGGACACTCTCGATATTACCCGTTATAACGTCCCGTGAACTCACCTGTACGTGTGTCGACCGTGACTTTTTCACCTGGCTCGATGAAGAGTGGGACTTGAATGATATGTCCCGTTTCGACTGTCGCGTTCTTCTTCACGTTCGAAGCCGTGTCCCCTTTGACGCCAGGGTCGGCTTCCACGATTGTTAAGACGACCGTCGTCGGAAGTTCGATTCCGAGAATCTCGCCGTTGTAATCTGCGATGCTCACTTCCATGTTCTCAAGCATGTAAGGGAGAGCCGCTTTCACTTGTTCGCTCGTCAATTCGAGTTGCTCGTACGACTCGTTGTCCATGAACACGTACGTGTCCCCCATCGGATACAAGTACTGCATCCGTTTACGTTCGATATGGGCACGCTCGATGCGTTCGCCGCCGCGGAACGTCGTCTCCTGGATAGCACCCGTGCGCAAGTTGCGCATCTTCGTCCGGACGAACGCAGCGCCCTTACCTGGTTTGACGTGTTGGAACTCGATAACTTGCCAAATCGATCCGTCCGACGTCTTCACCGTTAAACCTGTTTTTAAATCGTTAACTGATACCATATTGATTTCCTCCTAGTTTCAGACGAGACTTATGCCTCGATCGTGATTAACTCTTTTGGCGATTGCGTGAGACGAACACATCCGTCTTCTGTGATCACGACGTCATCCTCGATGCGGCAACCGCCGACACCGGCGATGTAGATACCCGGCTCGATCGTGACGACCATACCTGGTTCCAAAATCGTCTCGGAGCGGAATGAGAGTCCTGGCGCCTCATGGACTTCCATGCCGAGTCCATGTCCGGTCGAGTGTCCGAAGTATTCACCGTATCCGGCTTCTTTGATGACGTCACGCGTCAACGCGTCCGCCTCGATACCTGAAATACCGGCCTTCGTGCCGGCTACACCGGCGAGTTGGGCCCGGAGCACCGTATCGTAAATGTTTTGCAACTCGTCAGAGATCGGTCCGATCGCGAGCGTGCGCGTAATATCTGAGCAGTATCCTTTATAGTATGCTCCGAAGTCGAGCGTCACGAGCTCTCCCGCTTCGATTACTTTCTCACTGGCCACGCCGTGCGGAAGTGCCGAACGCCATCCCGAGGCGACGATCATATCGAACGAAGACGAGTCTGCCCCTTGAGCGCGCATGAACATCTCGAGTTCGTTCGCGACTTCTTTCTCGGTACGGCCCGGACGGATGAACGTTTGGATATGTTCGAAAGCCGCATCAGCAATCGCCGCAGCTTCCTTCATTATCTTAAGCTCTGCCTCATCCTTAATCAAGCGTAGCTTTTCAACGATTCCCGACGTCTCGACGAGTTCGGCCGTCACTTCTTTTTCATACGTGCGATATAGGCCGACGGTCATGTCGTCTTGTTCGATCCCGAGGCGCTTCACCGCTTCACGTGTCACGATGTCACCCACCGATTTGACGAGCGACGTGTCAAGCTCGACGATTGTATAGCCTTTCACTTGGCTCGCCGCTTGCTCGGTGTAGCGGAAATCGGTAATGAAGCTCGCCGTCTCGGCCGTGATGAGTACGACACCGCTCGATCCAGTAAAGCCAGATAAATAGCGGATGTTCTCCCGTTTCGTCACGAGAAGTCCGTCGATCCCGTTAGCTGCTAGTGCATGTTGTAACTTACTGACGCGTTCAATCATGTCGATTCCTCCAATGTTCGATCAGTGCCTGGAGCGCAAGCGTATAACTCGTCAAGCCAAACCCGCTGATGACGCCGAGACAGACGCCGGCAAGAATAGATTCATGACGGAACGGCTCACGCGCGTGCACGTTCGAGATATGTACTTCGACGACAGGGGCGGTGATGGCCGCGATCGCGTCACGAAGCGCGATCGACGTGTGCGTGTAGGCACCGGCATTGAAGATGACGCCTTCATAATCGAACGCATCGTGCAACGCATCGATCAACTCACCTTCATGGTTTGATTGGATGAACGTGAGCTCCACTTCTTCCGGCGCCGCAAGCAACAACGTGCTCGCCAGCCCTTTTAGCGACACGTTTCCATACACGTCCGGCTCCCGTAATCCGAGCAAATTCAAGTTCGGTCCGTTCAATACAAGAATACGCAACCTTCATTCCCCCTTCGTCAAGTCGCTTCTATTGTAACAAATTTATGTAGAGCGCGTGAATCGTGTCGCCTGAGGTTTCGTTTTTCTCCCGAATCACGGTATAATTCAACTATACTACTGGTAGAATCGAGGAAAACGTATGACAACTAAACCATCCACCCCCGTCGGCGGGCAAGCGCTCGTCGAAGGGGTGATGTTTCAAGGGCGGACCGAGAGCGCATCGGCGATTCGACGCAAAGACGGGTCGATTGAAACGTTCAACCAACCCCGCATCCTCGTCCCGTGGGTCCAATCCCTTAAAAAAGTCCCGTTCTTGCGCGGGATCGTCGCACTGTACGAATCGTTAAAGAACGGATCGGCCCATATGACGTTCGCGAGCGACCGTTATGACGTCGACCCGAGTGAAGATGTAGTCGAGAAACCGGAACAAAAACAAAACATGTTCATGGTGCTCATGATCGCCATCGTCGGCGTCATCTCTTACGTGTTCGGAAAGCTGATCTTCAACGTCACACCGGCTCTTTTGGCCGCCATGTTTCAAAACGTGCCGGCATTATCCGGACATGTGATTCAAAACCTCCTTGAAGGGGGAATAAAATTAGTATTACTGCTCAGCTATTTGTATTTGATCTCGTTGACGCCTTTAATCAAACGAGTGTTTCAATACCATGGCGCCGAGCATAAAGTGATCAACTGTTACGAGTCTGGTCGTCCGATCACGGTCGAGAACGTTCGGGCCAGCTCGCGGTTGCATTACCGTTGTGGCTCGAGTTTCATCTTGTTCACCGTATTCGTCGGCATCGGCGTGTATATGATCGTCCCGATCGACCCGCTATGGGTTCGACTCGTCAGCCGTATCGCATTGTTACCGGTCGTGATCGGGATCTCGTTTGAAGTACTTCAATTTACGAACCGCTTCCGTGACCATCGTTATTTATCTGCCCTCGGCAAACCCGGGCTCTCGCTCCAGCTTTTGACGACGCGTGAGCCGAACGACGAGCAGATCCGTGTCGCCATCGAAGCGTTCGAGACGTGGGAACGGGCCGAGACTTTGCAACCGGCCGTCAACAGAGAGGGTTAAAGAGGAGGAAACGCCATGATCAGACAAAGAATCGGTTCGACCGCAGCGATTATCGTGTTCATCTTAGGGTTCATCGGTGTCGGTCACATGCTCGCGACAGAACCGGGCCGATTGTTCAGACAGTTACTTTTCATCGGTATTTTCGGGTTAATCTTTTATGTCATCTACAAAGTGTTCATGGCGCCTAAAATCTCGGCTGAGGATGTGCGCTACCGAAAGACGGCCCAAGCCTCGAAAAGACGGATGCAACGGCCAAACGACCCTAAAGTGAAGCCGTCAGCGGCCACGAAGAAAAAAGCGAAGGTCAAACCGGGGTCGAACGTGACGAAACTTTCGAAACGTTCTTCATTGAACCGGACGGACGCACCTCGCCTCACCGTCATCGAAGGAAAAAAAGGCAAAAAGAAAAAGAAGGCGAACATGTAACAAGAGGATGACACGGGCCCGTGTCATCCTCTTTTCCTGTTCAATCCGTCTCTACGAATCCGATATATGGCAAGTTCCGATACTGCTCGGCGTAATCGATTCCATAACCGATCACAAACTCGTCCGGAATCTCAAAACCGACATAATCGGCGTCAAGCGTCACGAGACGCCGGGCCGGCTTATCGAGCAACGTACAAATTTTTAACTCCCCAGGCTGGTGCAACGTCATATGCTGACATAAAAATTTAAGTGTTTGCCCTGTGTCGATGATATCTTCAATGATGACGACGTACTTTCCTTCGACGTCGAGGTCAAGGTCTTTCCGAAGTTGAACGTTCCCGCTCGAGACTGACTTCTTCCCATAAGACGAAGCGGCGACGGTGTCGAGTTGAACACTTCCCGTCATTTGCCGCATCAAGTCCGCCGCGAACACCATCGATCCTTTCAACACGGCGACGAGGACGATCGGTGTTCCGTTCGCGTCCTGTTCAATCTGCTCCGCAAGCTCTTTCACTCGTTGTTTGATTTGAACCTCATCAAATAATTTTCCTTTAATGTGTATGTCCATGTTTTCCGGCGATTGTTCGCCGTCACCCCCTCCATGTTGTATCCAGCCCCCATTCTATCATAAATCCAGTTAAAAACCACACATCTTTCGAGATACAACAGTTATTGTTCGGTTTTAGATGTTGTATCCGACAAAAAAGCGGCTCCGATACGCGTACCGGAGCCACCTGTTCCTTACTCGTCTTGCGTCCGCTTCATCTGTTGAAACTGATGGAACTGTTCCATCAACTCGGGCTTGTCCTCAAAAAACTCCACGAACCGGGTCATACAGTCGAGCGTGTTCGAGCTCAAATGGTGTTCGATTCCCTCGACATCTTCATACACGTCAGCCTCATCCACCCCGATGAGCCGCAGAAACGACTCGAGCATCGCGTGCCGCTCGACAAGTCGTTTTCCAATTTTTTGCCCTTTATTCGTCAGCATGAGCCCTCGATATTTTTCATAGACCAAATATTCTTCACGATCGAGTTTTTGAACCATTTTCGTGACTGAGGAAGGGTGCACCCCTAAATGTTCGGCGATATCGGATACTCGGGCGTACCCTTTCTCCGTCATTAATAAATAAATTCGTTCTAAGTAATCTTCCATACTCGGTGTCGGCATGGGCGTGGCCTCCCCTTCAGTTCCGTTATCCAACCTCCATTTTAGCGTAACCGACAGGAAACAGGAAGTCCCAGCAGGAAATACATGAGTCAGTCGTTGTGTCCCGACGTCATATTCTTTATAATGGAGGATGGTAACTTTAAGTAGAGAAAGGAAGAACAGCAATGGGAATTGAAACAATCCTCGTCATCATCCTTTGGGGTGCACTCATCGCATACATCGTCTGGCGCTTTATGCCGGCGCGCGGTTTGAAAAAAATGAAGCAAGAAGAATTCCGCGCCTCACTCAGAAAAGGCCAGCTCATCGACGTCCGCGAACCGAACGAATACAAAGGCGGCCATATCACTGGTGCCCGCAACATCCCGGTCGGTCAAATGAAGCTCCGCATGAAAGAGCTCCGGAAAGATCAGCCGATCCTCATGTACTGCCAAGGCAAATCCCGCTCGAACCAGGCGGCCAAGTTGCTCATGAAAAACGGATTCACCGACATTTACATGCTCGAAGGCGGATTCAAACAATGGAAAGGGAAAGTCAAAAAAGGCTGACCTGAACAAACAAGCGTTGCCCCAACGAGAGTTGAGGCAACGCTTGTTTTCATATAACTTCAAAACAATTTGATGATTGATTTCGGCGTCAACACTTTTCCAGTAACTTATTAGCCCACGGACTCGTTACAATCAGGTGAAGCACCTTACAAAAACCCACTCGTTCACAACGAGTGGGTCACGATCAATTGATGGACGACGGTTGGCGCCGTTCATATTTCAAGACCGGCTTGCGGGCAGCGAGCGTCTCATCGAGTCGCTTGACGACCGTCGTATGAGGCGCCGTCTGAACGATCTCCGGATTCTCTTCTGCTTCTTTGACGATTTGCAGCATCGCGTCACAGAACGCATCGAGCGTCTCTTTCGACTCCGTCTCGGTCGGTTCGACCATGATGCACTCCTCGACGTTGAGCGGGAAATAAATCGTCGGCGGATGATAGCCGAAGTCGAGCAGCCGTTTAGCGATATCGAGCGTGCGGACGCCGAGCGCTTTTTGACGTTTGCCGGACAAGACGAACTCATGTTTACAGTACGTGTCATACGGCACGTCGAACGCGTCTTTCAGACGAGCGAACATATAGTTGGCGTTCAAGACCGCTTCACGCGACACCCGCGTCAATCCTTCCGCCCCCATCGTCTTGATGTAGCTGTAGGCACGGACGTTGATGCCAAAGTTGCCGTAAAACGGCTTAATGCGGCCAATCGACTGCGGTCGATCGTAGTCGAGCGTGAAACCTGTATCCGCCTTCTTCACAATCGGCGTCGGCAAGTACGGAATCAAGTCGTGTTTGACGCCGACGGGACCAGAACCCGGTCCGCCGCCGCCGTGCGGTCCGGTGAACGTCTTGTGCAAGTTCAAGTGGACGACGTCAAAGCCCATATCCCCAGGACGGGCGATGCCTAAAATCGCATTCGAGTTGGCACCGTCGTAATAAAGCTTGCCGCCTGCTTCGTGGACGACTTTCGCGATTTCAAGGATATCCGCTTCAAACAACCCGAGCGTGTTCGGGTTCGTGAGCATGAGAGCCGCCGTGTCTTCCCCGACTTTCGCTTTCAAGTCCGCAAGGTCGACGAGGCCACGCTCATCGGATTTGACGGTAACCGTCTCGAATCCGGCGACCACAGCCGAAGCCGGGTTCGTCCCGTGCGCCGAGTCCGGTACGAGCACTTTCGTCCGATGCGTGTCGCCGTTATGGTGATGGAACGCCTTGATCAACATGAGCCCCGTCCATTCCCCGTGGGCTCCGGCTGCCGGTTGAAGCGTCACTTCATCCATCCCGGTGATTTCGGCGAGTTGGTCTTGCAAGTCGACCATCATCTCAAGCGCTCCTTGTACTGACTCGAGCGGCTGAAGCGGATGAATATGGGCAAATCCAGGCAGGCGCGCCATATCTTCATTCACTTTCGGGTTATATTTCATCGTGCAAGACCCGAGCGGATAGAAGCCGGAATCGACGCCATGGTTGCGAGTCGATAACGACGTGTAGTGACGGACGACATCAAGTTCGGACACTTCCGGCAGTTCGGCCGCCTCTTGACGAATCATCGAGGCCGGCAAGAGCGTCTCGAGGTCGACTTCCGGC
Source organism: Exiguobacterium sp. (assembly GCF_020832205.1). Classification (GTDB taxonomy): domain Bacteria; phylum Bacillota; class Bacilli; order Exiguobacteriales; family Exiguobacteriaceae; genus Exiguobacterium. The sequence continues at coordinate 52,382 of NZ_JAFIFD010000042.1, read as the reverse complement.
ACGGTCGGCGTCGGTAAGTTGTAGCCGGTACGACCGGCGCGTGACACTTCAAAAATGAGCGTTTGTTCGTGTTGCATCAGTTCATCCCCCCAACGACTTCGATAAAGCGATCGATCTCTTCTTTCGTCCGAAGCTCGGTCGCGCAAACGAGCATGTGTGTGCGGCGAGCTGATTCATACGTTCCGAGCGGCAAGCCGCCGATGATCCCGTTGTCTAACAAATGGCGTGACACTTCATCGGCATCGACGTTGAAATCGACGACGAACTCATTGAACATCGGCCCTTCGTCGGCAATCGTATATCCAGCCGTTTTAAGCGACTCTTTCATATAATGCGCCGTTTGCATGTTTCGAACGGCCATGTCGCGAATCCCATACTTGCCGAGCGCGGACATCGTGATCGATGCGGCGAGCGCATTGAGCGCCTGGTTCGAGCAAATGTTCGACGTCGCCTTGTCACGCCGGATATGTTGTTCACGGGCCTGTAACGTCAAAACAAAGCCGCGTTTTCCGTCTTCATCAACAGTCTGCCCGACGAGGCGGCCTGGGAGTTTGCGCATGAGTGCTTGTTTCACGGCGAAGTAACCACACGACGGCCCCCCGAAGCTTTGCGGGATCCCGAACGGTTGAGCATCCCCGACCGTGATGTCGGCCCCGAGCGCACCAGGTGACTCCAAAATACCGAGCGCGAGCGGGTTGCTTGAAACGACGAACAGCGCTCCCGCGTCATGCGCCGCTTGGGCGAGCACGGCCAAGTCTTCGATTCGACCGTAGAAGTTCGGATATTGCACGACGAGACATGAAGCGTCGGTCAAGTCGAGGTTCGTCACATCGGTCAATCCATCGGCGACCGGGGTGAACTCGACGTTCAATCCAGGACCCCCGGCATACGTCTCGATGACGTCTTTCGCTTCTGGGTGGACGGCTCCCGATACGATGACTCGCTTCTTCTTCGTATGGGCGCTCGCAAGATATGTCGCCTCGGCCAGCGCCGTGATGCCGTCGTACATCGACGAGTTGGCGACGTCCATGCCAGTCAGTTCACAGATCATCGTCTGAAACTCGAACATCGCTTGCAATTCTCCTTGTGAGATTTCAGGCTGATAAGGTGTATATGCCGTGTAAAATTCAGAGCGGAGCAACATATGATTCATGACGCTCGGTGACAAATGGTCGTACATGCCCGCGCCGAGGAAACTCGGATGCGACTTCGTGTGCAAGTTCTTCTCCGCGAGCTTCGACATATGCCGCACGAGATCAACTTCCGGCAGTGGTGCCCCGATCGCAGACAGCGACGCCGTCTCACGGAGCGAGGCCGGGATGTCTTCGAGCAACTCTTCGATCGACTCAACCCCGATGGTCTGCAACATGTCACGCTCATCTTGCTCCGTCATCGGTAAATAGCGAAATTCCATTCTGTTCATTCTGAATCCCCCTGTATCATTTACGTTTATAAAACGGTGTCGGTACTCGTTCGGCTTCTATTTTTTTGCCCCGAACGTCGACGACGAAGTTCGTTTGTTCGATATAACGGCGGTCGACGCGTGCCCAGGCGATCGATTCATTCACTGTCGGCGGCATCGTCCCCGTCGTCACGACCCCAATCGCTTCCCCATCAAACTCGACAGTCGCCCCTTGGCGCGCGATGCCGCGACCGAGCAGCTTCAAGCCGATAAGACGTTGTGGGATATTTTCTTTTTGCTCAACGAGCGCGTCTTTTCCAATGAAGTCGGTATCAAGTTTGACCGCGAAGTTCAAATTCGCCTCAAACGGAGTGACCGTCTCATCAAGCTCGTGGCCGTAAAGCGGGAGGCACGCCTCAAATCGTAATGTGTCACGGGCACCGAGCCCACACGGCGTCACCCCTTCAGCTTCGAGCGCTGACCAGATATGCGGCATCTGTTCCGCTTTGGCGTAAAGTTCGAACCCGTCTTCACCCGTGTAACCGCTTCTTGAGACGATTGTCGTCACACCGGCCACGTCGCCCGTCAAGAAACGGAAAAACTTGATCTCATGCAACGGCAAATCAGTGATCCGCGAGAGTACCGCCTCGGCGTTCGGTCCTTGAATCGCGATTTGACCATATGCATCCGACTCATCCGTCACCGTGACGTCTCCCGTTGCGTACTCGTTCACGTGCGCCACGTCTTTTTCAATGTTCGAGGCGTTGACGACGAGCCAGAAGGCGTCCTCATCGAGTCGATAGACGAGCAAGTCATCGACGACTCCCCCATTCGGTAGACAGAACAAGTTATATTGCGCTTGACCGATGTGAAGTTTCGATACATCGTTCGTCACGAGTCGTTGGACGGCCGCCAAAGCGTCCGGTCCTTCGACTCGAATCTCTCCCATATGCGACACGTCGAACATGCCGACGTCTTCTCGCACGGCGACATGCTCTTCCTTAATTGAAGAGAACATGATCGGCATATCAAACCCCGCAAACTCCACCATCTTCGCCTTCGGAGCAATCAATTCATACAAAGGCGTACGTTTCAACGTAACTTTCTCCATAATATCCCCCAATCCCGAACATAAGTATAGAATATCGTGAAATATTTCGTTTTCACTATCACTCTATCAATTTTCTTCGCCGTTGCATAGCCTAAAGCGGGCAAAAAGAAAGAGGATGGAAAACGAAAACGTTTTCATCCTCATTATTTCATATTTTACTCTCGGTGGAAACGGTCGAGCTTTCGATTCCGGCGGTCCGTTTGATTTCTTTCGTCAATCCGATTGAGGCATCTTTCAATTCAAGTGACTCGTCCTTCACTTTGACCGACAGACGCTTCATCTCAGTCACGGATTTGTTAACCGTATCGACATGACGCTTGATGTCATCGATGAGTTGCTGGATCACATTGATCCGAATTTGAAACCGCTCGGTCAGTCGTTTGACGCGACGAACGTCACCCGCCATCTTCTTCTTGTAAAGTAAAAAGCCGTATAGGCCGAGCCCGAGAAGTGCGAGCACGATAATGGCAAGATTGATCCAAATCATTTATTTTCCTCCTTCAAGCGATATAGTTCATCGGCGATCGCCATTGTCCCGAGCGAAGCGTCCATTACGAGATGCGCTTGCGCGTACAAAGGGCGACGTCTTTCATAGAGTGCCTTCACACTATCTTTTCCCCGTTTGACGAGCGGACGGTCCGAATGACGGATCCTCTCCCAGCACGTCTCAAACGGCAAGTCGAGAGCGACGACGGTGCCGTTATGTAGCATCCACTCGAGATTTTCCGCCCGTTCGACGACCCCTCCTCCAGTCACGATGAAATCGGCGCTGACCGTCCGGAGTAACTCGGTCTCGCGTTGGCGAAAAGCCTCTTCGCCGTGACAGGCGAAATAAGTCGCGATGTTCGTCCCGTAGCGCCGCTCAAACACCTCATCCAAATCAATGACTTGATTCGTTGTTTCCAAATATCGTTTTAAGCTTGATTTACCTGTACCCATAAAACCGATGATGTAAAACGGTCTACTCATCAAAATAGATCACCTCTTTATGGCGTTCTCCCGTCTCGAGCCAAATCTCGACTTCTGCTGTCCCTGCGCCGAGCGGGCGGCAAGTGACGGTGCCGGTCGGTCTCGTCAAGGTGAGCGGGACCGTCCGGCACTGCTTTTTCGCCACGAGCAGATGGGCCTCGAACCGGATGGCGAGGACGTCGAGCGCGAGACGCTCCGTCGTTCGTTCGATATCAGTATACCAAAATAAAGCCGCACCGAGTATCCACGTCACGACGATCAAAGAAGAGATGAGAAAGAAGCCGCCCTCATGCACATGACATACTTTTCTCGTTCCCCGGTCGCATCGGCCCACCGCACCCGATAACCGCTCCCTACCGTTTCGACGTGATAGCGATCGATTCCTCTTATAAATAGCAGATTCCCTCCTCCCTCTCCGACCATGACCAAGTTGCCGTTAATCTGTTTCAACGTCCACGCCCACGTCGTCTTGTCGGGCCGCACATACACCCCGGCGAGCCGTCCGTCGTTGACCGTGCAGTCCCGGCTGTCGATGACTTTTCGAACGAACAGCTGCGGCGTCATCGTCACGTTCCCTCGAGGCTGCTCATAAAGCGCCCCGCCGAACGCCAGCATATGGACGAGCAAAGCAATGAACAACGGGACGAGGAGCAACGTGAACGTCAGCTCGAGCAGCGTAAATCCTGATTCACAATGTCGGGAGGCAATGGTCACCTTCGCAAACTGCCAATCGTCCGCCCGGTTCGTCCGCATCCTTCACCACCTCCCCTTGCAATCGTTCATATATGCGAACCGTCATTTCAAGACGGGCGACGCGTTCGTTCCCGGCCTCGACGAACGGGACGAGCACACCGCCCCAACCGAGCAGGAGGGTCAGACTGAGACAAACTTCCCAAAACGTGACCCCTTGTTCACCATCCCTCACTGCGGATCACCTCCGGCTCGTAAGTGCCCATGCGAAACTTCAGCGTGACAGCCAACTGTCCCGAAGAAAACTTCCATTGTCCGGCGTACGTCGCTGCCGTCTTCGAGAACACGATGTCACTCGTCGTCGGCAGGCTGATGTCGACGCCATCTGGTACTCTCACCGTTTTGATCGAGGTCAACCCGCACGTGATGTGATAACGCCGTTCTTTGATGTACCAACGCAAACGAGGCACACATTTCTCATCGGAGGCGACGTACGGGTATTGTCCGACTTCGGCGATGTCCGCGAGCAGCGCCTCGGTGAAGTCGACCAAGGCGAGGCGCTCGACAGAACGGACGCTCGGCATCGCTATGAGCAACAGCATCGACAAGATCACGAGGACAGCTGCCATCTCGACGAACGTGTACCCGTCTTTCATTGCTTCGTCAACGTACCGGTCGTGGGAGCGTACGTATACGTCATCGACTGACAGCTGTATGTGAGCGGGTCGCCGGAACCGTTTCGCTTAATGACGGCGAGTGATTCCGGATACGCCTTGTGCTCGGCGTAATACAAATTGATCTCGGACTCGACGATGCGGACGCTGCCTTCACAACTTACACTGTCGGCCCGACTTTTGCCGTCCGACATCGACGGGACGAGCAACAGCAACAATACGGAAATGATGAGCAACACCGCCGCCATCTCGACGAGTGTGAATCCTTGCTCTGCCTTCATTCGGTTCATGTGAATTCCTCCTCATAATTGGTTCATGATCAGCTGGACCGGCAAATAGATCGTATAAAACATCATCGTCACCATGACCGTCAACAACCCATATAGCGCCGGTTCCGTTTTCGCGATAAGTTGTTTCCAGTACAGCTCCATCTCTTCGAAGACGAGGTCACGGTGTAGCGACATGATCATCCCGAGCTCGCCGCTCACCGTGCCGACACCGAACAAGCTGACAACTTCATGGTCAAGGAGCTGTTCCGCCCGCGCCGCCTCCTCTAGCTCGAGTCCGGAAGACATACGGTCGTGCATTCGCTTCGCCATCGAGGCTACTTCCCCTTCGCCGTTTGCCAATCGTTCCACGATGGTCCTAACCGAGGCTTGCCCTTCCCGCAACAATGACAGTTCACTGACGAACAAGTAGGTCACGTATAGACGTTGCCCGCGTTCGATGATCGGGACACGGACCCACCCACGCTTTCCGGACGCGTAAAGCCCCCCCGCCGTCAGGACGACGGCAAGAAACAATCCGGGGAAAAACCCTTTCGACAGTAAAACAGCGTTCATCCCGTTCATCTGCTCAAGCTCGACCATGGCAAGAAGCTTCGGGAAGATATAAAGGGCGTAAATCGTGCCCAAGCCGAACAGCATCGTCAGAATGACGAGCGGATAACGGGCGAGCTGCCGTAATTCTTGCTCGAGCGATCGGCGCATCGTCGATAAGGCGAGCACTTGTTCAAGCCCTTCGATGAAGTGATGCCCCCGCTCAGCCGTCTCGAGCAGTTCCTGCATCCGTCCATCTTTGATGAGTCCGGCGAACACTTCCGATAGAGGGGCCCCGCCTTCAAGCTTCAGCCGCATCTCATATACCGTCCGTCTGTCCCGTCCCCGTTCATGTAATTCAAGCGTTTCAAACGTCTTTTTTAATCCGACACCCCTGGCCTGGAGCCGCAGGAATCGCCGGATCGTGTTCAGTTCATTGTTGGCTCGGGTATCGACCATGAACAACTCACTCCTTCTTCTCGGCTGAGCACGCACCAATGCCGTGCGACATCCATCGTTCCGACGAGCTGTTTGAGCCGTCGTTCGCCGTCTTCGATCGTCGATGTATGAAACGTCACCATCGTCAAATGTCCGCTCAGTGCCGCATCATGGGCTACGTGCAACTCTTCACTCGTCCTCACCTCCCCGATGACGATGACATCGGGGTCGGCCCGGAGCGTCTCCTTCAACAACTGGCGATGATCAAGACCGGCCAACACGTTCACTTCAAGTTGGATCACGCCGGGCACTTGCTGCTCAGGCGGATTTTCAATTGTGACGATGCGCCGGTTGTTCATCTGTTCGAGCAACGCATAGAGCACCGTCGTCTTCCCGGCACCGGTCGCACCGCCAATGATGAACAAGCCGCGACGAAGCTCGGCCATCGCCTCGAATCGTCTCGCGTCTTCTTCTGTCACCAAGTCCCGTAATTGATACGACGCGTTTGGTAACCGCCACGACATGAGGACATGTTCGAAGGACGGGAGGAACGTGACACGCACGACCGCCGTACCCGCGTCATACATTCCTGATTGCGGGACGCGGTGGTCGGTTTCTGTGAGTGAACACCAATATTTCATATGTAACGTCAACCGCTCATAGTCGAACCGCGTCATCGTCTCAATCACTTGTAAACGGCTCCCAAAGCGAACGTGGACCGCCACTTGTTCGCCGGCCGGCATGAAATGCACGTCGCTTGCCCGTAATGCCCTCGCCGCCTCGACGAGTCGTGCCGTCATCACTTTCATCTCCCCCACCTCACAGAAAGCATAAAAAAAAAGCCCACCTTTTGAAAAGTGGACTTGTTTTAGGAAACGTTTGAAGTTGTGAGGTCATGGCGGCGGGCATACGTCTCAATCGATACTTTGTCGTAACCGACAATCACTTCTTTCCCGTCCGTCAAGATCGGGCGCTTCAACAATTTAGGGTTTTCACTCATGAGTTGAAGCAACTCGCTCAATTTCAAGTCATCGACATCGACGTCCAACTGTTTGAACGCTTGACTCCGTGTGGCGAGAAGGGATTCGACTCCGTTGTCACAAAGTGTCAACAACGTCAACAGTTCGTCGACCGAAGGGGCGTCACGGAAAATATGACGTTCGCTCACGTTGAGTTGCTGGTCTTGTAAAAATGCCTTCGTCTTCCGGCATGAAGTACAGCTTGGATACGTATAAAACATCAGTTCATTTGCCATTGTTAAAGCCTCCTTATGAGATGTGTTCCCGGTCGTTCAGTGTGTGTAAGTTGATTATACAACGGTTGGACAATTATGTACAGTATTTGTACAACTTTTTTTATTTTTTTGTACAACCCTTCGCCACTCTTAAATTTCACATTTTTTTCACGATTATTTTGCTCAATTCACACGTTTTCATAGCATTTTTTTTAATGTGTTGGTAAAATAGTGAATGAGAATGGAATAATGTACGTATGGGGGGATTAACATGGCGAGAATGTACCGTGTCCTTGGTTTTTGGACTGGATTGATCGCGGCGCTTGCTTTCGTGGGCGCACTCGGTGGAGATCAAAGCAGCAGCGAACATACTGGTGACTTCGTCGTAATGGGTCTTGTCTTTTTAGCTCAAACTATTTTCTTCGTCGCACTAGGCTACTTGAAGTTGACTGAAAAAACGTATGTATACGTGTTCGGGGCTTACTTGACTGTATTCTTCGTCGTCTTCACGTATTGGAGTAACTTCCAAATGTAAAAAAAGATTGTCTCGCCAAGAGACAATCTTTTTTTACATTTACCGGCTGAAAAACGGATTGGACCGGATTTCAGCTTCAAGTGTCGTTTTTGGTCCGTGCCCGGAATAAAGGACGGTCTCGGGTGGCAACAGTTGACGGATGCGGTCGATCGAACCGAGAAGCGTCGCTTGCTCCCCTCCGTACAGGTCCGTCCGCCCGACCGACTGTTTGAAAATGAGATCTCCGCAAAACGCGACGCCAGCATCCGCCGCGTGAAGTGTGACGCTTCCTGGCGAGTGGCCTGGAGTATGATGAAGACCGAACTCGAGAGCACCGATTTGCAACGATTTCCCTTGGTAGACTCGCTCGGCCGGCCGCATGGATGCGTAAGGCAAATGGAATTTCGCGGCGCCGTTCTTTTCATCGTCCATGAGCCACGTTCGTTCGGCCTCGTGGATGTAGACCGGGACGTTATAGCGGTCGCGAAGCGCATCGATCCCACCGATATGATCGAAATGGGCATGCGTCAACAAGATCGCCTGCACTCCACCGAAGCGTTCTACCGCTTCAAAGAAGCGCGGGTCATCGGTTCCCGGGTCGATGATGACGACCGTACCGTCTTGTTCCACGACATACCCGTTTTCTTGCGCCAAGCCTGATGTGATTTTTACTACGTTCATATGAACACCTCCTTCCCCATTCTAATCGATATTGTGGCAAAATTGTAGCGACGCCTTTCTTTGCTCGACACCGCCCTCTATTTCGGATAAAATAATAATGATATTTCAGTGAAATTTTTATGAATTTCATGACGTATAATAAAGGGGGAACTCGTCATGCATTTGTATGAGCCGTTTGGATGGATTTCACTTATCGTCGCACTTGTGGCGATTTGGGGAATGGCCCGTTCATTCAAGAAACGTCAATTCTTTCCACTCGCCTTCGCCGCGCTTACTGTACTCGTCTTTGGATTTTTCGGCGTCGCGACATTGATTTACGGTGGAATCCCGAGCTAACACACGCATTGAAAAAGACGGCCTCGGCCGTCTTTTTTGTACCAAAAAAGCGTCACCCGAACGGGTGACGCTTGCTCGTTCATTTATTATCCGACTGTTCTTTGAAGCGCAACAAGTCTGAGTAAATCAAGTCATCATTCATTTGAAGAATGTTCTCCGCTTCTTCGCTGATCGGTCCGCAAAGAGAGGCATCTTCCACGGCTTCACCCGTCTCGGCATCATAGCAAAGCGATTGTGTCCAAACGTATTCATCGGTGACGACCGTTCCATCCCGGAAGATGGCACGGCTGTTACGCTCTTCAGAGAAGAGGTCGTTGCCGAATCCGACGAGGTCGGACGTGTCAATGCCGAGCAAGTGCAGGATTGTCGGTTTCATATCGATATGGCTGCCGACCGTTTCATGGACTTGTCCGTTTTCTTGGCCAGGCAAATGAATCGCAAATGGGACTTGCTGAAGTTTCGCCACATCGTACGGTGTCAGCTCTTCTTTTCCAAGAAGGTCGGCCATCGCGGCGTTATGGTTCGTCGAGATGCCGTAATGGTCACCGTAGACGACGAAAATCGTGTCGTCCCACATGCCGTTCGCCTTCAGCTCGTCGATGAACAGTCCGAGCGCGTAATCTTGGTATGCGAGCGCCTGTGGGAAGTTGTTGAGCGTCGTCGAGTTCGTCTCGAACTTCGGCACGAGCTCATACTCCTCACTCGGCATCGTGTACGGGAAGTGGTTCGTCAAAGTGATGAACTTCGCGTAGAACGGTTGCGGCAACTCTTCGAGCATCGGAATCGATTGTTCGAAGAAACTGTCATCAAGCAGTCCCCATTCGGTCATATCTTCCGGATTACCGAGGTCGTAGCTCTTCTCATCGAAAAACTCGTCCACGCCGACGTTTTTGTACATATGGTCGCGATTCCAGAACGATTTATTGTTCGCGTGGAACACGGTCGAATAGTAATTGTCGTCTTTGATCAATTCCGGAAGCGCCTGATATTCGTTGTCGGCGTTCGTAAAGTAGACCGCACCTCGCGGAAGTCCGTAAAGCGAGTTGTCGAGGGCGAACTCGGCGTCGGACGTCTTCCCTTGTCCGACAGTGTGATAATAGTTCGGCCAGTAGTGCGACTCTTCGATCAACTTGTTCAAGTTCGGTGTGATGTACTCGCCGTTCGAGGCTTTCATATTGTGCGTGAAGTTTTGGGCTGACTCGAACGAGACGACGATCACGTTCTTCCCTTTATACTTGCCGAACAGATCAGGGTTCGGGGCGGCATAGTTTTGACGGGTGAACTGCTCGATCTCGGCAAGTTCCGATCCATCGGCCATCGCCTTTTGGGCAGACGTCTTCGTCTGGAGCATCGCGTCGTATACGTGGAAGTTGAACGTCCCGATATTTTTGACGAGCAGTTCACGGTCGAACGAGCGCGTCAACAATTCCGGGCGCTCCGTCTCAGCGAGTGACAAGTTGAAGAGGAACACGGCCACGGCCGCCACGAACGTGACGAGCGCACGGCGATGAGACGCCGCGTTTTGGCGGGTGTTCACTTTCCATAGGAGGAACGGCAAGACGAGCACATCGCCGAGGATGATCAAGTCTTTCCATTCCAACAGCGACGTGAACGATGTCGATAACGTCTCCATGTTCGACGGTTGCAAGATGACCGGCATCGTCAAGTAGTCGGTGAACTCACGGTAGTAGACGGCATCGGCGAACAAGATGAACGAGGCGAACGCATACAGCGTGTAGAGCACCCATTTCTGCTTGCTGCCTTTAAAGAAGAAACTAAACGCGAATAGGAACAGCGTTGAACTGATCGGGCTGATCAATAAAATAAATGCTTGCGCGGTGTTTTCAATCGGGATATTAAAGAAAAATTGATATACGATGTACGTCTTCGTCCAAAGCAATAAAGTAAAGATCCAGAATAAACGATATTCTTGAAACGAAGCGCGGACCGTTTCATTCAGTCGCATTGTAAGCTTCGAGAAGCGTTGAGATGACTTCATCTGACGGTCTCCTCCTCTTTTCAGTTTTATGGCGTTGTCCATCGACTCGCCTTCACTTCGTCCGTGGTGAGTATGTTCTATGTTTCACGAACGGTATTAGTCCAGTATCAAGTTCAAATCTTACCCCTTTTTTAACAAAAAATCAACCGTGGGGTTACAAAATTTACATTATTCAATACCCTTTCCATACTAAAAACACGCCTATGCTCGAGGCATAGGCGTGCAGGTCGTCAGATCGATTAAACGCGTGTCGGCAAGAAATGTTTGCGGGCGAGCCATGCGCACCCGATGACGCCCGCATCGTTCTCAAGTTCAGCGATTTTGAACGTCGTCGATGTGTAGACGCGTTCGAGGGCGAATCGTTTGAACTGTTCATCGAGCGGTTCAAGCAGTGCTTCTCTCGCTTTCGAGACACCGCCGCCGATGACGATGATTTTCGGGTTCAACGTATTGGCGATGTTGGAGATTGTAAGCCCTAAATACTCCGTCATCTCGCGGACGACCTCAGTCGCCACTTCATCGTTCGCTTTGAACGCTTCGAAAACGTCACGAGCCGTCACTTCTTTCAACTCATTCAACGAAGTCGTCCGATTTTTCCGTTTTTGAAGCGCCAAACGAGCGACACCTGTCGCGGATGCGATCGTCTCGATGCACCCTGTCCGGCCGCAGCCGCATTTCACTGCTTTCGTCTCATCGCGCTCGACCGTGATATGACCGATTTCTCCGGCCATCCCAGCGGCACCGTGTACGATATTGCCGTTCGTGATGACACCGCCGCCGACCCCGGTGCCGAGCGTGATGGCGAGCAACTCCGAGGCACCTTCGCCGGCACCTTTCCACATCTCGCCGAGCGCGGCCGCGTTGGCGTCATTTTCTAATACGGCCGGCAATCCGACCGCTTTCTCGAACTCACTGACGAGCGCAAAGTTTTTCCATCCGATGTTCGGCGAGTACTCGACGACACCTTCCGAGAAATTGATGAATCCCGGAGCGCCGATTCCGGCGCCGGCAAAGTCTTCCTTCGCCTTGCCCGATTGCGCGAGATAGGCGTTGAAGGAAGTTGCGATATCCGTCGGAATATGTACCCCGTTGTCACGAATATCCGTCTTGATTTCCCATTTGTCAGAAATGATACCATTCATATCGAGGACGGCCATTTTCACCGTCGTTCCTCCGATGTCGATCCCTAATAACCACTTCATCTAGTCCACTCCTCATCTCAATTAAATCGCTTTCATCCAATAGTTTACACTATTCAACCCCTTGTGCAAACATTTGCACAAGGGGTTTTTCTGTCAATCTATTGAATTTTTTAATTCGTGCGTCAAGATGATTTTCGCCGTGTCGTATTCACGTTGTTCGATCATCCCACCGGCGTGCAGTTCATCGAGCTCCATCATCATGAGACCGATCTCGGCGTCCCGCTCCCCGATATAGATGATCGTCCCGAACGATTTCAAAAACTGTTGAACATCGTAAAAGTTTTTCACGATCGTCCCTCCATCTCCGTCAAGACGTAACGGTACAATAGCGCCCGCGTCGCCTCGAGCGACGAGACGTGCGTCCGCTCGTAACTGTGGCTCGACTCGATGCCGGGGCCGATGAGCGCGTGCCGAACATCGTAGCCGGCCCGAACCGCCGCCGAGGCGTCGGAGCCATAATAAGGATAAAGATCGACTTTAAACGCGATGTCATGTTTTCGGCAAAGCGATGTGAACAAGCGGCGCAGTTCCAAATCATACGGACCCGACGAGTCTTTCGCACAAATCGACACCGTATACTCGTCCGAATGCTGGCCGTCTCCAAGCGCCCCCATATCGACGGCGACGTATTCGACGACGTCATCCGGAATGCCGGCGTTGCCACCGAAACCGACCTCTTCGTAGTTCGAAATCAAATAGTGGACACGGTGCGGTAAATCTGCGGACACGAGCTCCCGGGCCAAATCTAATAAAATGGCGACCGAAGCCTTGTCATCGAGGTGGCGCGACTTAATGTAACCTGTTTCCGTCTGTTTAAAGCGCGGGTCGAACGAGACGAAGTCTCCCACTTCGATCCCGAGACCTCTCACGTCTTCTGCACTGTGCACATCGGCATCGAGACGTACTTCGATCGTCGACGACGACCGTTCGGCGCTGTTCGTGTCTTTGTAGACGTGAACGCTCGATTGGTGCACCAAGATCGTTCCATCAATCGGCTCCCCTGACTCCCGATGGACGAGACAGTTCTCTCCTTCGATCGCCGTCCACGCATATCCGCCGACTTGAGAAAGACGGAGCCGTCCGCTCGGCAAGATGTCTTTCACCATCGCCCCGAGCGTGTCGACGTGCGCGGTCAACAAACGGGCAGGACCGATGCGTCCCGGGAACGTCGCAAGTAGCGCTCCTTTATGCAACCGTTTCGTCTCGACGCCGAGCGTCGACAGTTGCTGCTCGACAAAGCCGATCGCTTCGTCCGTCATCCCGGACGGACTCGGTATTGCGACTAGTTGTTTCAACGTATCAATCATGTCATTACTCCTTTGTCATCGATAGTAGCCGTATGCGTAAAAGGCTATCGCAAGCAAGATGGCGGCAATCGTAAAACCTGCCCGGCGCACTTGCTTATGTTCATCTGGTAACCCGACGGCACCGGCCATCAAAAACCCACCGACCAGACCTCCAGCGTGAGCAGAATGGTCCAAGCTCGCGCCAAGGACGAAGGCGAGTCCTACGTTTAATCCTAACATAATAAACAACGGCGGACCGAGCGTCTTCATGAAAAGTGACCGGTCCCGCAGGCCGAAATAAAGCAACGCTCCGACAAGCCCGAACAACGCACCCGACGCCCCGGCCGAGATGGCGTCACTGAGCGCGTACGAGGCCGTCGAGGCAATCAGACCGGCGAGCAGATAAATGACGACAAAACGCGGCGAGCCGTACATTCGTTCCACGAGTGGGCCGAGCGACCAGAGCGCGAACATGTTGATGGAAAAATGGAACCAACCGATATGAAGAAACATCGGGGTGACAAGCCGCCACCATTCGCCGTCGTCGATGAGCGGATTGACTTTCGCCCCGAACCGGATGAGCGTCTCCGGGTCGAGCGTGGAGCCGATTGATTCGGCGAGCCACATGACGAGAAACGTCGCGAACATGAAAAAATAGACGGCTTGGGGTTTCCCAAAAGCGAAACGTCGCTTCAACTCGGCTTTCCGCTCTTTGTCGAGTTCCAAGGCGAGAGGTCGATAGCGTTCGGCTCCGTCTTCCGTCGCGAAGTGCCGTTCGATCGTCACTTTGGCCGAAATCGAGAATGTCAGCGTCTTCAGCCGTTCCTCATCGACGAGCGGCTCCCCGTAAACGTGAACGCGAAGCTTCTCTCTTCCAAGACGTGCGAGACGAAACGAGTTCATGACCGCCTCGATGTCCATGGCGACGTGGTTGGCCCACGCTTTATCCGTTCTTATGTACAAGTTGTAGACGTCGCCAGCTTTCGTGTCGAACAACAAGAGCGCCCGTGACGGCTCAAGAATCCCCTCGACTCGTCCGCCCGCCTCGATCGCGTGATATATATCTTCCCAAAACGAGTTCGCCATTTGAATCCCCTCCCTTCATCTATAATTGTAATCCAATTTCTGCCCGACGACAAAGAAGGACGTGCGCCACGTATGCCACGACAAAAAACCGCGGTCGGCAAAACGCCTCCCGCGGTACGTGCTACTTATAAAACTGGCTCCATCGTTTTCATCAAGACGTCTGCCGAGTGGTGCATCTTTTGCTTCTCTTCTTCAGACAACTCGATTTCGACGACTTGACGAACCCCTTGGCGGTTAATGATGGCCGGTACCCCGATGTGGATGTCGTTCAAGCCATACTCTCCGTCCAAGTACGCGCCGACCGTAAGGAGCGTGTTCTCGTTACGGAGCACCGCTTTGACGAGACGGAGGAGACCGAGACCGATCGCATAGTACGTCGCCCCTTTGCGCTCGATGATGTGATAAGCCGCATCACGGACGTTGACGTAAATGTCTTCGAGGTCTTCCCACGAATAATCATCGTTCTCTTCAAGCAACTGCTCGACCGACTTGCCGTAGATCCGGGCGTTGCTCCAAGCAGCAAATTCTGTATCGCCGTGCTCGCCCATGATGTAGGCGTGGCAGTTGCGCGGGTCGACATTGAAATAGTCGCCGAGCATGTAACGGAGACGTGACGTATCGAGCACCGTACCAGAACCGAAGACGCGGTGTTTCGGAAGACCTGAGTATTTCCATGCCAAGTGCGTCATGATGTCGACCGGGTTTGACGCGATGATGATGATTCCGTCAAATCCTGACGCCATGATGTCCGCGATCATCGATTTCATGATTTTCGCGTTCTTCTCGACAAGGTCAAGACGTGTCTCGCCCGGCTTTTGCGGAGCTCCCGCCGTGATGACGACGATGTCAGCAGCGCCACAGTCCGTGTAGTCCCCGGCCCACACACGCATCGGTGATGACGCGAACGATACGCCGTGGTTCAAGTCCATCGCTTCCCCTTCGGCTTTCGCTTTATTGATATCGATGATGACGAGTTCTTCACAAAGGCTAGCTGTCGTTAATTGATATGCGAAGCTGGCACCGACTGCACCGGCACCTACGAGCGCGACGCGTGTTACTTTTGCATGATTTAATGTTTCCATGTTGATTCTCCACCCTTCGAACAATCTGTTTCATGTTTTAGTTTTATCTGTTACATAAAGATTGTAACATCATTCACAAACACTCACTACAATAGAAACCGTTTTCACTTTGGCGATATTGTGACAATATTCACATTCGTTTGAAACATCCTCATTCACTGTACTACCCTCAAGCGAAGACTAAAAAACAAATCACGGCCGCCGCAGCGATCGCCAAGAAGTTGACGGCATCGTTCCCTAAGAAATGCCAGCCCGACACGTACGCGGTCGCTTCGTCGTGATGAACACGTTTTTCCGTCAGCTTTCCGCACACACGGCAGCGGTATTTGCGTTGCACGGTCGCACCGAGAAGCGTGTCGACGACACTTCCGCTCAAGCCGATCGCAATCAACACGAGAGCCGTCGTCCATTCGAGGCCTAAGAACGGGTACGTCGCTACGACGATCGTCGCGGCTCCGACGATCGACATGACCGTCCCAAATAGCGACACGCCGCCGCTCGTTCCCGGTTCGACCGGACGCAACGTCATGATGGAACGCGGTTTTCGTTTGGCGAGCACACCGAACTCCGAGCCCCACGTATCGCTCGTCGCCGCGGCGATCGAGACGATATACGCATAGAGCCACGCCTCGTTAGACGTGACGACCATGCCGACCGCCGTCAGCATTCCGATGCCGCCGTTAGCGAGCACTTGGACAAAATCACGCGGTCCTGATTTTTCGACGATATCATCGACCGGCGCCTTGTCGCGGGCGCGGTATTTGGAGGCGAGCGAGGAGGTAGAGAAGAACACTCCGAGCAAGTACAGGCCGAACCAGCCGAACCCGTAGCCGATGACGGTACCGGTCACGACCGTCAACACGGCCCCGGAGAGCGTGAGCGACCGTAAGCGGTAACCGGCGTAGGCGACGATACATGTTACGAGGAAGATGGCATACATCGGATCAATTCCCTTTCCGTCACGATCATTTCGACCGGAATGTCATGCGATTCGATCGGTATTTCGGGCAGCACTTGCACGTCATAGGCGATCGACACCGTCCGACCTGGATATGTCGCCAAAAAGCGGTCATAGTACCCGCCCCCCCAGCCGATGCGGTACCCGCAACGGTCGAACACGCGGCCCGGTACGATACAAAGGTCGACGGTGGCGTCGACACGAGGAGTTGTCGGCTCGAGAATCCCCATCACCCCCGGCTCTACGTCATCGAATGACGTTAGGGGATGGAACGTGAGTCCCGCTTTCATTACTTTCGGCACGAACACTGTTTTTCCTGCCTGCCAGGCGAGATGAATGAGCGGGCGAGTATCGACTTCGAGACCGAACGATAAAGTCAGTGCGACCGTTTCGGCGTCGCGCCATTCAGGGAGGGACGCGACAGTATGTAAGATGGATGCGTCGGCAACAGCCCGGTTCTCGAGCTGACCGATTTGTTCATGGACGGCGTCTCGTAGCGTCTGTTTGTCTATCATGTCGATGGCTCCTTTCGAAAAAAAAGGCCGCCACAGAAGTGACGGCCGGTCTCATTATTTCACTTCGCGGTAAAGCGTGTGACGGCGGAGACGTGGGTTGTATTTGCGCAACTCGAGGCGCTCTGGGTTGTTACGTTTGTTTTTCTTCGTGATGTACGTGCGATCGCCTGTTTCTGTGCAAGCTAGTGTGATTTTAACGCGCATTTCTTTCACTCCCATCTTACTGATGTTGTATCAAGTGCTTTTGCTTTACAGTCTAAGCATACTCAATTATCCTACCAATTTTTTTTTGAAAAAGCAAGGTGTTTTCACGTTCTTTTTCAAACGTTCTGCCCGTAAGGTGAAGCGTCGGGTGACAAGCATGGTGTTACGTTATCTTTGATCGCATAGCGAGAGCCGAGTTCATCGATTGAGATGTCGGCACCGACAAAGACGGTGGCGGCATCAGCGAGTACGCTGTTCTCAATTCGATGGATCGCGTCGAACAAGCCGCCATGACCATGGGGGTTGCGCGTCGTTTCAAATGACAACATAGTTGAGTATAACGGAACGGCAAGTGACTTCGCAAGTGAACGTGCCGCCGGAATCGTCATCCAATCGAAATGATGGATCGCTTTGAAACGGACGACGTTCACGAGCTCATGGACGAGCTTCACGTAGGCGACGTTTTGAGCAGCGACTTGGTTCATGACGTGTTCAAGGAACGGACTCGTCAAACGGACCCGATAGACGTGGACACGGCCATGACGTTCATATTCCGGCAACCCTTCTTTATGAGGCGTCAACACGTAAAGCGTCTCGCCTTCCGCGGCGCGTGCATCGACTTCTTCGACGACGCGATGGCCCAGTTCGCCGACGAGGTTCCCTGTGAACTCAGGAGCCAAGACGAGAATCGCGGCTTGCTCCGGTTCGCGCTCGGTCGTCACGTAGTAGTCGTGCGGCGACAGGAACGTATCGATCTCCACATCTTCGTCTTGGAGGAACGGATATGCGCGATAATGTTCATCGAGCAAGTGATCGGACAGCTTGTCTCCGTAGAGCGCCGTTTCGAGCTCCGCAAAGAGACGAGCGTGCTCCCGGAAGCGCTCGGCCGCGTACTGCGCCGTCGTCTGCCCGTCTAAAATGAACGCCCAGTCGCTTGATACCGCGAGCACATAATGGCGAATCAATTGTTTGAGCGCGCGGTCGACGAGCGGTGACGTCCCGCGGTAGTCGGCGACATCTTTGACGAGTTGCGTCTCCATCATGTGCAAATGACGGAGCATCC
Organism: Exiguobacterium sp.; assembly: GCF_020832205.1. Lineage (GTDB taxonomy): Bacteria > Bacillota > Bacilli > Exiguobacteriales > Exiguobacteriaceae > Exiguobacterium. The sequence continues at coordinate 34,120 of NZ_JAFIFD010000042.1, read as the reverse complement.
ATTCATTCCGTTCGTTGATCCACACGTCGCCGTAGCCTTTCCGCCCCCACGTGTTCATCGAGACGTGGACCGTCTGCAAGTCTTGGAAATGACGCTCGAGGAACATGGCCGGTGTGATCGTCTCGATCCCGAATTCCTCGAGCCGTTCTGCCACTTGACCTAAAAATTCTGGGCCCTCAAACCACCAGTGACCGAATAGTTCGGCATCAAACGGCGCAGTGACAAGGAAAGGCGGGAACGTCTGTCCGGCGTGTGCCTCGAGATGGGCTTCGAGCGTCTGGGCGAAATCGGTCGCGTGGTTGTGGATCTGGTGCTCGGCCCAGTCACGGACGTAGTAATCTTTTTCGTCGGTATCCCCGGTGATGCGGTGCATCTTCAATCCAGTGTCGAACCGAATCCCTTCCGGGTGCATGAACGAGTGGATATATTCCCAATCACGGTCATAAGCGAGGTCACGATAAAATTCGCGATAGTCCGGATGGCCCGGATAGCCGATCATCGAGCTCCAAATCTTTCCGGAGATAATTTGGTCACGCGGGAACAGAGCGACGCCGTTCGGTGAGTAGACCGGCGCACCGATGCCTTTGTCCGGAGTCGGGTCGGCTTCTAGGAGCGCATGCTCATCGACGAACGTATAGCGCACTCCTTCCTCATATAAAATCCGGTCCACACCAGGCGTGTAGGCACATTCCGGTAACCAGATCCCTGTTGGACGGAATCCATAATGACGCTCAAAGCAGTTTAGTCCAGACCGAATCTCGGCGCGGGCGGCTTGGTCTGTGAACAGATGCGGGTTGAAGCCGTGGGTCGCCGTACATGTGACCATGTCGATATAACCGTGTTCGCGGTATGTACGGAACGCCTGATTCAAGTTTTTATTCCAGTGCAAGAACGTGTTCTTTAAGTCTTGATAACGCCGCTCATAAAAATGAAGCGTGCCGACTTCCGCCTCACTCCGGCCTTCAGACAGCTCGAGCGCGATCAGTTCGAGCATCTCATCCAAGTGGGCCACGTATCGGTCTTGCACGAGCGGGTCGGCGAGCATTTCGATGACAGGCGGCGAAATGCTGACGGTCCAGTGCAACGGACGTTTCAGCCGATCGACTTGCCATAAAATCGGGATATATGTTTCAGAGATGGCCTCGTACACCCATCTCTCTTCTAAACGGTGTTCTTCTTCATGCCGGACGTACGGTAAGTGGGCATGAAGGACGAGTGAAAAGTAACCTGGTTTCATCTTGGAAGTCCTCCTCAGCGCACGAATCGGTATGCAGCGTATTTTGGTAGCGTGTCGAGTAGTTCTGGTGACTCGACTTCACCGTACTGCCAACGACGGACCGGCTCGGCAAATCGTCCGACACCGGCTGGTTCGGCCCGCGGCGTGTCGAGTGGCATCGAAGCGACGATCGGCAAAAATTCGCCTTCCATCGTACGAATGCCAAATTCAAACACGTACGTCGTGTTCGGGTCGAGCGGACGGACGAACCAACTGTTCGTCATCTCGGGCAATTCGAACGAGTACGACCGATTGGCATGACCGCTCGTATAGTCTAGGAGCGTGACATCGAGAATACGGAACGCCTTCGGCAAATCTTCCCATGGCCGCATGAACTGCATGGCAAGCGTCTCTTTCACGTCGTCAGACACTTCCCAGAACACGTAGACGGCGTTAGGCGATTGGACGACCGCGTGCATCATATCGGCATCGTAGCGGTCTGGGAGCTTCCAGAAGCCGTCTGGCGCATGATCGAGGAGCGGTGATTGTTTACTTGCATCGTGTTGAAGCGTCGAGGCGACCTGCTTCACTGACGTAGCGGGTGTAGCCTTCGGTTTTGGTTTCATTGATTTCTTCCCTTCGGTCTTTCGTTTCGGGGCAGCAGCGGCTGTCGTGACTTCGCCATGTTGAGCCCGCCATTTACGCCAGGCGTATTGGACTTTTCCGATTGGCATATCTAATTGTTCTGCAATCTGTTTTAACGTAAGCCCTTGTTGTTTCAAGGATACGATTTTCTCTTCCATATATATGTGGCTCCCTTCCTAAAAAAAATCCATGTAGTCTACTATTCGCCTTCTGCCCGTGAATTCCTGCACAAAAAAAGTAAAGAACAACATGTCTGTTGTCCTTTACCACTTTTGTCACTGATTTAAATCATAATGTTTCCCTTTTTCGAGGAAAATCAAATGTTCGCCGAAATTGGTGACGTGATCTCCCATCCGCTCGAGATAGCGGGCGATGTTCGAAAACTCATATACGTCGTTCGTACCGATCGTCATCGTCGGCAAATAACCGATATATTGCTTGATGACTTGCAAGTTCAAATCATCGATGACTTTGTCCATCTCGTTCAATTCACGGACACGGCTCACTTCCCCTTTACGGTACGCGCGCGTCGCCAGTTCGAGCATATCGATCAACTGTTCAGCCATCTGCTTGAGCGGCTTAATGTCGAGCACGTAAGGCACGTGTTCGATACGCGTGACTGCTTTGGCGATATTCGTCGCGTAATCGGCGATCCGTTCAAGGTCCGTCGCCGATTTCATCGTCACGATCAAGCGACGCAAATCGGTAGCGACCGGTTGTTGCTTGGCGATCAACAAGATCGCCTCGTCGTTAATGGCGAGCTCGAGGTCATCGAGCTCATTGTCGTTGTCGATGACCGTCTGGGCGAGCGTGAGGTCGTGTTTTTCGAGCACCTCGATTGCTGTCGCCGTTTGACGCATCGTCAAGTTCGCCAAATGGACGACTTTGTCTTCTAATTCAATCAACTTCGTATCAAAGAATGTGCGATTTTGTGCCATGTCTGTCTCCCCTTCTTAACCGAACCGGCCAGAAATGTAATCTTCAGTCCGTTTGTCAGTTGGATTCGAGAAGATTTTGTCAGTCTCGTCGAACTCGACGACTTCGCCGTTCAAGAAGAACGCTGTCTTGTCCGATACACGAGCTGCTTGCTGCATGTTGTGTGTAACGATGATGATCGAATACTGTTGTTTCAACTCTTGGACAAGCTCCTCGACTTTGAGCGTCGAAATCGGGTCAAGCGCCGACGTCGGTTCATCCATGAGGATGACGTCAGGTTCGATGGCAAGTGTGCGGGCGATACAAAGACGCTGTTGCTGACCCCCCGAGAGTCCGTAGGCGTTCTCGTTCAACCGGTCTTTCACTTCATCCCAAATCGCAGCACCGCGAAGTGAACGTTCGACGATCTCATCGAGTACTTTTTTATTTTTAATCCCGTGTGTGCGCGGGCCATATGCGACGTTATCATATACTGATTTCGGGAACGGGTTCGGCTGTTGGAACACCATCCCGACCGATGTACGAAGGTCTTCGACCCGATAATCACGGTCAAAGATATTACGGCCATGATACAAAATTTCTCCGTTCGTGCGAACTGAAGGCACGAGTTCGACCATCCGGTTCAACGTCTTGATGAACGTCGACTTCCCACAACCCGACGGACCGATGATGGCCGTCACTTCATTCTTTTTAATGTCCAAGTTGACATCAATCAACGCTTGATCGTCGCCATACCATAAGTTCAGGTTGTTCACGACGTAGGCGCTGTCTTTTTGCATCACGGTCTCGTTTGGTTGTGTCGTCGTTGTATTCACTTCATGGTCTCCTTTAAGTTCTGTTTGTTTCATCATCTCGAGAATCCTCCTCGTTACTCCTGCGACTTAATGTCGATTTGTATACTTGTTTCGGATATAAATTGCGGCCGAGTTCATCGTGATGAGCACTGTCATCAAGACGATGATACCGGCAGCCGCCAAGTTTTGGAATTCAGCTTGCGGACGGCTCGTCCAGTTATAAATTTGAATCGGGAGTGCCGTGAAGTCTGAAAAGACGTTGTTCGGTGTCGTCGAAATGAACGTCGCAGCTCCAATCATGATGAGCGGCGCTGTTTCCCCGATGGCGCGGGACACTGCCAAGATGATACCGGTAATGATTCCCGGCAGCGCCGAAGGCAACACGACGTTGAACGTCGTCTGCCACTTCGAGGCTCCGAGGGCAAGCGAAGCGTGCCGCAGTTCCATCTTGACGGAACGAAGCGCTTCTTGTGACGCGACGATGACAATTGGTAAACTCATCAAACCGAGCGTGAGCGCACCCGTTAACACCGAGTTCCCGAATCCGGCCGTCCGGACGAAGAACGTCAATCCGAGCAAACCGAACACGATCGACGGGACACCCGCCAAGTTCGAGATGTTCACTTCAATAAACGAAGTGACGCGGTTTTTCGGTGCATACTCTTCCAAGTAAATCGCTGCACCGACTCCGACGATGAACACCATCGGTACGATCAACATCATGAGCCAAAGCGTCCCGATCAAGGCTGGGTAAAGACCGGCCTGGGCCGCACGGCGTGACGGGAAGTTACGGAGGAAGTCAAGATTGACCCAACCGCCACCTTTTGTGACGACGTCATAGATGAGCGTCGACAAGACGAGCAAAGCGAAAACGAGCCCTGCTAAAAAGATGTATTTGAATACCTCGTTTAATTGAAGACGGCTTTTAATTCGTTTTGAGACCGTCTCCCGGTCAATATAGTTCTTCGTATTCTTGAACTCACTGTTCGGAAATGCCATATTAGTACTCCTCTCTGAAGCGGCGCGTCACCCAGTTCGCGAATAAGTTCATCACGAGCGTGAAGATGAATAGAAGCGCACCGACCGCATAGATACTATAGTATTCGATTGTCCCGTAACCGGCGTCGCCTTTTGCGATTTGAACGATATACGCTGTCATCGTCTGAATCGCGTTGAGCGGGTTGAACTCGAAGTTCGGTTGCGACCCACCCGCGATCGTCACGATCATCGTCTCTCCGATAGCTCGGCTCATGCCGAGGACGATTGAGGCGATGATTCCTGACAAGGCAGCCGGCATGACGATTTTGAGGGCGACTTCTAGACGTGTCGCACCAAGACCGAGCGCTCCGTCACGAATCTTTTTCGGTACGGCACTCATCGCGTCTTCAGAAATCGAGGCAATCATCGGGATGATCATGATCCCGACGACGATACCCGGGCTGAGGGCGTTATAAATTTTCAGGCCTGGAATGAGTGATTGCAAGATCGGTGTCACGAACGACAAGGCGAAAAATCCAAAAACGATCGTCGGAACGCCGGCGAGCACTTCTAGGATTGGTTTTAAAATCGTCCGGGCCCGTTCAGATGCATACTCACTTAAATAAATCGCCGAGGCAAGACCAAGCGGCACTGCCACCATCATCGCGATGACCGTGATTTTCATCGTACCGGCGACGAGCGCCCATACACCAAACCGTGGGTCGGCGCTAAGTGGATACCATTCGGTCGATCCTAAAAACTCACGCACTGGGACACGTTCGAAAAACTTGAACAGTTCAAATCCGAGCGTCAAGGCGATGCCGATTGTCGTGACGACCGACACGAATGCGCTCAAGAATAATAAGAACGGCATGACTCTATCAAACACGTTCGTCGTACTATATTTTTTTTGTTTATTGACTTCGATCATCTCTCGAATCGAAAAATCTTTTTTTGGTTGATTCATCTCGTCTATCGCTCCCTACCTCTTCATACTAGAAAGCACGGCGAGAAGGCGAGATCGATTCTCGCCTTCTACCGATTGCCCGATTATTCTCCAGCTAGCTCGTCGATGATGTCGGCGTTCTCATCGTAGCGTGCTTGTTCCATTCCTACATAGCCGACTTCTTCAGACAACTCGGCTGCATTCTCGTTCAAGAAGCGAGCGAATGCTGCGACTTGCGGCTTATCATTCAATGATGCATTGTTCACGTATGTGTAAATTTCACGTGAGAGTGGATAAGACAAATCGTTGATCGTCTCTTGATTCGGTTCCACGCCTTCAACTGCCATAGCGCGGAGTGTGTCTTGGTTTTCAACGTAGTAGGCGTATCCGAAGAACCCGATTGCACCTTTCGTACCAGCAACTCCTGTTACGAGGACGTTGTCGTCTTCTGACAACTGTGCGTCTTGGCGGATGTCCGTGTCATCGAGTACCGCTTCGTTAAAGAAGTCGAACGTTCCTGAGTCTTTACCTGGCGCGAAGAACGTGATTTCCTCATCTGGCCAGTCCGAGCGGACGTCTTTCCATGTCTTTACGTTCGTATCTGTCCACATTTTGTTTAATTCATCGATCGTGATGTCTTGTGCCCAGTCATTTTCTGGGTTGACGACGAGCGAAAGTCCGTCTAATGCGACCGAAAGTTGTGTATACTCGACGCCGTTCGCTTCAGCTTCTGCAGCTTCTTCTTCTTTGATTTCACGCGATGCGTTCGAGAAGTCTGTCTCGCCTGTTACGAAGCGTTTGAACCCGCCGCCCGTTCCTGAGACACCGACCGTCACTTCAACGTCAGATTGCTCTGCTGAGAACTCTTCAGCGACCGCTTCCATGATTGGGAATACAGTTGACGATCCGTCCATGACGACTTTGCCTGAAAGTGACTCCCCTTCAGCTCCGCCATTTCCTTCTTCGTTGTTGTTCCCACACGCGGCACCGACGATGGCCACCGAAGTGATTGAAGCGAGTAAAGCCGATTTTTTCATCCAAGACATTTCTGACGTCCTCCTTGAGTTTGCTTTGATTTTTGTTGTGGATCTGTTGTTCTGTCCTACAATTAACATCCTAATAAACTACTATTAACGAGAAATGAACGGAACGTTAAAGAATTGTAAAGACAAAAAAAGAAGCCACCGAAGTGACTTCTTTATTGGAGTTGAGCTTGAACGTCTTCAAGGTTGAAGTAGGCTTTCATAATGTCGTGAGCGACGCGTGTGTTGACGCCTTCCGCCTCAAGCCCCGGCATGATGATGGCCCAAGCGATTTCCGGGTCGTCGTATGGGGCCCAGCCGACGTGGTTCGAGTTGAACGTCTTGATCGGCTCTCCGTTCGCGTTCCGTTTCGCTTGTCCGTCCGGTCCTTCCGCGATCGCTTGCGCCGTCCCGGTCTTCCCGGCCGCCGTCATTCCTGTCTGTTGGAGAATACGCGACGTTCCGCTCTCGACCCCTTGACGGAATCCTTGTCGCGCCCGCTGAATATATTCATCACGGATGTCGACTTTGTTGAGCGCGTTTGGTTGGAACGTGCTGACGACTTGTTTGTTCGATTCATCGAGCGAACCGGGTTCGATAATTTCTTTCAACAAGTGCGGTTGGACACGGTAGCCGCCGTTAGCAAGCGCCGACGTATACTGCGCCAGCTGAATCGGCGTGTACGAGATGAACTGCCCGATCGACATATCCATGAGGAGCGTGACACGGTCCGGCACACTGCGGAAACCGGTTGACTCATACGGCAAGTCGATGCCCGTCTCGACCCCGAGCCCGAACTGTTTATAGTAGTGTTCCATCGTATTGAACGCTTCCGTCACGTTTTCCCCGACGATTTGACCGGTCGAATAGTAGTCGGCCAATCGAAGCGCGATCTGGAACATATAGATGTTTGACGACATGGCGAGGGCATCCAGGTCGTTGATGTTGCCCATATTTCGGTACGATGATTTGAGCGACGAGCCGATGCGGATCGGTGTGTCATATATATACTCGCCCGGTTTGATCACTTCTTCTTCAAGCCCGAACGCAACGGTCGCTCCTTTGATCGTCGATCCGATCTGGCTCGCCCGAAGCACCGTACCGGTCGAGACGTCTTTAAACTCGTTCGTCTCAAGGTCGAGTTCCTGCCCTGAGAGGGCGAGCAGTTCTCCTGTCTTCGGGTTCATGACGACGACGAACGCCCGGTCAAAGTGGGGACTGCCTGAGCGGCCGGCCCGAATCGCTTTTTTCAGGATTTCATCGACTTCTTTTTGAAATTCGATGTCCGTCGACAAGACGATGTCTTTCCCTGGGTTCCCGCTGACACGGGTCGGCTCTCCGACTGGCTGCCCTTTATACGTCGTAAAGACGTCGTAGGCCGGAGTCCCGCGCAACACGTCCTCGTACTGCTGCTCGAGATATGACGTGCCGACACGATCGTTCAACCCGTAGCCTTTCGCTTGATACGAGGCACGCTGCTCAGCGGGGATCTGCCGGTAGCTGCCGAGGAAGCTTTGGAACGTCTGGCCGAACGGATATTCACGCTGATAGTACGGTTCGACGCTGACACCAGGCAACAGTTCTAAGTTCTCTTCGATCAACGCGATTTCTTTAGGAGACGCGCCGACTTTGATGAGCTGCGGGTCTAATGCATACCCGCTCTCCATGTTATGTTTGATGGCGATGATTTCTTCCGTTGCATCGTCGAATGTGATGTCTTCGTCACTGATAGAATCGAGGAGCAACTGGTCGACTTCTTGGTTCGAAAGCGAAGCCCGCTCTTCTTCTGATAAATCGGCGAGCAACGTTTGGACGCGTTCCCGCGACCGGTCCGGGTCGATGGCGATCCAATAATCCTTCCGGTCGCGTTCCGTCACTTTGCGATCTTTTTCCGGAACGTCTAAAATCTCGGCGAGCTTGACGGCGACGTCGAGACGCTCTTCCGTCTTCGTCACTTGAGACCGCCGGTACATGACCGAATAGTTCGAAATCGTATCGGCGAGTACTTGCCCGTTGCGATCGTAAATCTTCCCGCGCGGCACCTCATATTTGATCTTACTCGACTCTGTCTTTTGGACTTCTCGGGCAATCAATTCCCCGTTCACGATTTGAACGACCCCTAAGCGGAAAATAAGCGTCGCGAATAACATAAACACGATGAAAAATAATAAATTCAAGCGCAACGGAAGGTGGTTGCGCCGTTTTTTCGGCACTTTCACGCGATGTCTAGCCAATTCAATTGTCTCCTCCCTTAATCACTTGCTTCTATAATAATGTTTTTCGATATGTTCTATTTTTCGACTCGATTTTCACTATATCATAATTTGTTTACAAATTAATGACTTGTAGAAAAAATCCCGAGATTCGATGGAATCTCGGGATTGATGATTATTTAGCGTCAGCGTAAAGCTTCGCGACGTAATCCCAGTCGATGACGTGGAAGAACGCTTGAATGTAGTCAGGACGACGGTTTTGGTAGTTCAAGTAGTACGCATGTTCCCAGACGTCGAGTCCGAGGATCGGCGTCACGCCTTCCATGATCGGTGAATCTTGGTTCGGTGTCGACGTCACTTCGTGTTTGCCGTTTTTCACGACAAGCCATGCCCAACCTGAACCGAAGCGGCCAGCCGCTGCTTTCGCGAACTCGTCTTTGAATGCGTCGAAGCTGCCGAACGCTTCGTCGATCGCTGTAGCAAGCTCACCAGATGGCGTCCCGTTCTCATTTTTCTTGAGTAGTTTCCAGAAGAACGAGTGGTTCCAATGTCCGCCACCGTTGTTGCGAACGGCCGTTTGAATGTCAGCAGGAAGTGAATCGAGGTTTTGGAGCAACTCTTCGAGTGAAGAGTACTCAACATCTTTTCCTTCGAGTGCATTGTTTACGTTCGTGACGTATGTGTTGTGGTGTTTCGAGTGGTGGATTTCCATCGTGCGTGCGTCAATGTGTGGTTCGAGTGCATCGTATGCGTAATCAAGTTGTGTTAATTCAAATTTAGCCATAACTAAAATCCCCCTTAAATTTGGTTTGAACAACGTTCGTTTTAAATGTAACAGATTTGTGACGCGATTCTCAATTGTAACGCTTCATTCGACATCCGTTTCCGGCAACGCCCAAACTGAGATGGATCCCGCCGCCACTTTAAATACCCCATTTCCGTCTTCATCAATCTCGATGGCCTCATCGACCGTGTTCGTCAAATCGACCCATTTCTCACCAGCCCGATGTTCTCCGACGAACATCGTCTTCACGGCCTCGTCAGAATTCGAGATGAGGACAGCACAGCCTGAGCGTTCGATTTCTTCGACACCGTGCCGGACCCAGCCGATGACGTGCTCATCGTCGAAGTAATCATCTTGTTGTCCATAAGCCTTCTCTCGTCTCGCGTAAAGGAGGGGATCGATCGCCGCTTGTTTCCCTTCTGACGGGTGTGGCCCGTTGATGCCGTAGTAATCGCCGTAAAAGACGCATGGATAGCCGTCTTGACGCAATAAGATCAAACCGTAGGCGATTTGTTTGAACCAGTCCTCGACCCAAGACTCGAGCGCCTCGGCCGGCTGAGAGTCATGGTTGTCCACGAACGTGACCGCATGAAGCGGGTGGGACTGGACGAGCGTGTCATCAAGGATCGTCCGCATATCGAACGATTCACCTTCGACCGAGGCCCGTTGCAAGTTGTAATGAAGCGGGACATCGAACAAGTCGACATGATAGTCGATGTTGTCTAAAAATGCCCGGCAATCCTCGAGTTCTGACTTCCAAAATTCACCGACGAGATAAAAGTTCTCCCCTTTCTCGTCTTTCATCTTCTGACTGAACTCTTTGACGAAGTCGTAATTGATGTGCTTGATCGCGTCGAGACGGAAACCGTCACATTTCGTTTCTTCGATAAACCACTTGCCCCAATTGAGTACTTCTTCTTTCACCTCTGGATGATGGTAATCAATGTTGGCGAACATCAAATAGTCATAGACGCCGAACTCGTCATCGACGTTGTCGTTCCATTTTTTATTTTCCCCGAGGATGAAGAAAATGCCGCTATGCTCCGTCGCAGCATCATAGTCGGTGCCGTTGAAGTGATGGAAGTTCCATTTGAACGACGAATATTTATTGTTTCTGCCCTTGTAATCAAACTTTGTCCATCCTTCGATCTCGAACGGCTCTTCTGACAGCACTTTCGTCCGATCATCCGGGTCGACTTCTAATACGTCGAACTTCTCCGTCGCGTCCGCACCGGCTTTATGGTTCAAGACGACGTCCATGTATACTTGCATGCCGAGCTGTTGCGCATGTTCAGTCGCTTCGAGCAGCTCTCGTTTCGTCCCGTATTTCGTGGCGACCGTTCCTTTTTGATCAAACTCGCCTAAATCATACAAATCATAAATGCCATAGCCTGTGTCCTCATTACTCTGACCTTTCGTGACCGGTGGGAGCCAAAGGGCGGTGATGCCCGCTTCCTTCAAACTTTCCGCTCGCTCTTTTAACCGTTTCCAATGCTTTTGGTCAGCCGGGACGTGCCATTCAAAAAATTGCATCATCGTATGATTTCGTTCCATCTCATTCGCCTCATTTCATATTTTTCAAAAAACAAAATGCTAACGGATATTTACCCCCGTCTTGGCGATTGAAAACAAAAAAGACAGCTTTCACAAGAAAGCTGTCACGAATGGACCCTGTAGGACTTGAACCTACGACCGGACGGTTATGAGCCGTCTGCTCTAACCAGCTGAGCTAAGGGTCCTTATAAATAGCGGCGGAGGGAGTCGAACCCACGACCTCACGGGTATGAACCGTACGCTCTAGCCAGCTGAGCTACACCGCCATGTTGTTATACAGTAATAATATACTGAATGCTGTCATCTCTGTCAATGAAAAGCAACGAAAGCCAATAAAAAACCTTCACCCGATTACACAAGGTGAAGGTTTGACTCACTTATACAGAAACTTCGTTATTCGTATCTTCAAGTGTGATTTCCGTGATGTTCATCGCATGGTCACCGATCCGCTCCAAGTTTGAGAGCATATCGACGAAGAACATACCGGCTTGACCGTCACACGCGCCTGTATTCAGGCGGACGACGTGGTTCTTACGGAATTGACGCTCGAGCATATCAAGTTTCGCTTCCATCTCAATGACTTGACGAGCTTCGTTCATATCCCCGCTCGCAAGTGTTTGAAGTGACTTCTCAAGTGTCTCTCTTGTCAAATCGTACATTTCAGTCAATTCCTTTTGAGCATCGACTGATAGTGTCACACGTGTCGCCGTCTTGTAGTCAATCAACTCGATGATATTTTCGACGTGGTCTCCGATGCGCTCGATGTCGTTGATCGCGTGCATAAGTGTCTTATGCTCTTGAGATTCCTGCTCCGTCAAATCAACAGCAGCAAGTTTAACAAGATAGTCCGTGATTTTAGCATTGAGTGAGTTAAGCGCCTCTTCAATGTGGGCTGATTTTTCAGAGTGCTTCTTGTCCCCTGTTTCGAGATACGAGCGGGCCTCATCGAGCCCGAGCTTCGCAAAGTCACCCATCCGAATCACTTCATATTTCGCTTGTTCGACAGCGATCGAAGGCGACTGTTGGATGAAGATTGGATCCAAGTGTTGCGCTTTCGTGTCGACGATTGAATCTTCGCCCGGCACGATTTTCGTGACCATCCAAGCAATCGCTCCGATAAACCAGAACTGGATGAACGTGTTGGCGACGTTGAACGTCCCATGCGCGAAAGCGATTTGCATCTTCGATTCGATTGCAAGAAGATCTGTAATCCAGAAAATATATTGTGTGAACAGTGGCAAGATGATCAAGAAAATGAACGTACCGACCAAGTTAAAGATAACGTGGGCCGCAGCAGTTCGACGTGCCGCGACTGATGCCCCAATCGATGCAAGAATCGCTGTGATGGTCGTTCCGATGTTATCTCCGAAAAGAACAGGGAGAGCCGCATCGAGTTCAATTGAGCCACCAGCATAAAGTTCCTGCAAAATCCCAATCGTCGCTGACGATGATTGAACGAGAACAGTGAAAACTGTACCGACGATGACACCAAGGAATGGGTTGTCACTCATCGATTGAGTTAAGTCGATGAAGTACTCGCTTGAGCGGAGTGGTCGCATCCCATCACCCATAAGTTCAAGACCGTAAAAGAGAGCTCCAAGTCCGAAGACGACTTGGCCCAAGTGTTGGAAACGTTCTTTCTTAAAGAAGAACAAGAGCACCGCACCGGCAGCAATCATCGGGAGCGCGTAAGCGCCGACGTCAAATCCAATGATGAACGCCGTTACCGTCGTCCCGATATTCGCTCCCATAATGACACCGATCGCTTGACGGAGCGTCATAAATCCAGCACTAACGAGTCCGACTGTGATGACGGTCGTTCCTGACGACGATTGAATTAATACGGTAACGATAATCCCGGCCAGTACCCCGAGGAATGGATTCGTTGTATACTTATCAAGGATGTCACGCAGACGATTTCCTGCTGACTTTTGGAGGCCGTCTCCCATCGATTTGATACCGAAGAGGAAGATTCCTAATCCTCCAAAAAACATGAATAACATTTCTTGCAAATTGTATTCCACGATTTTTGTACTCCTTTTAATTGTGAATTGGTTGTGTTTACTTGGTTTTTAATGCCTTACTCATTATGCCTTCTTCCCCTCTCGAATGTAAACACGTTTAATGTTAAGGTTTTATTAAATGGCTGTATGATTTTTATGATTTTTTATCGGTTTGTACTATAACAGATTGGAGCAACGCATTATGTTCAAGACGACCACTCTTTTTTTACGGCATAGTTTACTTCCGACGAAACAAGCACTGCGCCTGCGTCTAGCCCCGCTTCACGCCTATATGCTGGCTAGCCTCGTTTTTACGATTCTCGTCACTTTATTCGATTACATAATATTACGACCTGACTTTTTCGTACCAATGTGGTTGTTCCTTCACGGATTTGCCGTCTTTTTCTTCTACCTCGTCTCGGTCGCCATCGCCGCCCTTTACGTACAACTCGTCACAAAGTTGCGTCAGCGGCAGATGTGGCCTTACCGTCAAGCTTGGCCGTACGCCGTGGCGATGACGGTCGTCCCGATGTTCATCCTCGTCGTCTTGTATCACCTGTTCCCGGCGTTTCTTTACGCCGGCATCGGTTTGATCGTCGTTTACTTGACGGTGCCGCTCACGCTTGCCCCTATAAAGAAGATACACGCAACAAAGTCGAAACCGGATTGACGGTTTCGACTTTGTTTTACGACTCCTTCATCGGAACGAGTTCATCGAGCACATGATGGAGCCGCTGACTTTGATTTCCTAACTCCGTACCCGTATGTTTCAGCTTCCCTTGCGCATCTGTGAACCCCGACACGCCTTCATACAGCCCTCTCAATTTGTCATCGAGCTGTTGTCCGATCGCTTGAAGCGGTTTGACCGCCTCTGCCATCTGTAACAGTTCACGCCCGGTCGCCGCCGTCTCGTCACCGATTGTTTGATACGATCCGATTTGATGACGCATCCCTTGATCGATCGTCTCAATCCCTGCCTCGAGTCGATGTAATTGCTCTCCAACTTGTAAAATGTCTTCACTTAATCGTTCCATCTCCGTCAGCGTCACATCCCGTTCGTGACGAATCGCCTCCATGGCTGAAACGGCTGAGAGCGAAGATTCGTTCGTCACTTTTGCAAGTTGACCGACTTCATGGGCCACGACAGCAAATCCTTTCCCGTGCTCACCCGCGCGTGCCGCTTCGATCGAGGCGTTTAGCGCCAACATTTTCGTGGCTGCGGCGACCGATAAGATTGTCTGTAGCGCCCGCTCGGCCTCGGCAGAGATTGCTTCACTTTCAAGCAACCGCTGACGGATTGCCGACGCTTGTTGCTCGAACTGACTGCTCACTCCTTGCAGCGAACGAAACGACGACCGTTCCTCGAGGAGCGTCGTCTTCAATCGCACCGCCTGCTGATCGACGACTTCGATATCGCCCTGTAACTCGTTAATTCGAGCCGCAACGTCAGAAAAACGGTGCGTCGTCTCACGCGTGTAGGATTGATAAGAGGCACTCGTCTGTTCAACGGCGCTCGCCACTTCTTGAAAACCGGCGAGTTGTTCGGCGTTTCGTTCTAACTGACTCATAAAAGTCGGCAAGCTCGACTGAAACGCCATTGATGTTTCGGTCATCGTGTCGATCGACGTGTTCCACAGCCCGATCAACGTATTGTATTCGCCTTCGAGTTGACGCATCTCGAACGATTTCGCTCGTAAGTCAACCGGTGTGAACGTTCGGCGCTTGACGGCATCTCGTAAGTGTTCGACAAACACCGTCACCGGTCTCAGTTCCCGTCGAATCATCCGGCTGAACAATAAGATGATTCCCGCCATGGAGGTCAAGATCATGAACGTGACAAGTTTCCGAAGCGACCACATCGGCCCGAGAACGGATTGCTTGGAGACGATCAGGACGTAATCTGCTTTCAGCTCGGGAATCGGCACAATCGACAAAAACGTTTCTTTTTGCTCAACGACTCGTGGACCTGTGCCTGAATACGCAACGAGCCCGTCCGCGATCGACCGAACCTCTTTCCCGGTCAACCGTTCCGCTTCTCCTTCTCTCCACAAATATTGACTTGCCTCGAGGCCGTCCGCCGATAAGATGGACGCTTGCTGCATATAGGTCGATTTCAACGAGCGGGCGAGCAGTTTCTCATTAGAGACGTAAGCGCCATATGTCGCTTTGACTGTCTCACGTACGACGGTCGCTTCGCGATATAACCGTTTCTCGACTTCAGCCGTCAATTGTTGTTCTGCCTGCAGGGCAAACCATCCGAACGTCGTTAAAAATAACACGATGACGATCGGCATGAGCGTCCACTGCAACCTCCGTTCGATCTTCCCTTTCTGTCTTTCCCTTCTTTTCAACATCTTCAATCCGCTCCACACCTTTCCACTCTTTCTCTACGCCCGATATATCGGTCTTGAGACGGTGGAAAATTATGAAGCATCTGTTAAGATAACGTTAGACTTTGTAAAGAGCACATCTGGTGAACGCTTGCTGGGTGCTTTTTCACAAACATTTCGTTATGATAAATAGGAAACCTATCATCTTATATCGATTGGAACCTTTCCAAAAGAAGGAGATCATGTATATGTCAGAAATTTTACACCGTTCATTAACGCGGCCGATCCGTGTCGGCAACCTCATCATCGGAGGTTCAGACGAAGTCGTCATCCAATCGATGACGACGACAAAAACACACGATGTCGAAGCGACCGTCGCCGAGATTTTGCGTCTCGAAGAAGCGGGTTGCCAAGTCGTCCGTGTCGCTTGTCCGGACGAACGGGCCGCAGACGCCCTCGCCGAAATCAAGAGCCGCATCAACATCCCGCTCGTCGTCGACATCCATTTCGACTACAAATTAGCGCTCAAGGCGATCGAGAGCGGTGTCGATAAAATCCGGATCAACCCGGGCAACATCGGCCGCCGTGAAAAAGTTGAAGCTGTCGTCAACGCAGCGAAAGCAAAAGGCATCCCGATCCGTATCGGGGTCAACGCCGGCTCGCTCGAGAAGCAATTCCTCGAGAAATATGGCTATCCGACGGCTCAAGGAATGGTCGAAAGTGCGATGCACCACGTTAAAATCCTTGAAGACCTTGGTTTCTATAACACGATCATCTCGCTTAAAGCGTCAGACGTGAACCTCGCCCTCGAGGCGTACACGCTCGCCGCGAAGACGTTCGACTATCCGCTTCACGTCGGGATCACCGAATCGGGCCCGCTCTTCTCGGGATCACTCAAGTCAGCTGCCGGCCTCGGCGCGATCCTCTCGCTCGGGATCGGCTCAACGGTCCGTGTCTCTCTATCAGATGACCCGGTCGAAGAAGTCAAAGTCGCGAAAGAAGTGCTCAAGTCGTTCGGACTGGCCGCTAACGCCGCGACATTGATCTCTTGTCCGACATGTGGCCGCATCGAAATCGATTTGATTTCGATCGCGAAAGAAGTTGAAGAGTACATCCAAAACATCAACGTCAACATTAAAGTGGCCGTGCTCGGATGTGCGGTCAACGGACCAGGAGAAGCGCGCGAAGCTGATATCGGAATCGCCGGTGCTCGTAACGAAGGGTTGCTCTTCCGTCACGGAAAGATCATCCGGAAAGTGCCGGAAGCGACTATGGTCGAAGAGTTGAAAAAAGAAATCGATGCCATCGTCGCCGAAAAACTCGCCGCACGTGAACTCGAAGAACAAGAACTGGCCAATCAATCGAAATAACACGTCACCCGCTCGGTTGCAACCGAGCGGGTTTTTGATACAATAGACGTTATGAGTTAGGAGGGAGCAACATGCATATCGGCATCGATCTCGACGGGACCGTCACGGACCCGCAAAGCTGTTTTCACTATATGAATGACGCTCTCGGTTACGCCATCGACTATCATCAGGCGACCGAGTATGAGCTGCACACGTATACGAATATGACCCAACATGATTTTTGGAAATTTATGATCGAGCACGGACACGAGGAAGAGATTTATCGCCGCTCGCTCCCCCATACGGAAGTGAGCGACGTCTTGTGGCGTATGCGTGAGTCCCACCGTCTTCATTACGTTACGGCCCGAAGCGAGGCCGTCCGTTCAGTCACAGAAGACTGGATCAAGCAACAAACGCTTCCGCTCGACTCGCTCATCATGACGGGGAGCCATGATAAAGTCGGTGTCGTCAAAGAGCTCTCGCTCGACTTATTCATGGAGGACCGGTACGAGAACGCCATCTCGATCCATGAACAGACGACGATCCCGGTGCTTTTGTTCGATGCACCTTACAATCGTAAACCGCTGCCGGACGGAGTCCGTCGCATCAACTCATGGAACGAGGCGCTCCACCTCGTCAACCATTTCGAGACGACGCAATCGACTCGAGTTCGCTAAAAAAGAGGAATCGGCGCCGAGCAGCGCCGATTCCTCTTTTTATATGCAGCCGATCGCCTCGATGACGTCACTCGCGAGAACGCTCGCCGGGTGAATCGTCTCGCCCGCCCGTTTGGCAGCGAGGGCGTGCCAGAGCACCGCTTGTTCGTTCGGGTTATTCCGAGGCTCGATGCGTCGACTGCGTGCCCATAGCGCGAGCGCAATACCGGTCAAGACGTCCCCGCTACCGCCTTTTGCCAAAGCCGGCGCTTCGACCGTATTGACTGCACCGCTACCGTCCGGCGAGACGATCAACGTATACGTTCCTTTCAAAATAAGATGGACACCGTGCTTCATCGCGAACTGACGTGCCACCTCGAAGCGGTCAGCTTCGATCGCTTCGACCGTTTTCCCGGTCAAGCGGGCCAATTCCCCGGGGTGAGGGGTAAGGGTGACGGGACCGGACGCTTCGAGATGACGCGTCGTCAACGCACCTGCATCCACGATCAACGGACTTTCCCTCGATCGGACCGATTCCCAGACGCGCTCTAACGTCCCCCCTTCGGTCATGCCGGGACCAATCGCCGTCGCCGCATAATCTGTCTCTGGGATCGCCTCGATACAATAGTACATCGCTTCCGGCAACGTCGCTTTCAACGGGGATGCCGCGTCCGGAATCGCCACGTCGAGCAAGCCGATCCCGGTACGGAGGGAAGCCTTGGCCGCTAGAAACGGCGCCCCAATCAAATGCGCGCTCCCCCCGATCAACAAGCCGTGCCCGTACGTCGCTTTATGGCTGAACGGGTCGCGCCAAAACAACGTCTCGTCAAAATCGTCCGCCGTCAGAACACGCCACGAAGACGTGTGCGGCAAGCCGATATCGACTCGTTCGACTTTCCCATAATAAGGAGCCGTTTTCGGTAAAAACGCGCTTCGTTTATAACCGTGCAACGTATACGTCGCCGTCGCTTTGACGGCATGACCGTCGAATCCGCTCGCCGTGTCACTCGTCACACCGGACGGGATATCAATCGAAATAATCGGCGTGTCTTGACTTTGGAGCCATGAAATCACCGTTCGGGCTTGTCCGGTGACAGGACCTTTAAGCCCGATCCCGAACAAGGCATCGATGATGAGATCGGTCGGTCTCGGGTCCGACACGACGGTGACGAAACGTCTCGCATAAGCGGCGTGCGCCGCTGCGGTTCTGGATTTTGGTTCCCCGAGCGGCGTCCAAACGAACACGTCGTGACCGCGCTGCACAAGTTCACGGGCGACGACCCAGCCGTCTCCGCCGTTGTTGCCAGTGCCGCAGACGACGAGGATGGACGCAGACGGCGGCACAGCGAGTCGACTCGCGACCGCGGAAGCCGCCCGTTCCATCAACACGTCTTCTGGCATCCCTTGCCTCGCTGCCGTCTCATCGGCCTGTCTGATCTCTTTCGCCGTATAAATCACCTCATCCGCCCCTTTCTTCCTATGTAGCAAAAAAGGGATCGACTTCGTCAATCCCTTTCCGCCTTACATTGTTTACAATACCCGTAAATCTCGAACTTATGATCCACGACTTCAAAGTCGGGATCAAGTGCCTCGACGTAGCGCATCGGACATAAGTCGAGCAGTTTCGTCTTGCCGCACCCGCGGCAAATCAAGTGGTGGTGGTGGTGCGACGCCCCGCACGTGACACGGAACGCCTTCTCTCCGCTCAATTCTGTCGCCTCGAGCAACCCTTCTTCGGCGAACGACTTCAAATTGCGGTACACCGTGTCAAAACTCATCGTTGGATGTTTCGAACGCATATAATCCAAGACGTCCTTAGCGCTGACGTACCGTTCTTCGTTCGCCAAGTAGGCGTACATCTCAATTCGTTTCGGCGTCACTTTGAGCGACGACGATTGCAAACGAGTCAATTGTTCCGTCTCATTCATGTGTGGCCTCCTTCTTCTGCAACGTACCGACTTTCTCGATCCCCATGACGACCGCTAAAATGAGCACCGCGAGCAGCACGATGACGCCCCCTGGTGCGACGTCGAGTTCGTATGCGAGGACGAGCCCGCCAATCGTCGCGACCTCACCGAAGACGATGGCCCACAGGATCGTCTGTTTGAAGCTCTTTGTAAACCGGAGCGCCGCCGCGACGGGCAGCGTGATCAAACTTGAGACGAGCAACGTGCCGACGATGCGCATACTGACAGCGATGACGAGCGCGACGACGAACATGAACAGCATGTGGAGCAACGTACTCGGCAGTCCCGACACTTTCGCTTGTTCTTCGTCGAACGATAAAAACAATAACTGTTTATAAAACACCGTGATGACGAGCAGTGTGACGAACGACACCGCAAGGATCAAAACGATATCAGACGGGCTGACCGCCGAAATCGAGCCGAACAACAGCGTCGACAAGTCGACCGAGAAGCCGCGGGACAAGGAAATGAAAATCGCGCTCAACCCCATCCCCGCCGACATCATGATCGGGATCGACAGCTCTTGGAAGTGGACGTACTTATTGCGGAGCCAATCGAGACCGAGCGCCGCTAACACCGAGACGAGCGTCCCGAGGTACAGCGGGTTCAAGTCTGAGAACAACAACACGTATTGCCCAAGGAACAGGCTGAGCGAGATACCGGCAAGCGTCACGTGCGACAAGGCGTCGGCGATCAGACTCATGCGGCGCACGACGACGAACGAGCCGATGAGCGGGGCCGTAAACCCGATCACGACGGCTGCGACGAACGCGTAGCGTAAAAAGCTGTACTGGAACAAATCCGCGATCATGACGTACCCTCATGAACGAGCAGTTTGACGGGATACGGCTTAATCGACTTCAATTCACTCAGTTCGCTATATTCTTTCAATCCGCAGTTACACGCCATTCGTCCGCGGTCGAGATGGACGACTTTCGTCACGAGGTCGGTCACGACGTTCAAGTCGTGCGTCACCAAGATGAACGTGCACGTCGTATGCTCGCGCAACAAGTGGAGCACTTCGTAAAAGTCACGCAAATGTTTCTGGTCGACCCCGACGGTCGGCTCATCTAAGATGAGCAAGTCCGGTTGGTTGACGATGGCGCGGGCGATAAATACCCGCTGTTGCTGCCCACCGGACAGGCTGCCGATCTTTTTATCTCGATATTGCCACATGTTCACCGTCTCGAGCGCGTTTTGAATCGCGGCCCGGTCCTCCATGTTGAGACGCTTGAACAAGCCGAGCCGTCCATACCGGCCCATGGCGACGACTTCTTCGACCGTCACCGGGAACCCCGAGTTAAAGGACGCGGCTTTTTGGGAAACGTAACTGATACGGGACTTATCTTTAAACTGGGCTTGCGGACGACCGAACAGCTCGACAGAACCGGTTTGTGGCGTCAACAACCCAAGGATCGACCGGATCAACGTCGATTTACCGGAACCGTTCTCCCCGACGACGGCGACGAAATCGCCTTGCTTAATATCGATCGACACATCCTGCAAGGCGGCCGTACCGTCATAATAATATGAAACGCGGTCTAGTTTTACGACAGATGTCGTCATAAGATACCCTTCTCTCATTAAATAAATCGTAATCATTTCTACTTGCTTGGCGTCTGTATTATACAGAATATTAAGCATCGCTTCAAGTTCGAGCTGACGTGTAAAACACGTCTTCACATGAAATCCATGTGAGTTTGAGGCGGATTCGTTGTAAACTGATAGTAACGCACAGAGGGGGCTTTATCGTGGAGAAAAAATTAGCAGTCATTGATATCGGTTCGAACTCGATTCGTAACGTCATTTTCGAAGTGAACGAACACGGACAATATTTTGAACGATTGAACGTAAAAGAAGTGGCGCGCTTGTCGAGCCATATTACGGAGGAAAATGAGTTGTCTTCGGACGGCATCGCCTCGTTGATCGAGACGTTGCAACACTTCGTCAGCCTGAATGACCATCATCACGTCAAAGAGACGTTGCCGGTGGCGACGGCCGCGATTCGTAACGCCGACAACTCGGACGCCATTTTAGAAGAAGTGCGTCAAGCGACCGGCATCGAGATCCGGTTGTTGAGCGATTATGAAGAAGCGTTTTACGGATATTCGGCCATCGTCAACTCGACCTACATCGAGGACGGGTACTCGGTCGATATCGGCGGCGGTTCGATGGAAGTGACGTACTTCAAAAACCGTGAGCTCGTCTTTTATCATAGCTTCCCGTTCGGCGCCGTCACGCTGACGAACGACTTCATGAAAGGCGATGTGATGACGAAAGAAGAACGCAAACAACTCGTCTCGTTCTTAAAAAAATCATTCAAACAACTCGACTGGCTCGAGCCGCACGGAGTGCCGCTCGTCGGTGTCGGCGGGACGGCTCGAAACTTGGTCCGCGTCGAACAGTCGATGTCGCATTTCCCGCTTGAAGGCATTCATCAATACACGATCGATGCCGAGCGGCTTGATGAAGTCGTCGAAGAACTTGTCGCCATGTCGAGTAAACAACTCGGACGGCTCGACGGTTTATCGAAAGACCGGGTCGACATCATTGGCCCTGCCGTGACCGCCATCGCGGAGCTGGCCCGTTATTTGAAAGTACCCGAGTTCACGATGAGCAACAACGGATTGCGGGAAGGCTTGTTTTACGAATATTACTTGAAAGCGAACGACGAGGTCCGCTTCGCCGACGTGAAAGAAGAGAGCTTCCGTCACTTCGAGAAGCAGTACGACGTCGACCCGACCCGGCATCGCCACCTCATTCATTTGGCCCGCCAAATCTATACCGGACTGATCGAGGCGAAAGCGATCAAACCGAAACCGTACGAGCCGGGATTATTAGAAGGCGCGTGCCGACTCGCCTATGTCGGGGAATACATCGACCATAACAACAAGAGCGATCACACGTTTCACTTGATCACGACGAGTGACTTCAAAGGGTTAAACAATGAGGATCGGCTCGCGCTTGCCTTAGTCTCATCGTATAAG
Source organism: Exiguobacterium sp. (assembly GCF_020832205.1). Classification (GTDB taxonomy): domain Bacteria; phylum Bacillota; class Bacilli; order Exiguobacteriales; family Exiguobacteriaceae; genus Exiguobacterium. Next base: position 11,740 of record NZ_JAFIFD010000042.1, on the reverse strand, counting down.
TCGCGCCGCCTGCTTGACCAACATATCGAAGGATTCCCGGAATGGTTCGACTCGAAGATGTTAAAAAGTCTCGAACTGCTCGGTTCGATCGTCAAACTCGTCGACGCCTTCGATTTGACTGAGCGACAAGTCGTCGAAAACATCGATGTCGAAGCCGAAGACGACGGACTCGTATTCATCCTTCATACGGCCACGTCCCCACGGTTTGAACTGCAGCGCGGCATCCGTCATAAGAAACATTTAGAGCGGGTGATCGAGATGTCGATCGAGTTACGCATAGAGGAGAGGATCACTTCATGACGACCTACTTACCCGAACACTTCAACAACCGAGAGCTCAGCTGGCTCAGCTTCAACGAACGTGTTTTAGAAGAAGCGATGGACGAGCGCAATCCGCTCATGGAACGCTTGAAATTTCTCGGCATTTTCAGCTCGAACCTCGATGAGTTCTACATGGTCCGCTTCGGCGGTTTGAAGGACGAAGTGCTCGCCGGTTTCAACCGTCCTGAGGACAAGGCCGGATTGACACCGAAACAACAAATCAAGGCGATCTCAATCAAAGCGCAAGAACTCGTCGAGATGCAATATGCGGCCTATAAAAAAATCACGAAACAACTTGCGACGAACAACGTCCGTTTTTTACGGCCGAAGCATTTGAACAAAGAGCAACTCGACTTCGTCAAGTTGTACTTCCGAACCCACGTGTTTCCGGTGCTGACGCCTATCGCCGTCGATGCGTATCGCCCATTCCCGATGCTGTTGTCGAAATCACTCAACATCGCCGTCGAGATCGCATCGAAAGAAGAAGGAAAAAAACGGCTCGCTCTCGTCCAAGTGCCAGCCGTGCTGCCTCGTTATCTCGAGTTACCGACAGATGATGAAGATCATACCGACCTCATGCTGCTCGAAGACGTGATCATTCAATTCGTCGACTCGTTATTCAAAGGGTTTGAAGTCGAATCGACGATGCCGTTCCGGATCACCCGTAACGCCGATATGCCGTTCCACGAAGAAGGCAGCCCGGACGTGTTGAAGCAAATCGAGAAAGAGTTGAAGAAGCGACGCTACGGGGTCGCCATCCGGCTTGAAGTGCAACAACGCTCATTGAGCAAAGAGCTGTTGTTCATGTTACAAGACGTACTCGACTTGCACGACCGCGACATCTTCATCGTCGATGGGCCGATCGATTTGACGTTCTTGTTCGGTGTCTACAATAAGATTGGGATCGAATATGATGAGATGATCAACGAGACGTTGATCCCGTTCATCCCGGAAGGCCTTGAGTCGGGGAAAGACTTATTCAAAAGTCTGCTCAAACGCGACTATTTGCTCCACCATCCGTACCACTCGTTCGACCCGGTCGTCCGCTTCATCGCCCAAGCCGCGAAAGACCCGAACGTCCTCGCCATCAAACAGACGCTGTACCGCGTGTCGGGCGATTCGCCGATCATCAAAGCGCTCACGGACGCCGCCGAAAGCGGGAAACAAGTGACGGTGCTCGTCGAACTGAAAGCTCGATTTGATGAAGAGAAAAACATCCAATGGGCGAAACAGCTCGAGAAAGCTGGCGCCCACGTCATCTACGGCTATAAAGAGTTGAAGACGCACTCGAAAATCACTCTCGTCGTCCGTATTTTAGAAGGTGGTGTTCTCCAACGTTTCGTTCATCTCGGCACGGGAAACTATAACGACTCGACGGCAAAACTGTACACCGACATCGGGCTGTTGACGACGAACGAAGAACTCGCCGAGGATGCGACGAATTTCTTCAACTGGCTGTCCGGTTACGGAGAGCGACCGTCGTGGCACGAGTTCGAGACATCACCGGACGACATGCTCGACTTTTTCTTGCAAAAGATCCAAGACGAGATCAAATTGCACGAGAAGTACGGGAACGGCCGCATCGTCGCGAAGATGAACTCACTCACCGACAAGTCGATCATCACAAAGCTGTATGACGCCTCCCAAGCCGGTGTCAAAATCGATTTGATCATCCGTGGCATCTGTTGTCTCCGCCCTGGTATAAAAGGGGTATCCGACAACATCCGGGTCATCTCGATCATCGACCGCTACTTGGAGCATTCCCGTATCTTTTACTTCTATCAGAACGGAAAAGAAGACTTGTACTGCTCATCGGCCGATTGGATGACGCGTAACATGAAAAAACGGATCGAAATCTTGTTCCCGATCCTCGACACAGGCCATAAGTCGTACATTAAAGACATGCTTGCCCTCCAACTCGTCGATAACGTCAAAGCGCGCATTCAACGGCCCGACGGCAAGTACGTCTATATCAAACAAGAGCCGGGCCAAGAGCGGATCCAGTCTCAAATCATCATCCACCAATACACCGGCGGCCGTTGGAACAACATTCCGAGCGTGTTCGAACGGGAACCTTCGAACTGGGCGGAACGCGAAGTTCTCCGTTTGCGAGCTGAAAACGAGAAAATGACAGATGACTGATGTTAGACTTCTCAAAGAAGAAAGAACGTTGTATAATTAATTCGGTCACGCTGTTAAAACGTTTTCATTTCATTATACGGAGGAATCATCATGCAAGAACTTTTACTCTCATTACTCGCCGGTCTGATTTGTGGCATGATTTTCACGGCCTTGAAGTTACCGTTGCCGGCCCCACCGGTTCTCCCAGGGGTCGTCGGGATTTTCGGTGTTTTCCTCGGCATGAAGGTATACCAATTCGCTCTCGCGAACTGGCCATTTTAATAAAAAGGAACGATGTCCGCGGACATCGTTCCTTTTTAATTGTAGTGTAACGCTTTATGGCAAGTCGGACAGACCCAGACCTCCTCGTCAGCATCGATGTGGTATTCCATCAATCGATTGGCGAGTTGCCCGTAAAAGAATGACAAATCAGAAGCACAATAGGCGCATACGGTCGTCGGTGACACCTGATGCTCAAATTGTCGTTCACGCGTGAGATGTGCCTCATACGCAGACCGGCTCCACCGTTTAGACGGGACACGATACCCTTCGTCCCACAGGCGTTTTAACGTGTCATAATCCGTCGTCTCGTCATACGTCCCGACTTGAAGGAACGGATGATGAAAATCAAGGGCGAGCAGGTCGACAAGGCTGTACACTCCAATCGCAGCGGACGGTTCAAGCCAATAGCGGTCGGCGGGACGCGTCGTCGTCTCGACGAGCAAAACGTCCGCCTCGGCGACGATGCCGTGTCCGATGATTTCGATGAACGCGGTCGGCGTTCTCACTTCCCCTTCGATATAGATCGGGCTCTGCTCGCGATAATAAACGGGAAGCGCGGACCAGGCGTCATACGTTTCTAAATCAATCCGGAGCCAGTTCATCGTTTACTGATGGGCGAGCGTGAAACGCTCCCGCCATTCGGCATCGAATGCGCCTGCCCGGAACATGTCAATTTCTTGTTTGTACGGTGCGACTTTCGTCTTCTCGCTCACCGGGATATAAGGTGTCTCTAAAATCTTCGGCAAATGCGCGAACGCCTCGTGGTGGATGATTCGGTTCAAGACGTCAAACCCGATCTCACCATAACCGATGTTCTCGTGACGATCTTTTTTCGCGCCGCGTACGTTTTTCGAATCGTTGACGTGAATGACGCCAAGTCGGTCGAGTCCAACGACGCGGTCGAACTGTTCGATGACACCGTCCAAATCACCGACGAGGTCGTAGCCGGCGTCGTGGACGTGACACGTGTCGAAACAGACCGACAAACGATCGTTATGCGTGACGCCGTCGATGATTGTCGCGAGTTCTTCAAACGTCTTGCCGAGCTCACTTCCTTTACCGGCCATCGTCTCGAGTGCGATGTTGACCGTCTCGTCGCCCGTGAGCACTTCGTTCAATCCTTCAATGATGCGGGCGAGCCCCACTTCTTCCCCAGCCCCGACATGGGCGCCCGGGTGCAAGACGACGTGTCGGGCGACTTTGAGCGCCTCGGCTCGTTTGATTTCCTGAGCCAAAAATGAGACGGCGAGTTCGAACGTCTCCGGTTTCGTCGTGTTGCCCAAATTAATGATGTAAGGGGCGTGGACGACGATTTCTTCGATGTCGTGCGCAGCCATATGCGCGAGCGCGGCTTCGATATTTAAATCTTCAATCGGTTTACGCCGCGTGTTTTGGGGCGCACCCGTATATACCATCATCGTTGTCGCCCCGTACGAGACAGCCTCTTCACTGCCGGCTAAGAGCATCTTTTTTCCGGAAACCGAAACGTGTGAACCAATTTTTAACATAGTCATCTTCCCTTCCTATCTTCTCTTTTCAGTGTACACAAAAAGAAGAACCGACTCCACGAAGTCGATTCTTCTTTTTACTTAACGTTTATTTTTCTTACGGATTTCACGGCGCTCTTGGCGTTGACTCTGCATGTGCTCACGTGAAGCCGTCTCTTTCAACTTATACTTGAACTTTTTCTTATAGCCCGGTTTGACTTTTTTCTTCGCCTTCTTGATCTCACCAGCCATACGGCTGTGAGCCGTCTGCGAGACTTTCATCTTCCGGTCGGTCGTGCGGCGTTTACGCGTTTTGATCGGTTGAAGCGTCCCGTTCTTCACATCGACGTGCGTGAACGTGAACCCACGCTCTTCGAGGCGGTTGATCGGCCCGTTCTCATGATCTTCATAGAGCGTATACGCTTCACCTGTCGCTCCGGCACGTCCCGTACGTCCGACGCGGTGCGTGTAGAAGTCGAGATCTTTCGGAATGCCGAAGTTGATGACGTGCGATACACCCGAGATATCGATCCCGCGTGCCGCCAAGTCAGTCGCGATGACGTATTGATACTTCGCATCGTTAATATCTTTGATGGCTTGTTTCCGACGACGGGCTTGCATGTCGCCATGAAGCGTCCCGACGTTGAGACCAGCTTCACGGAACGTCGCCTCAAGCTCGTCCGCCTCTTGTTTCGTGTTCGTGAACACGAGACAGACGAACGGGTTGATCGCCTTGGCGACTTCGACCGTCAACGCTTTGCGATCACGGTGGCGGACCGGGATCGTATGGTGCTTGATCTTCGGTGCGACCCGATGCTCGGCGCTCGCTTCGGCGTAGCGCGGGTCATGCAAATACTTCTTCAAGAACGGTTCGAGTTTCTCAGGGATCGTAGCTGAGAAGACCATCGTCTGAAGTTTTTCCGGCAACGATTGAGCGATACGGTCGACTTCAGGCAAGAAGCCCATGTCGAGCATTTGATCGGCTTCATCGACGACGAAATGACTGACCTTGTGCGGGAACAGCGCTTGAACTTTCATCAAGTCGAGCAGACGTCCCGGCGTCCCGATAATGATATGCGGTGGATTTTTCATCTTGTCGATTTGACGTTCGCGGTCGGTACCGCCGACGATCAAGCTCGATTTGATATACTCCGGTTGTTTGACGAGGAGCGACTTCAGCTCTTCGTGAATCTGCCAAGCGAGTTCGCGCGTCGGGGCGACGACGATTGCTTGGACCGATTGTTCTTTTGGATCGATTGCTTCTAAAATAGGCAAGAGAAACGCGAGCGTCTTCCCTGTACCGGTCTGTGATTTTCCGATGATGTCACGACCATTCATCGCGGCTGGAATAATCCGTGATTGAATGTCGGTTGGCTTAGTGATGCGCTTTTCTGTCAAGGCATCGACGATAAACGGTAACAATTTGAACTGTTGGAAGCTGTTCAATCGATACACCTCCTGTTTCTTTCCACTTTTCCTAGCATAGCGGAATCTAATCATTTGTCAATTAATCTTTTACGAGCCCTTCATATAAATAGCTCGACGAATAGTAGTACCGGGAAATCTTTTTCCCGTTTAAATGTTGTTCGAGCGCTTTAAAGCCGACCTCGATCATTTCGTTCGGTGACTGCACGACGGTCGCGTCAACTTTGCCGCTATGGATGAGCGGATAAATCTCCGTCACGCCATCGACCGATACGATCGTCTTCTCCGTCAGTCCACGACTCTCAAGTGCACGAACGACGCCGAACGTGTTGTCATCGTTATGCGAGAACACGGCATCGAACGGGATATCTTCTTTCAACCAGCGCGACATCTCGATTTCGGCTTGGAACGTGTCGAAGTTGCCGGTCAAAGATGCGACGACTTCTAAATCGTCATGAGCCTTGTCGTATTCAGTCAAGCCGAGGCTGCGGTCAATCGTCGACCGGACTTTCGCCGTTCCTCGCACCTCGACGACACGAATCGGTCGTTGCAGCGTCGCGTGTTTGGCCGCGATATGGTTCGCGGCCATCCGGCCGATGTCAATGTTGTCGGAGACGACGGACGTGATCACACTCTCGTGGTCGATCATCCGGTCGATGGCAATGATCGGAATCCCTTCGCGCTCGGCCCGTTCGAGCGATGGACGGATGAACGTCTCATCGAGTGTCGTCACAAAAATCGCTTCGACGTCGCGGTCGATCAGCGAATCAAGTTTTTCTTTTTCAAGGACACGGGAATCTTCACTCGTCGTCGGAACAGGGATGAATCCTTTTTGGTTCGCCGTTCTGACGAAAGCCGCCAACAGCTTGTTGGCGTGTTCGTGCTTGTCGCTGACGAATACGAAACCGACTTCATTGTCTTTTGACTTTGGCTCCGGCAACTGGATCGATGTGATCAGTAAAATCGCCATCGCCCAAACGACCGGTAACCAAAGCCAATAATGGCGAAATCCTTTCATACGCCTGACCGCCTTGGGATCTTAATCATCATGGCCGTTCCTTCTCCTTCGACACTCTCGATCTCCATTTGACCGTTCACAGCTTTCAAGTACTCCCGGATCATATAAAGACCAAGCCCGTTCCCGTTCTCTTTCGTCGTGTAAAATGCCGAACCGATCGCTTGTACTTGAGACTTCGTCATGCCGACACCGTTATCCTCGATCAAGAAGCGATAATCACGTTCCGTGAAGAGGATCGTCACGGTGACACTGCCGTCGGCCCCTTTCGAATCGACCGCTTCGACTGCATTTTTAAACAGATTATAGATGATTTGGACGAGCATGTCGTTCGAGCAATAAAACGGGGGCATCTCGTTTGGCACGATCAATTCCCAGTTCGTGACGCGTTTGTAACACTCGGCATCGAGTAAAAATTCGAGCCGGCTCGCAAACTCGTCCATGTCGATCCACTCCTCGTCCCGTCTTGACTGCTCTGGCTTCGCGAGCGTGAGCATCGTCGAGATCAAATGATTGGCCCGATCGAGTTCCGAAAGGGCGAGGTCGAGCATCTCTTGACTGCTATGCCCTTCTTTCACCATTTGCAACGTGATCTGGACCGGGGTGAGCGGGTTGCGGATCTCGTGGGCGATACCGGCGGCGAGCTGACCGAGCGAAGCGAGTTTTTCTTGCTGAAGCAACAGCTGTTGTTGGCTCAACTGTTCGCGTCGCGACGTCTCCATCCTTCTCGAGTAATCGTTGTACGTGTCGAGCAACGTCTGCACTTCTTTTGAGCCCGTCCGTTCGAGTTGGATCGGTTCAAGTGACTGTTGTCGTTTAATGCTTTGAACGAGTTCGGTGAGCGGACTCGTCAACGTTTTCGACAAGAGCAACCCGACGAGGATGCTCAAGAAAAATGTGACGAGCGTGATGAGCAAATATTGCCATCGTGTCGCGTACACGGCCTCGTACACGGAATCGGTGCTATGTTTGGCGAGCACGCTCCATCCGTTGACACGGGCGTCAGGTTCATACATATAGACGTCCGAGTCCGTGCTCATAATCGAGCGAACGTCTTTGTCTCTCGCCGCTGCCACGACCTCACGCGACAGGCGCCGTTCAGCGTCCGTAACGAGGTTGAACGAAGTCGATAACACTTCACCGCGCTCGTTCAACAAATATAAGATCATGTTATCGTTCGCCGACTCGAGGACACGCCGGTACAGGTCAGAGTTGAGTACGCTGATACTGCCGCCGAACAAACCGACCGGCCGGTTATCTTCAAACACCGGCACATATAAATACGTACCGACGTCCCCTGAGATGGAAATCGGATCGCTCATATAGATGTCATTACCGCCTGACGTGATGACGTCCGTGAACTTCGGGTCCGCCTTCAACGTCATCGCAGGCACTTGGCGTTGCGAGTACCAGGTGAACGCTTCGTCTTGAAGGTTATAATAAAATATGGACGTGAACCCGGTACGTTGGTTCAAATACCCGGTCCGAATCCGTTCCTCGATCCACGGTTCATTGCCAAGATAGGCACCGAGATAGACAAGGTCTTCATATAACTTTCCGAGACGCGTTTCCATGTTCTCGATACTGCCGTCTATCGCATAGTCGAACTGTTCTTGCGCCAACTCTTCGGCACGGGACACCGTCACACGATCGGCCGAAAACGCTAAAGATGAGATGACGAGCCCTAAAATGATGAAGATGATAAACGTAATTTGAAAGAAGTACGATTTTCGAACTTCAAGCAATGTTCTCAAGCGTTCCACGGTGTCCCTCCTTTCCAACCTTAAGATTATAGCATGAATACACGCAATTCTTTTCGTATTTTCGAAACAATGTTAGACTTATACGTATGAAAGCATCGCGAAAGGAGCGTTCATCGCATAATGAAAATTAAAAAGATCAGCCCACGCGGATATTGTTATGGTGTCGTCGATGCCATGAAATTAGCGAACGAGGCTGTGGCCAACCCTGATTTACCACGGCCAATCCATATACTCGGTATGATCGTCCATAACCGTCACGTCACTCAGGCGTTCGAAGACCTCGGCGTCAAGACGGTCGACGGGGACGACCGCATGCAGGCGCTTGAAACGATTGATGAAGGCACGGTCGTCTTCACCGCACACGGCATTTCGCCTCTCGTGCGCAAACGCGCGATCGAGAAAGGACTGACGATCGTCGACGCGTCGTGTCCGGACGTCCTCGTCACTCATGACTTGATTCGCGAGAAGACGGCGGTCGGGTACGAAGTCATCTACATCGGCAAACACGGGCATCCCGAACCGGAAGGCGCCATGGGCGTCGCTCCCGGGAAAGTCCATCTCGTCCAATACGAGCGTGACCTCGAAGTCTTACCGGACCGCTTGTACGAGACGAACATTCTCGTCACGAACCAGACGACGATGAGCCAATGGGACGTCTCGGCGTTGATTGAACAAATTCAAGAACGATACCCGCACGTCGAAGTGCACAATGAGATTTGTAACGCCACCCAAGTCCGCCAAGAGGCGGTCGCGGAACAGGCCGGTGACTGTGAGCTGCTCATCGTCGTCGGCGATCCGAAATCGAACAACTCGAACCGGCTCGCCCAAGTGTCGAAAGAAATTGCCGGGACGAACGCCTATCGCATCGGCGACTTGAGTGAACTCGACCTCGCTTGGCTCGAAGGAGTAGAGACGGTCGCCGTCACGTCCGGAGCCTCGACTCCGACCCCGATCACAAAGAAAGTGATCGACTTTTTGACCCAGTATGACCCGCTCGATTTGAGCACACACGACAAGACACCGTATCTCGAGTTGCGCAGCATCCTTCCTAAAGTGAAGGCGCTTCGCAAGTGACGACAATCCCCGGCCTAGGAACAGGTCGGGGATTGTTTGTTTATTTAAACCGGAACGGGTTCGTGTTCGCCGTCGATACGACCAACTCAACATCAAGTTTCGCGTCTTCAAACTTCTGACGCAGCACGTCGACGACCCCTTGTTTCATGACGCTCTCGACGTGATGGCCTGGATCGACGACGGAAAGACCAAGTGCCATCGCATCGTGGGCGACATGGAAATAAAGGTCCCCGGTCACGTAAGCATCCGCGCCCTTGAAGTGAGCGGCCGAGACGTATTTATTCCCGTCGCCGCCGAGGACGGCGACTTTTTCAATTTTACGCTCCAAGTCGCCGACGACACGGACCGCTTCGACATGAAAGCTCGCCTTGACGTGTTCCGAAAACTCGGCGAGCGTCATCGGGCGCTCGAGTCGACCGATTCGACCGAGGCCGAACGTGTGCCCGGCAATCTCATCCCGAATCACGTCATGAGCCACTTCTTCGTACGGGTGTGCTTCCGTCATCGCTTTGATGACACGCTTCTTTTTACTTTCGGTCACGACCGTCTCGATTTTCACTTCATCGACTCGTTCCGTTTTACCGGTTTGACCGAGGTATGGGTCAGATCCGTCGAGCGGCGTGAACTGCCCTTTTCCGGTCACCGTGAATTGGCAATCACCATAGTTCCCGATGCGGCCGGCCCCGGCTTTCCCTAACACTTCAGACACTGCGGCCTCGTGCGTCTCCGGGACGAAGACCGACAACTTGTAGACCGGTTCTTCATACGTCGGGACGAGCACTTCGGGCTCAAGCAGTCCGAGTGCCTCGCTCATCCAATCGTTGACTCCGCCCTCGCATACGTCTAGATTTGTGTGCGCGACATAGACGGCGATGTCGTGTTGGATACATTTCATGACGATGCGGCCAGCTGCGCTGCGGTCGTTCACTTGATCGAGCGCACTGAAGATCGGCGGATGATGGGCGATAATTAAATCGATGTCTTTGTCGATCGCCTCGTCGACGACCGGCTCCAACACATCGAGCGTGACCATGACACGGCGGACTTGCTTATTGAGCGAGCCGATTTGCAGACCGATCTTATCGCCTTCAACCGCCAAATGCTTTGGCGCGAACTGTTCGAACAGTTGAATGATATGGTTACCGTTTGCCATTATTCGCTCACCTCTCTCATCTTGTCGCGCAACGTCTCGAACGTCCGTTGTTTTTCAAGTAATGCTGGCGTCTGTTCACCTGCGGCCATCTGTCCGAGCACGTAGTCCAACTTGTCCGCTTCACGGCCCCACTTCAATTTGAACGGCTCCGGGCGATGCTTAAGCAGGAAAGGACCGAATAACAGTTGCCATTTGCGCTCGGTCTCGTCTTCGCTATAGCGTGTCTCTGTCCCGCGCTCTCCGACTAAAATCTCATACACTTTATCGTTTTCTTCCACGATTCGTTCATCGACCAACACATATCCTGCCGCGAGCAACCATTCCCGAACGTGTTCACCATCGACGTTCGGTTGTAAGACGAGGCGCTCGACCGCACCTAGCTTGCTTCGTCCGGCTTCAAGAATCGAACGGATCAAACTGCCGCCCATCCCGCAAATCGAGATGCACGTGGCCTCGTCGGCTTCGAGGACGGCTAGCCCGTCACCGAGCCGGACGTCAATCTTGTCCGTCGCTCCAATTAACGCGACTTGCGCCTTGGCCGCTTCCATCGGACCTCGGTTCACCTCACCGGCGATGGCACGGTCGACGATCCCGTGCTGGACGAGATAACACGGGACGTACGCATGATCGGAGCCGATATCGGCGATAATGCTACCTTTCGGGATAAAGTCGACGACTTGTTTGAGTCGACGGTCTAACGTTACTTGTTCTTGCATGGGGACAACTCCTTTTTGACTACTTCTCTCTTAGGTTAACGAAAATTGAAGAGGCGGACAACAAAAAACGTACCCTCGCTTGCGCGAGAGTACGTCACTTTATTATTGCTCGAGCAACCACGTCGTAAGGATGTCTGCCTCTTCGGCCGACGCGAGTCCGCCTGGCATCGAACCTTTACCGTTCACGATGATGTTCGTGATCTCGTCTGCCGACAAGCGTTCCCCTACACCCGTAAGTGCCGGGCCGACGCCACCTTCAAGGTTCCCGCCGTGGCAACCGGTGCAGCCTTGGGCAGCATACAGTTCTTCCGGATTCATCTCAGTCATAGCCGGACCTTCTGCAGCTTGTTGCGCTTGGTTCACGCCAAAATACGATAATGAGCC
>NZ_JAFIFD010000039.1 GCF_020832205.1 Exiguobacterium sp. | reverse complement strand
TCCTAACGTTCTTGTGTCGCAACTTAAACGTTAGGGTGAGATTATGATTGCTGGCAAGTCCTTTTTCTTTTCAAAAATAGGAGTGCAGAGTTGTGTACGTTTCCGTTGCACACTTCTGCACTCCTATTTTGCACTACACAGCTCAAATGTCGCATCTAGCAGAGCAAGCGGGAGAATGACTGTCTGCGAACTGAGAACCTGTTCCTAAAAATTTAGAGAAGATCGAGAGGAGGGGTTGATCAGCCAAATCCGGCTAGATCTAGGTTACACTTCCTTCGATACCTACGTATCGTTCTACAACTATGACCGTCTCCAGAAACGACTAAAAGGCTCGAACACTGTTGAATACAAAGCTCAAGCCGCCTAAGTCGGTTTTCATTATTTGCCCTGTCTACTTGACGGGGAACAGTTCATAATTTGAACAAACCTCATTTCGATATGATACGGAGAACCGTACCATAAATAAGAGTGGATGGCCGTGATTTACTTAAGTTGAGTTATAAACGATTTCGTTAGAGGTATAGGTACCTGCACAGAGTCGAATGACGGATGTGGAGGTTACGACTATGCGGAATATCAATTTAGGATTGGTCGCGTTGTCTGCGATATTATGGGGCATCGCTGGAGGGTTGGGCGGCTATCTGATGGACAAAGGGTGGGACCCGCTCATCATATCGTTTTACCGAGGAGGAGTCGGGTTAGTCTGTCTCCTCGTCTGGTTCTTGTTTCGGCCGACACGGTTGAATAAACCGTTGATCCTATGGGCCATCGTCGCAGGGATCGGGGTAGCCGGTAACTTCGTGTTCTATTTCATAAGCATCGCCGAATCAAGTGTCGCCGTGGCCGCCACGTTGATGTACACGGCGCCTATTTTCGTGCTCCTCATATCTTTTATCTTTCGGTTGGAGAAACCTTCAATCTTCAAGTTCATAGCAATCGCGTTCGTGATTGTGGGGATCGTTTTGCTGACGGAAGTGTATAGCATCGATTCAGATCAAGTGACGACGCTCGGACTGGCAGCGGGCTTAGGGGCTGGACTCGCCTATGCGTTATTTATATTTGGCTTTAAATACGCCTCGCAGCACGGGGAACCGCAAGGAATTTTGTTGATCGCGTTTCTCACATTTACGTTCATTATGTTATTTGTCGTAGATTTAAAAGAAACCGTTTCGATCATCTACTCATCAGACGTATGGTGGATGGTCCTATTGGGGGTTTTTGGGGCGGGTCTATCTTTCTTTTTATACGTAGTCGGCTTGAAGCGAACGCCCCCGACCTCGGCTTCGATTATCGCCATGGTCGAACCGGTCACTGCCTCTTTGTTCGGATTCTTGATTCTCAGTCAACAACTCAATATCGTCCAAATGAGCGGCATGGCAATCATCTTATTGACGGTGACTGTCCTGAGCGTGAAACAAAACTGACCGGGCTTAGCAGATCAAGAACAGCGTCAACGCACAAGAAAGGGAAGCTGTGCTTAGCGCAGGCTTCCCTTTCTCGTCGTTTGGTTGCGCGCCCCTCTGAGAAGAAGGGCAGCGAGGATTGTGATTCCGAAAAATGTGTACACGTAGAAGAGCGGCGAACCGGTCGTCACGATGACGACCTCATCTTGCAAGACGACGACGTTGTTCACTTCGGCGATGATGTCAGGCTCATACGTCAGTGTCCGGATGAAGCCGATTCCGAACGTCGCGATGACATAAACGAGATGGAGTGCGGCCGAAATCATGGCGGCACGGGTAAATAGTTTCATAAAAATTTTCCTTTCATTCTTTCACGAGTTGACTATGTGAAAGTTTTTGTTCCATTTGATCATGAAGTTTTTGGCCAAGCGAGATTGGATGCGGAAGGACAGAGAGTTCGGCATAGAGCGGGAACATGCGTCGTACATCATCCGGATAGTAATCTCCTGGACGTGGCGATGCGTGCCCTGAAATCGTGAACGTCTCTGCCTCACGATCGACATAGAGGACGAGCGGGCTCGCCATGCCCGAACCTGGCTCGAAGTGGTCACCTTCTCGCACATATTCTTGAATGAGCGCCCACACGTAAATCTCATTCTTCGTCGTACTCGTGTCGAGAATCTTATACGTCGTATAAACCTCACCACCAAAGTTCGGCGCCATCACTTCGGTCGCCAAATAGTGCTCCACCACGGCTTGGTCGAGCGGGACCGACTGACTCATCGTGACGAACGATTCGCCTGTCGCGATGTAATAGATGCCTGAGACGAGCGAAATCGTATAAAATGTGGTCAAGATGAGTTTTTTCATGTGACATCCTCCCAATTGAACGTAATGCTTCACTTTATTTCATTTTATCTTATTACTTCATAATAGTGGGATTTATTTACTAATTTTAAGAGGGGTTGAAAGGATGCAAACTGTATATATAGCGGGTGGTTGCCTTTGGGGCGTCGAAGCGTTCCTTCAGACGTTGCCCGGTGTCGTCAAAACAGAGGCAGGGCGGGCGAACGGGACGACGGCCACACTCGATGGCGCATACGATGGATATGCCGAGTGCGTCAAAACGACGTTTGACCCAAGCGTGGTCACGATTCATGATCTGATGGAGTATTTGTTTGAAATCATCGACCCGTATAGCGTCAATCGGCAAGGCGAGGACGTCGGAGAGAAGTATCGGACCGGTTTGTATAGTGAGGATGCGAAACATGTAGACGCGGCGCGTGCGTTTATTCAAAACCGAAGCGATGCGGACCGAATCGCGGTCGAAGTGCTGCCGCTCACGAATTACGTGAAGAGTGCGGATGAGCACCAAAACCGGCTGGCGCGTTGCCCGGACGATTATTGTCACATTCCGAAAACGTTGCTTGCGAAATATAAGGGTGCACCACGTAAATAGAACCTTATACGGGTCCGCCGCAGGGAAGCGGCAATGAAAAAATAGACTCAGCTTATGCCATTGTGAGACAGATGATATCGTAGAGAAGTAATCATCACATCACCACGGAGGACCGTTATGTTCACACTCGGCATTGTCGGTGGCGCCAGCTTGCTGTTGGCAGGAATCATGATCGGGGTCATTTTCCTTGTCATTCGTGCCATCATTAAAATGGTGAAGTAAGCACCAAACAAAAAGGAGTCTCGTCACCCAAATGAGGTGTCGAGACTCCTTTACATTTACGCTCGCTCGAGAACGTTTACGAGCAGTTGATGCACGACGGCATGGTCCCGCACATCGTGAAGTTTGTAGTCTTTCCCGGGTAATGTATACCATTCGGCGGCGCCGACATAGGTGATGGCGAGCTCGAGCGTGCCGTCCTCTTGGCACGTCGTCTTCAATTCGAGTTCTCCACTGATGACGCCGACTTCTTCGGTCATGACCCCGTGAGAGGCTTTAAAGATAGATGATTGTTGATCCATAACGAACTCCTTTCTACATCAATAGCTGCAAGCGTTAATGGCCGTTTGAAGCGCGGCTTTCTCTGACGATTGGAGCGTGAGCCCCCAGCGGCTCTTCGTCTCGACCCACATCTTCGCATACGCACAGCGTGCACCGGCACGCGGCGGTTGCCATGTCGATGGGTCTTGGTCACCTTTTGAACGGTTTGACGTGGCTGATACGGCAATCAACTGTGGTCCATTCAAATCGTTGGCGAAGCTTTGGCGCTTCGTCGATGTCCAGCTGCTCGCACCTGAGCGCCACGCTTCAGCGAGCGGGACGACATGGTCGATGTCGATATCGGAAGCGGACGTGAAGACGAGGCCGTCATAATAACTGTACCATCTTCCAGTCGTGACCGGGCAAGTGTCGACGACCGAATCGGCATCTCGCTTCAAGACGACGTGACGGGTGTTACAGCCGTTGCCTTGGCTGCTCCAATGCGGGAACAAATCACGGCTGTAGCCGGTCATCGGCCCTTCTGTTTGAACGGTCAACGCGTTCAGTTTCGTGAGCGCGTCGGCTTTTGATGGGATGTTCGGCGGCAAGGCCGAAGCGGTAGGTGTACTGAAGTGCAGCGTGGTCAAAACGAGAACGATGGCGAATAAAGAACTGAGCATTTTCTTTAACATGGGTGAGCCTCCTCATATGTATGACGACCGAATCGAGCGCATCCAATCGATGGACGCACATCGACTATACATGGGCTACGATGAAGAAAGTGTGAAATTTACAAAAATGAATAGAAAGATTATAAAAGTTAAGATGAGAGACATAATATATGACATCAGACGTCCCGGCTTTAGCACTATACATCCTCGCGTGGACCCGAACTATTGGTATAATGGAGTCGGTTTGTAGGAAAGAACGAAGGAGTGGGGATACATGAATCAAAAAGACATCGCGGCCATCCGCAAACATTTCAAATTGAATGCCGAGGCGGTCAAAATCGCCGACATTTATAATATTTATATTCGACAAGACAGCAATGAGATTTTTCATGAAGAATTGCGCTCATTCCCTTTTTTAGAGCAGGAACACCAAGAGCTGTTCCTCACCAATTTCAAAAAAGTGCTCGGCGGGAAGATGGACGAGAAACTGTTCGAGGTGAAGTTCCAACACCCGGAACCTGGACAAAGCGATCACACACAGACGCTTCTCTACGAGGGATTGAAGACAGACGATATCGAAGGGTGGGCGTCCTTGATGCAACGGGTCGCCTTGAAGATGGTCCAGGACACGACATTCGAGAAAGACATGGTCATCACGTTCATCCGTTTCAAATACAATAAACCGACGCGCCGTCATTCAGAGGAGACCGAGATCGATATGCGCGACGAGGTATGGACGTCCCGGTTCATCCTCTGCAGCATCAACCAAACGGAGCTCCCGAAACAGTCGCTCGTCTTCGACTTCATCGAACGCGAGTTCAAGTCGAACATCTTCATCAATCCGGTCATCAAGCTCGATACACCAATCGGCGGTTTCATGTTCCCGAGCTTCACGGACAACGCGGCGGACGTCAATCACATCTTGTATGCGGCGCAAAAACCGCATCAGCCGGACTACGGCTTCATCGAGAACGTTTTGAACGGCACCGAGATCGTGACGGCCGTCGAGGAGAAGGCGATGTTCGAGGAAGTCGTCAAGACCGTCATCGGCGAAGAAGTCAACTTGGCGACGCTTGCGACGGTGTATGACGAGATCAACCAAATCATCGTCGCCGAGGCCGAACGTGAGGAAGAGGACCAGACGGTTCCGATGATGGACGCCCGTACGGTCGAGATCGTGTTGAAGGCGAGCGGGGTTGAGGACGTGACGACGGAGAAAGTTGAAGCGGCGTTCCAGCAAGTTGTCGATGACCGGCAATACGAGATGAAAGCGAGCAGCGTCATCCCGAAATATACGTCGAAATCGATTAAAATCAACACGAAAGTGGCCAATATCGCCATTAGCCCGCAAGATTTGAAATACGTGAAACAAGTGAACTATAAAGGCAGACCGTGCCTGTTGATCGAAGTGGAGGACGATACGGAGATTGAAGGCTTCAAGTTGATCTCGGAAGAGTTGCTCGACTGATAGGCGGCTGACCGATGCATCCGAACGAGTTGATTGATCATCTGTTGGCAGTACTCGTCGTGACTATCCTTATTTTTTCGGCAATTTGGTTTCGCGGGAGATGGCGTCTCTTGCTGCTTGCTGTCGCGTGTGTCAGTGTAATCGCATACGTCACGTTTTACGTCGCACGGCCTGTGTTGATTGCCGATCGCGTAAAAGAAGACGTGGTCATACTCGAAGCGTATCTCGAAGAAAAATATCCGCAGGAGACGTTCACAATCAAGACAATCCCGTTTCGGACAGAGGGGTATGAGAGTAAAAATCCATACACAATCTATGTGACGTTTTCGAGTGAGCCGGACGCCGAGTATTTTTATCGAGTGACGAATCAAGATGAAGTCACGCAACGAGGATTTAGTTCGACAATTGAAGAGAAAATGAATTTCTTACATTGAGAAGACGTAGGCTCAGGCGCAACGCCTGAGCTTTTTTATGACAATCAAGTGAGGAAGGTTGAATTCATGATGTGTTATCGGTATGATTTCATTGAAAGCGTTCTCTTGACGCTTCCTTTTTTGCATGTTTTCGAAAGCGCTTTCGATTAAATGCTGTCAATAAAAAAGCCCGAGAAAAACGAGTCTTCTCAGGCGCAGTCGTTTATTTATGAGCTTTACTCACTTTTAGCTTTTTCCCTTTGATCGGTGTCGATTCCATCGCTTCTAAAACGAGTGACCCTTTTCCGTTCAAGATGTCGACGTACGTCATCTGATCGGTGATCGTGATGATACCGATGTCGTCGGCCGTGACGCCAGGAATTTTAGCTATTGTCCCGACGAAGTCGACGGCGCGGAGTTTTTTCTTCTTCCCGCCGCTGAAGTGAAGCTTCATGATGTCTTGGTTGATCCGGGCCGTCTTGTTGTTTCGAACGACGCGGCGACCGCTCAACTTCTCTTCGAACGCGGCTTGGTTGCGAGCGACCTCTTTCTCGGTCGGCGCGTCCATCTCCGGAATCTCGAACTTGATGAACGACTCGATGGCGTTGACGAATTTGCCTTCATGCGGCGTCGCAAGCGTGATCGCTTTACCTTGCTTGCCGGCGCGTCCCGTCCGTCCGGTCCGGTGCACGTAACTTTCTTTTTCCATCGGCACGTCATAGTTGATGACGAGGGCGACGTTGTCGACATCGATTCCGCGGGCAGCCACGTCGGTCGCGACGAGATAGCGGAAGTTGCCCATCTTGAACCCGTTCATGACGGCGAAACGATCTTCTTGCTCGAGTCCTCCGTGGAGTCGCTCGCACGAGTAGCCGGCTTGGTCGAGTTCACTGTACACCGTGTCGACGTGTTCTTTCGTCCGGCAGAAGATGAGACAGCTGTCCGGATTCTCGACGACGGTGACGTCTTTTAAGACCGAGATCTTCTCTTCACGGCGGACTTCAATCAAACGATGTTCAATCGTTGAAGCGGTGACACCGGCTGATTCGATCGCAATACGAACAGGTTCGTTCATGTGCTGTTGGCAAAGGCGCTCGATATCGTTCGGGAACGTGGCCGAGAAGACCATCGTCACCCGTTCGCTCGGTAGTTGCTCGAGAATCGCTTCGACGTCGGCGAGGAAGCCGCGGTTCAACATCTCGTCCGCCTCATCGATGATCAAGTACTCGATTTTGTCTAAAGCGAGTGTCTCGCGTTCGATATGGTCCATGACGCGTCCCGGTGTGCCGACGACGATGTGGGTCTTCTGTTTCAACTCTTCACGTTGCTTCGAGAACGGTTCTTTACCGTAGACCGCTGTCGCTTTGATCCGCTTGAAGCGGCCGATGTTCGTCATATCTTCGCGCACTTGGACGGCGAGTTCGCGCGTCGGGGTGAGAATCAAGACTTGCGGCTTGTTCTCGGCCCAATCGATCAGCTCCGTGACCGGGATGCCGAACGCTGCCGTCTTGCCGCTCCCGGTCTGTGCTTTGACGACGAGGTCTTGGCGCTCGAGTGCGAGCGGGATGACTTTCTGTTGGACTTCGGTCGGAGCGACGTACTTCATAATACCGAGTGCGCGTTGGATCTCTTCGCTTAAACGGTAGTCTGCAAATTGTGGTTGATTCATGTGTTTACCTCGTTTTCATGTAAGAAACTTCTGTATTCGAAATTTTCATTAGCGATTTGGATTACGCTTCATTATACACGAAACGAGGCGGTTCGTCGTTCATGCCTGAAAACGAGCTAATCGGAAGCGGGACAAATCGAAAGGTGTCTCACCGTCCAATGTGAGTTCGCTCAATATTTCTCCCATGACGCTGCCGAACTTGAAACCGTGACCCGAGAAGCCGCAAGCGAAGAGCATCGAGTCGTGGTCAGGATGAAAGTCGACGATGAAGTCATGGTCGCTCGACATCGTATACAGGCACGTCTTGCCTTGTTTCAACGGACCGTTCGCTTCCGGCATATAGGTCGACAGGAATCGTCGCAAGTCGCCTTCATCCGTATCGTAGCGACCAAAATTTTGTGTATGTACGTTTGGATCGATTGGCTGCCCGCCATCGGTCCGGCCAACCTTCAACCCGGCACCATCCAGGCTTGGAAAGCCGTAAAACATGCGTTCTCCGTCCTCGACAAAGAAAGAAGGGAACGCCGTGTCGCCGAACAGTGTCTCATCGACATCGAACCAACCGACGACTTTTCTTGTCGGTTGAAGCGGGAGCGAGATGTCCGGGAGGAGCTGTTTCGCCCAAGCCCCGGCCGTGACGATCACCTTTTTTGCGTGGAACATTCCGTCTCGTGTCGCGATGGAGACGCCAGTCGGTATTGGAGTGACGGACACGACCGGCGTGTTCATGGCAAGCGTGGCACCGTTTCGAACGGCAACCTCGCGATACGCCCGAATCGCATTCTCGCTGTAGAGCAGGCCCGACTCCGTCTCGAAACAGCCGATATAATCGTCTGGAATCGACAGCCCGGGCCAACGGTTTATGACGTCCGCAGACGAAAGACGTTGAAGCGACAAGTCATGTTCGTTGGCGGAGGCCATCATCTCGTTCAAGAACGCAGAATCTGTTAGACCTAGACCGAGGACGCCCGTCTTTTGAAAAACCGGATAAGGCGTCTCGCGATCGAGTTCTTCCCACAGAACTTGAGCCCGTTTGACGAGGGCGACGTATTCCCGGCCTTCTCCGTAAGCGTGGCGAATCATTCGCGTATCACCATGATGACTTCCTTTATCATGAGGCGGGTCGAAAGCGTCGATGACGAGCGTGTTGGCACCTCGTGCTGTCAAAAATGAGGCAGCTGCCATTCCCATCGTCCCGGCACCAATCACGGCGACGTCATAGTACATGTCTGTCATTCCACTCATCCCTCTCTGTTTGGGTATTAGTAGAATGGTAGGGAAAAGAAGAAGAATTGTCAATTTTTGTGAGTGTTAGTCATGGAGAAGGAGACGTTCGATCTTTTGATCTAAATGAAATCCCGGATTGTTGTCTAACGTTATGAGAAACAGACGATGGAGCGCTTGTTTCGCCTCCTGAATCGAATTGGCATCGATGGACGATGGGAAAGTTCGTAAATAGTGATTGATGAACTGATGATTTAACGTATGGTAAGCCTTAAACTGATGTACTTTTCGTTCTTCTTTCAAAGCTTGCGACAGCCGAGTCCACTCGCGCATCGTCTCAAGCAAGGCTAAGGCATAAACCAAGTTGTCTCGTTTCAATTCTTTGTCTAATGCTAACGAAGCGTAGATGAATTCGAATTGCACATCGCCTACATCATATTGGACCGGACGCTCGAGGAAACGTGTATGCTCTTCCATCATTTTTTGTTCAAGCTTACCGTCACAATCATATACGACTTTCCAAAGTGGAGAACGTACGGGTAGTTTCTCTAGCGGAGCAATCGAGATATTGAACTCCAGCCGATTATCGAGCAATACGATGAGTAGAAAAATGTCAGACGCAAACTGCTTTTCTTTCACGAGCATCGGCGATAAATCCGTAAAGTATTTGGATAGTGCCTGTTTGATTTCCTCCGGTTCGGCTCCCTTTCGTGCCGCGACCATCAAATCGATGTCGGAGTATTCATCTTGATAACCGATGGCACCCGAACCGATTTGGACGACACCTTGAACGTCGATATTGGCTTGTAGCTGACGAAGCACTTGCTGAAAATGTGTAGTTCGTTCGGTAGTCGTATACATAAGGAGACCTCGTTTCATAAAAGATATATCCTTATTCTACCAATCAATGCGAAACCCTTTTATTAGTTGAAGGAGAATGAAACGATGCATAATTCATATCAACAACTTGTCAACAAACTGCGTACATCACGAAAAGTAGAAAATATAAACGGCGTCGAAACAATCACCAAACCTATCCCGGACACTGACGTCACCGGGGACCTTGACCCACGTGTGCTCGCAGTCATCCGTTCCTACGCCCCGTCCAGCGAACCGCCTACATTTGATTTAGCCGGTGCCCGCGCCAGTATGGGCTGGCCGAATGCGGATGTGACGACGACGGAGATCACGACGGAAGAGATGACGATCCCGAGTGAGACGAGTAAGATTCCGGTCCGCCTCTACCGCCCTGCTTCGACCGAGACGCTGCCGGTGATTCTCTTTTTCCACGGCGGGGGCTTCTTCGGCGGCACGCTCGATACGGTCGAGAACCCATGTAAACTGCTCGCGGAGAAAGCGAACGCACTCGTCGTCTCGGTCGATTACCGGCTTGCACCGGAGCATCCATTCCCAGAGGGGCTAAACGACTGCTTTGCCGCTATCGAATGGGTGTACACACAGGCAGAAGAATTAAACATCGATCGCCATCGAATTGCTGTTGCGGGCGATAGTGCCGGCGGGAACTTGGCGACGGCGTGTTGCCTCATGGACCGGGCGCAAGGGACGAACTGGATCACATTCCAAGCGCTCATTTATCCGGTCGTTAACTTAGGGTCCATTCCGACGGACGACTATGAGTGGGATATCGGGCAATACGAGATTGGACACAACCATGAGCTCATTCGCGGCGTCGTCACGGCACTGGCCGACGCAGAAGGATTTTTCAATGAGCTCTATTTGCAAGGCAAGGCCGATGTGACCGACCCGCTCGTCTCCCCGCTCTTCGCAGAAGACGTCAAAGGCTTGCCGCCGGCTTTGGTCATCACGGCCGAGTACGACTACTTACGGCTCGAGGGAGAGGCATACGCGCGGAAGCTTGCGCGGGACGGTGTAAAAACGAGATGGATTCAATACCAAGGGATGGATCACGCCTTCATGGATAAACTCGGTGACTATCCACAGGCAGAAGATTGCATGACTGAAATCGCAAATGGATTAAAGGAGATGACAAGATGAAGACATACACATTGAACTGGGATACATACAAACAACTGGCACGTACAGCCGTTTCAGAAGGGGCCGTCCTGTTAAAAAACGAGCAGGCGACGCTCCCACTGAAAGCGGGGACGACTGTTTCTGTCTTTGGACGCAGCCAATTCAACTACTACAAGAGCGGCACGGGATCGGGCGGGATGGTCAACGTCTCTCACGTGACGAGTCCGCTCGAGGCGCTCCAAGCGACGGAAGGAATCGATGTGAACCAGTCGCTCCTCGACACGTACGAGGCGTGGGTCGAAACGAACCCGTTCGACCAAGGCGTCGGCTGGGCCGGCGAACCGTGGTCGCAACCGGAAATGGCGGTGACAGATGAACTCGTCGCGAGTGCGGCAGCCGCATCAGACGTCGCGCTCGTCTTCATCGGACGTACGGCTGGGGAAGACCGCGACAACACGGCCGACCCGGGCAGCTATTTGTTGACCGACATCGAACTCGAGTTGATCGAGAAAGTATCGCGGACGTTTTCGAAGACGGCCGTCGTCTTGAACGTCGGGAACATCATCGATATGCGCTGGGCGAACGAACCGAGTGCGATCCTCTACGCGTGGCAAGGCGGACTTGAAGGTGGCACCGGGCTCGTCGATGTACTGACGGGGGCTGTCAGTCCGTCCGGAAAACTGACGGATACGATTGCCCGCTCGATTGACGATTATCCGTCGACGAAAAACTTCGGTCATGCCGACAAAGGCATCTATCAGGAAGACATTTACGTCGGCTATCGCTACTTCGAGACGTTCGCGAAAGACAAAGTGCTTTACCCGTTCGGTTTCGGATTATCGTATACGACGTTCGAAACGGATGTCGTGACGGCGTCTGAAGCGGACCGTATGATTTCAGTGACGGTCGACGTGACGAACACGGGTGAGGTCGACGGGAAAGAAGTCGTACAGCTGTACGTCGAGAAGCCGCAAGGCGTGCTCGGCAATCCGGCTCGAGCGCTCGTCGCCTTCGACAAAACAAGTCTGTTGGCACCAGGTGAGCGGGAGACGCTCACGTTTAACGTGCCGGTCACAGAGTTCGCGAGCTATGACGATTCAGGCGTGACCGGTCACGAATCAAGTTTTGTATTAGAGGCCGGCATGTATCGCCTCTACGCCGGAACCGACGTCCGTTCGGCCGAGGCGTGTTACGACTACGCGGTCGAAGCGCTCGAGGTCATCGAGACACTCAGCGAGAACATGGCACCGGTCACATCGTTTGAGCGCATGAAGCCGCGTGCGACGGAAACCGGCTTGACGGTCGGATACGAGCCGACGCCGCAGCGGAGCATCGACGTCGAGGCGCGATACATGGCTGAACGTCCGGCCGTGCGTGAGACGACAGGCGATACAGGAGTGAAGCTCTCGGACGTCTATGACGGGAAAGCAGAGCTCGAGACGTTCCTCGACCAATTGACGGATGAGGACCTCGCTTGCATCGTCCGTGGCCAAGGCATGAACTCTCCACGCGTGACACCAGGGACGGCTGCTGCGTTCGGCGGGGTGTCGGACCGGTTGGAGGCGTTCGGTATACCAGCCGCCTGTTGTGCGGACGGCCCGTCCGGCATTCGGATGGATATCGGGACGAAAGCGTTCGCGCTTCCGAACGGGACGCTGCTCGCCTCGACGTTCAACACGCAGTTAGTGGAAGACCTGTTCGAAATGACGGGACTTGAGATGCGGAAAAACCGGGTCGACACGCTCCTCGGACCTGGGATGAACATTCACCGCAACCCGCTCAACGGCCGGAACTTCGAGTACTTCTCAGAAGACCCGCACGTGACGGGCAAGATGGCGATCGCCCAATTGAACGGGATGCACCGGGTCGGTGTGACGGGGACGCTCAAGCACTTCAGCGCCAACAACCAAGAAGCCCACCGCCACGACATCGACTCGGTCGTCTCGGAGCGGGCGCTTCGCGAGATTTATTTGAAAGGGTTCGAGATGGCCGTGAAGGAAGGCAAGGCGACGTCGATCATGACGACGTACGGCGCGGTCAACGGAATTTGGACGGCCGGGCTCTATGACCAGAACACGCGCATTCTCCGTGACGAGTGGGGCTTTGAAGGCATCGTCATGACCGACTGGTGGGCGAAAGTGAACGCGCGCGAGGACGAGCCGGCCAACCGTCAAAACACAGCGGCGATGGTGCGCTCACAAAACGACTTGTACATGGTCGTCGACCGCCCGGACACGAACTCGTTCGACGACAACACGGGTGCGGCGCTCGCAGACGGCTCGCTCACGCGCGGCGAACTGCTCCGAAGCGCGGCGAACATTTGCCGTTTCGTCTTGAACGCGCCGGCGATGGAGCGTCTGCTTGGAATCCATGATGGATCGGTCGAAGTGATCGGTCTCGATGAAGAAGAAGGACAAGCGATTGATTTCGATGTGACGTATCAACATCTCGCGAACGGGGAGAGCGTCAGCCTTCTCGATGCGGACACGTCGACAGGCAACACACACGTCTTCGCTGTGTCGGTCGATGAAACGGGTACGTACGACGTGACGATCACGGCAAAATCGGACGCGGGCGAACTCGCTCAGATGCCGGTGACACTGTTCGCCAATAACATCCCAGGTCCGACGTTCACATTCAACGGAACGGACGGGGAATGGGTGACGCAGACGAAGCAAGTGTTCTTCTTGAACCAACACAACTACTTGCAGCTTTATTTCGCACTCGGTGGCCTCGACGTGAAAGACATCACGTTCACGCTCGCCGACTCGTTCAGCATGAAAAACGGATAACGAACGAAGCGCCGTCTCGAGAAGAGGCGGCGCTTTTTATCAAAATTAGGCGAGCATACGCCCACTTCTAAACGTCGTGGGCGAAGCCCCAGTGGAAGTGGGCGATGAATCGCCAACCTCTCTGCTGGGTATAAATACCTAAAGGGGGTGGACATCATGTTGAAGCATAAGGCGTATCAATTCAGGATCTATCCGACAACGGAACAGGAGATCCTGATCGCCAAGACGATCGGCTGTTCACGCTTCGTCTTCAACCACTTCTTGGCGAAGTGGGAAGAAACCTACAAGGTGACCGGAAAAGGACTGTCCTACGGCTCTTGTTCGAAAGAAATCCCTTTGTTGAAGCAACAATTCGACTGGTTGAAGGAAGTGGACAGCACGTCTGTGCAAAACAGCGTCAAACATCTGGCCGAGGCGTACGACCGCTTCTTCAAGGGGCATGCCGAACGTCCACGGTTCAAGTCGAAGCGGAACCCCGTCCAATCCTACACGACGAACGTCCAAGGCAAGTGCCAACTTCCCGAGGTGTCGATCGTCGGGAACCGGCTCAAACTCCCGAAGCTGAAGTGGGTCCGGTTCGCGAACTCGCGGAGGGTCGAGGGCCGCATCTTGAACGCCACGATCCGACGTAACGCGACGGGCAAGTACTTCGTCTCCCTGTGTGTCGAGCAGGAGATCGACGAGCTGCCGAAGACCGGCTCCACGATCGGCGTCGACGTCGGGCTCAAGCACTTCGCCGTCCTGTCCGACGGCACGGTGTACCAAAACGATCGATACTTCCGTTCGCTCGAGAAGAGGCTGGCGCGCGAGCAGCGCAAGCTCTCCCGTCGTCGGCTCATCGCCCTGAACCGGAACATCAAGCTGTCGGAGGCCAAGAACTATCAGAAGCAGAAGCGCAAGGTCGCCCGCATCCATGAGAAAATCGGCAACAAGCGTACCGACTCCCTGCACAAGGTATCGACCGAGATCGTCAAAAACCACGACGTCATCGGCATCGAGACGCTGGAGGTGAAGGACATGCAGCAGGACCGCACGCTCAGCAAAGCGATCTCCGATGTCAGTTGGTCGGCGTTCTTCCGCATGCTCGCATACAAGGCGGACTGGTACGGGAAGACCGTCGTGAAGGTCGGGAAGACCTTCGCCTCGAGCCAGCTCTGTTCGGGTTGCGGCCATCGACACAAGGACGTGAAGCATCTTGGTCTGCGTGAGTGGACATGCCCGAATTGCGGGGTCCATCATGACCGAGATATCAACGCGGGGATGAACTTGAAATTAGAAGCTGAACGTATCTTGGCTTCTTCAACCGTCGGGACGACGGGGCTAGCCTGGCCAGGTTCCGGTCGTTAGACCGGATGACCCAGGAATCCTCCACCTCTTAGCGAAGCGGAGGTGGAGGTAGTTCAAGCGGCATCTTCTGTTTCAATTTGTTTCTCACTTTCGGAGACGATCGGGAAGTTTTTGAACAGCTTGCTCCCGACGAGTCCGGCGACAATCCCGATACTGAAGACGATGACGGCTGTCACCGTGACGGTTTGCCAATCATTGAACCCGTACATAACGAGCAGTCCCGGCACTCCTGCGGCAGAACCGGGCGCGTTGTTGACCATGCCGGTCATCGCGACGACGAGTCCGGCGGCGGCGCCCCCGACGAAGTTTACGCTATAAATCGGGATCGGGTTGGCCGAGATGAGGTCAGCTTGCGTGAGCGGCTCGATTGCGACCGACAGCTGATCTTTCTTCGTCCCGATGTTCAAACGCTTGAACAACAAGAAGTTCATCGAAATCGATGCCGTCAATGCGAGAGCGGCGATTGCCATCGGCACGCCAGTCAGACCGAGCATCGCCGTCAGCGCCATCGAACTGAGCGGCGAGGTCGAGACGACCGTGACGATTCCGCCTAGGACGAGGCCCATGACGATCGGGTTTTGAGTGGCCGCAAGTTCAATGACCGCCCCGATTTGAGCGAGCGTGTTCGAGACGAGCGGGTCGACCCCGATGGCGACGAGTCGGGCGAGCGGCGCCATGATGATGACATAAAAGATCATGTCGACACCGGCCGGTAAATGTTTGTCGAGGCGACGTCCGAGAAGACCGAGGATATAACCGGCAAAGAAGCCTGGTAAAATCCCGAAGCCGGATACAGAAAGCCCAAGCATGAGCGCATAAACCGGATTGATCCCGAGCGCGATCGCGACGAGGGCAGCCGCTGCTGGTCCCGAGAGCGAACCTGCCGCTTGACCGACTTGCTCATAGAGTGGCAACGGCAACAGCCCGCCGATCGCATAGGCGTTGAACGCCTCGACTAGAAAACTGGCGATGGCGGCACCGGCGAGGGCGCCCATCGCTTTCATGCCGAACGGAGCTTTGTAGCTGAATAATGTGAACAGCGCAAGAATCAACAGTAAAAGTGCGATACCTTGAACGATAACCATGGTGTGTACCTCTTTCTCTCTGTTTGTATTTCTTCTATATTTAATCATTCGGCCGTTCCTGTAAAGCCATTTCAACGAACTGACATGAGAAAGTTTGATGATAACGTTTCCATTCAGTTGATTGGAAAATTGTAGGCGTCTATTTGTGAAGATGTGCTGAAAAAAGATGTGAAAATGTGTCAGTACGTGTCGGAGTGGGAAACAGGAAGTAGAAGTACATTTAGATAGATGCAATTGAGGAGGAGAAGCAGAGATGGAGATCGAGAATAAGCACTGGCATGCCCTCGAACCAGAAGCGGTGAGGGAGAGTCTCGAAACTGATGTTGAACATGGCCTATCGAAAAGCGAAGTATCGAGCCGCCAAGAGCAATATGGGAAGAACGTGTTGCCCGAGAAGGAGAAGACGCCTGAAATCATCAAATTTTTAAGACAGTTCAATGACGTCCTCGTCTACGTCCTACTCGGTGCGGCCGTCGTGACCGGTGTACTCGGGGAGTATATCGATACGATCGTCATCTTGCTCGTCGTCACGATTATCGCCGTCGTGGGTTACCTTCAAGAGAACAAAGCCGAACAGGCGCTCGAAGGGATCAAAAAGTTGCTCGAAACGAAAGCGAGCGTCGTCCGGGACGGCAAACAAATCCAAGTGGACTCGAGCGACCTCGTCGTCGGGGACGTGATGGTGCTCGCAGCCGGAGATAAAGTACCGGCCGATGCCCGCGTCATCCAAGCAGAAAAGTTCAAAGTCGAAGAGTCGGCACTGACCGGTGAAGCGACGACGGTCGAGAAGAAAATTCAAGTCGTGCCGGAAGATGCCGTGCTCGGAGACCGGAAGAACATGATCTATTCGGGTACGAGTGTCGCGACAGGAAGCGCGAAAGCGCTCGTCACCTCGATCGGGGAAGGAACAGAACTTGGAAAAATCAACGCCTCGATTGCAGAAGTCGAGACCGTCAAAACACCGCTCATCCGTCAAACGACGAAGTTCGGGCAAACTGTTTCAATCGCGATTCTCGTCATCTCGATTGCGATTTATGCGTTCGGGTATTTCTTCCGTGACTATGACCCGATCGAGCTAATGCTGACGACGATCGGTCTTGCCGTCGCGGCAATCCCGGAAGGACTTCCAGCCGTTATTTCCATCATCCTCGCGCTCGGTGTCCGGAATATGGCCGAGAAGAAAGCGATCGTCCGCAGTCTGCCGTCAGTTGAGACGTTAGGCGCGGTCTCGGTCATCTGCACCGACAAAACAGGGACTCTCACAAAAAATGAGATGACTGTCAAACAAGTCGTCACGGCCAATCATGACATCGAAGTGTCCGGAAGCGGGTACGCCCCGGATGGTGACCTTGAGATTAACGGCCAGCCGTTTGACCTAGACGATGATGAGTCGATGATTGATTTGCTCACCGTCGGGAAGACGTGTAATGACGCCCAGCTCTATCAAGAGGAAGGCAAATGGGTCGTCAACGGTGATCCGACCGAGGCGTGCCTCTTAACTCTCGCAGAAAAAGCGGAACAACCGATCGAACGGTTGAAAGTCATCTCGAAAATTCCGTTTGACTCGGAGTACAAATACATGGCCACCCTCGTCGACTATAAAGACGAGCGGATGATTTTCATTAAAGGAGCACCGGATCGTCTGTTCGACATGGCGGAGAACGGTGACTTTGACCGGTCATATTGGGATGAGAAACGAAAAGAAATCGCCGACCGCGGTCAACGCGTGCTCGGAGGCGGGTTCAAGCGCGTCGATCGTTCGAAAGAGTCGGTCGACCATGAAGACGTCGAAGATGGCGTCACGTTCCTTGGGCTGTACGGAATTGTCGATCCGCCGCGTCCTGAGGCGATCGAAGCGGTCGCAGCTTGTCGAGACGCCGGTATTCGGATCAAGATGATCACTGGTGACCATAAAGATACAGCCGTTGCCATCGCCCGTGAACTCGGTATGGAAGTGGAAGGGGCGCTCGAAGGGAAAGAGTTGACGAACATGTCCGACGAAGAGATCAAAGAAGCTTCGATTCACAACGACGTGTTTGCGCGGACAAGCCCGCACGATAAACTCCGACTCGTCAAAGGGCTGCAACAGAACGGTCTGATCACATCGATGACCGGTGACGGGGTGAATGACGCTCCGGCGTTGAAACGAGCCGACATTGGCGTCGCGATGGGGATCAAAGGGACGGAAGTCGCGAAAGAAGCCTCGCAGATGGTACTCGTCGATGACAATTTCAAGACGATCTACAACGCCGTCCGAGAAGGACGCCGCGTCTATGACAACTTGAAAAAGACGATTTTGTTCCTCCTTCCGACGAACGGGGGACAAGCACTCCTCGTCGCGATGAGTATCCTGCTCGGGGCGGCCGCCCCGCTCAGTCCGGTACAAATCCTTTGGGTCAACATGGTCGTCGCCATCACATTGTCACTCGCGATCGCGTTCGAACCGCTCGAAGAGAGAACGATGAAACGGCCGCCGCGCCCGGCGAACGTACCGCTCTTGAGTAAGTATTACGTTTTCCGCATCATCTTCGTATCGATCTTGATCGGTGGCGGAAGTCTTGCTATCAACTATCTGCTCGCCGATTATGACTTCTCGACGGCGAAGTTGCAGACGATCACGCTCAATACGATCGTTATGGCGCAACTGTTCCACTTATACAACTGCCGGACGGAACTGGCGCCGGCGTTCAACCGTCACTTCTTTGATAACAAGATCGCGTTCCTCGTCTCGGGACTTTTGATCGCACTACAGTTGTTCATCACGTACGTGCCGTTCATGCATACGTTGTTCGGGACGGCGGCCCTCGACCTCGGGGACTGGCTCTATCCGGTCGTCTTCGGTCTCATCGTCTTTGTGATCGTCGAAATCGAGAAGGCCATCTCACGCCGTGTCATCGGCGATAAGAACATCCACTGACGTTTCAAGTTTTTTAAAACGTGGAAACAAACAACTATCGCAAAGGAGGGTTGCTTCATGAAACGTGACGAATCACAACCAGGGGTCCACCCAGATCCAGAGCCAGACGAACAATCAGACCCCGCTAAAAAACCGGCTCCGACACAACACCCTGACCCGGACCCGGACGACGATAACGAATAAAAAAGGAGAGGGCCTTTGATTAGGTCCTCTCCTTTCGCATTCATTTTTTCTTGACGACTTTGAATTCATTCAATCGGTCGAACTCTTTTTCGTTGAAGTACTCGACGATCACAAAGTCCCCGACCGGGCATTCCCAGCGGTCTTTTGCGACTTGACACTCTTTGAGCGTCACGTTCTCTTCATACATATCGAGTTCGAGCATCTCTTTCAAGAACTGATCGACTCGCTTCTCTGGTACTTTGTGATATTCACTGAGGATGACTTCCTCTTGTTTGTCGTTCGTGTGTGTCATGACTTTAAAAAAACGCATGATCTCCTACCTACTTTCTGTTGCGGTCGTATTAGACGTTGAAGTCTCAACACCCATCATACCTCAATCGTTGCGATGAAGATACACGAACGCCCTATCGTCACCGAGTAGGTGCGACAGGGCGTTGATTAAGCATGTCTGGTACGCTGCGGCGGTGCTTCATTGAACGGTTGTTTGTGGCGGATGATGAGCCAGAACAAAAGTCCAAATAGCGGGATATAAGGAAGTGGCCACAAACTCATCTTGTATCGCTTTGCATCTCGGTTCATGAGCGTGATTTGAATGAACGCGAGCAAGAAGAAGTCGACGGTCATCGTCCGGACGAACTGGTTCTGCTCGACATATGACCAATACGTCCCGACGTCCCCTGTCGTTGCGGCCGCAATGAAGAGACCGATCGTGACGAGGAGCAAGGCGACACCGAGCAGTCGCGTCGGCAACGGTTTGATTGGCGTCGGATAAGGGGCTTGGCGGGCGAACGCCAAGTAAGGTGCGATGATAAATCCGCCGACGACGAACCCGGTCGCAGCGGGCAAGAGCGGATTCGGTCGCAGCTGGTTCACTTCAGACCATAACAGCGGGAACAAGGCGAGGGGATACACGCCCAGGATGCTGAACAAAGACAAAGAGTAGCCTTCGTACGCTTCCGTGTTATACGTTAAAAAATCGAGCAGAAAGCGGCTCGAGAAGGGTTCGTTCGGACCGAGGAGCGCGATGGCGATAGCAACGGCCCAAGGGATCAATAAAAATTTTCTAGTCATGCCGACACCTCACGTCAAGTTCTGTTTCAACTAGTATACCCTGTTTTCGGATAACGAAAAATGAGAAAGTGTCCGGGGACACGTTCTCATTTATTCTCGCGGGCGTATGATTTGATCATCGTGACGAGCTGTTGTGTCTCGTCAGAGGTCGTTTCAAGTAAAATACCGTAGTCGTACATGCTGCCCATTTGACTGCGATGCCGGACGTGCCCGGTCACTTCGATCGCTTGCAACATCGGCACGAGTTCGAGAACGACTTTTACTTTCAAACCATCGGACAAAGGAAATAAATAATCGCATCGCAGCTTCAAGCCGTGGGCGCTAATGTTCAACAGCATGCCTTCTCCATCATGAAGTTCTTTGTCTTCCCAAACGAGGCGATACGGAACAAATCGAGGGTTCGGTAAGATGTAACGGAATGTCTCTTGGCGTCGATAACGCATCGGTTCACCTCATTTCTCTACTAGCATTATCGGTTCGATTTTAAGGAAAGTGAAGCGGGAATCCCCGTAAAGTGATCCGGACGCGGTTTACAGAAACGGAAGCGCTTTCTATAATGGGAGTACACAGGATGTGTTGGTGAAGGAGGGGGACCACATGAACGTCAAAGACTTACTCCGACGCTATTCGATCGACGAACCGATCATTTATGCGAAGAACTTACACGGGCAGTGGATCAAGCTCGAACAGTTGCCGCCCTACACCATACTAGAAGTCGAAGCGACAGAAGAGGCCATCGAAGCGTTGGCGATTGACGCGTACATGGCGCTCACCGTTTGTCGCGAGACGTCGTCGCTCGAAGATGCGAGACCGTATGCCGTTCGTCTGCATATCAAGGCTAAATAAATACCGCAGCCGAATTTGGCTGCGGTATTTATTATGCTGCTTTTTCTGCTTCGTCGTTTTGTGGTTCTGTCCGTTTCGCATAATACATGAACGGTGTCGCCATCCATGCGATGACGAATTTCGCGACGTAAGTCGTAACGAAGATATTCCACCAAATGTCCCATTCCATGCCCCAGAAGGCGATCGTACAGAACGTGAGCGTATCGATGAACTGGGACACGACGGTCGAGCCGGTCGTACGGAGCCATAGCTTCTTCTCGCCGGTCTTCGCCCGAATTTTTGAGTAGATGAAGACGTCAAACAGTTGCGAGACGAGATAGGCCGCGAGACTACCGAGCGTGATGAGCGGGAGCATCGAGAACAACGCCTCGAAACTTTCATGCATGAACAGCGCTTCTTCAAACGGTTCGTAAAGGAGAGCGAACTGCATGAGCACCGTCGAGACGATCAAGATGAAGAAACCGAGCCAAACGCCTTTACGTGCCGTATGACGGCCGTATTTCTCGTTCAAGATGTCTGTCGCTAAATAAAGGGAACCGTAAACGATATTCCCGAGTGTGAAGATGAAACCGCCGATTACAATCTGCTGCGTCACTTGGATGTTGGCGACGACTGACGCCATCGCGATCCAGGCAAACAGTCCGACACGTCCGAACAACTTGTAGCTGAGGACGAGGAGGCCGAGAGTGAGCAAGGCAGAAGGAATCCATAACCATTCATTAAGCATTGGGATGTTGCTCCTTCCGAATCAAATAAGTACTTTTAACTTTTCAAGTTTATATACGTCACGAATGCTTGTCAAGACAACACAAAAAGCGACCGTTCAAAAGACGATTGCTTCAGATTTTTGACTAATTGAATGTTTTTGCTCATCCACATGGCGCCTCCGCTTTCCTAGGGGCGAGCAAGGAGCCGCATCGCGACGCTGTCGCTGCTGTGTCTCCATCTGCTCGCTGATCCCTAAGGAGTCTACGGCGCCGTCGGATGAACGCCGTGAGAGCCACCCCTTATAACACTCATCGAAACAATACAAGATGCGACATTGATTTATAAAAAGTACATCAATGCTACCTGATTCATCAAACATCGTTTGGAATCGTTCGACAAATTGAAATTGATTCGAAAAAACTTCGCCACGACACGAAAATCATGAAAGTGGGAACGGGAAAAAAGAAAGCACCTCCTGTCATAAACAGGAAGTGCTTTAAACCGCTTTAATGAGCGGTATGTTTGATGCCTCCGACGAGAATCGAACTCGTGCTGCAACATTACCATTTCTATTTTGGTTTTTCGTGGGAATGTGAAACGTCATGAAATCGCGTTGAATCGGATGTAGGGTCTGAGAATCTGTAAGAATTTGGTGATAAAAACTGTGATTTCGCCTGTGCATGGGCGGTAAGTGTGCACAATGCTGTGCACAAATTTAGCATTTTAGAAAGCGAGATTCCCTCTCAAGGTTTCGAGATAAGAAATCAAATCGTGAGCATAGTTTCCGGGTTCGTCCCAGTTAGCCCAATCGTTTTTTGTAAGCAATATATTCATTCTTTCTTCAGCGATTGAAAGTTGTTCAGCAATTCGGATGGCCTCTTTAGGGTCTATATTAGGTGTATTTGAATCGGATAAAATATACATTAAGTCAGACATTGTTTTCAATGATTCAATAATGTTCAGAGTATCTTCTTTAATGAATGAAAGATTAAGTTGCACATCACTTACAGGATAGTCTTTACACAATTTTGCGCATACATATATATTTCCAATCATCTCATATGTCATATCGATAGCGGAGTCAACCGTAATTTCATTACTGACATTGAGCTCATATAGCTGTTGATGATTGAAAGGTTTTCCAACGAAAATGTTACCGTTTTCGCTTATCTCAAAATCTTGATCAGAAGTTTCTTTTTCTTCTGACGCCTTACTTGTTGACGTGCTTTCTATAGGTAAGACAGTTTCTCCTAACTTAATTTTATATAAGCGTTTTGTTCGTGTACTCTCTGCATATTCAATTGGTTCTTCCCAAGACTCCCAAGAGTCAGCTAGTTGCATTGTTTCAAGGGAGTATTCGGTAGAAATCAAATCTTGTTGTAGCTCATAAAGCTTCAATGCATCAAGGCCTTGAGGATTCTCCTCAGCCATTACACGCGCTATTTCGGAACCTCGAAACAATTCATTACGTGTTTTATCAATAACATCACTTAGTAAAAGGAACTGTTGCTCGATTTCAGATAATGGCTTCGGGCAGGGGGCTTCGCATTTATTAATCGTATTCTTGATCAATCTTAGAGTGGCGTCTGCTCGAGAGATGATGTCCGCAAGTTCCTTGTATTGCATAATGTAAGAAGGAGGGACGTTATTTGGAATTGCCGCTACGGAGTAGGGCCCTAGCTTCGCTTGTTCTTCTTGATGATCTGACTCGGTCTCGGTTGCTTCAACAGTCGTAGCTTCAGACGTGCCGATATCCTGAGCCGGCGAAGAAAGGTTAATTGCAAATGCAAAAAATAAAATTGCTCCGGACACACCCATCATTTGTCCAGTCACTTTTCTCATTTTGAGCATTTTCTTCGTAGGAACGCGCTGCAACTCATTATCCTTTTTAATCTCACCTTTTGTCGCAGAGTGGAGAAGAAAAGAAATAGCTAACGCAGTACCCGACAGCAGGAATAAAATATCTAACACTATTATCACTCCTTTCGTTTCATCACGTGTATTGTAGCATCTACACTACATATACCCATATTTGTTAAATAAAGATTATTTTTGTAATTATAAACGCCTATGTTTTCTTATTTAGTTGTTATAATAACAATATTGTATATTTTAGGAATGAATCAAAAGTCGCTTAAATTATGAGTTATAATTTATATGGAAAGGTGGGAGAAGGATGAAAGTTATATCGGCAGTAATTTTATTGTGTTGCTCTTTATGGATGACAATTTATTTGTATGGAGAATATGCCATTAGTTCTGTTAAATTTGATATTTCTTTAGTGACATTTCCAGTAGTGCTTTTTGTATTGTCTATCGTATTCTTTTTATCACCTAATGAAAGCTATCAAGCTAAAGAAAACAAATTAAATGACTAGTAATGAGCAAATGAGCGTCCTTCGGGGCGTTTTTTGTCGTCTATCAAAGTTACATTCATGGCTACAATTCAATACGTGACATCCCATTACAAAGAGGTCACGTATACGCAAATAACGGTGTCGCTCCCGAAACAGGCGGCCGATCTTTACGGTATTGATGGATGAGCACTCCGTCATTGATATCTGATTCATTTGACATCGATTGGACTCGTTCGACAAACAGCTCCTGGGCAAAAACAGTGCATGGACAAACAAAAAGCACTTCCTGCAAGATACAGGAAGTGCCATGAACCGCTTGGTTGAGCGGTATATTTGATGCCTCCGACGAGAATCGAACTCGTGCTGCAGCATTACCATTGCTGAGGTCTGCCACTAACCTACAGAGGCGTTACACATATTATGTTACACAGTTCGTTCGACAATTTCAAGCTTTTTTAGAATAATAAGACCCCGCACTCGAAGGAGCGCGGGGTCCAATCACTTATTGTTTACGAATCCAAACGGCACCGGCCGAGTTGTCTTTCGCTTCGCCGACGACGTCGACGACGAGACCGTATTTAGGTAATTTCTTACCTGCATCCGGGATCAGCGAGTTGATGTACGTGTTGGCGTCATTGAATTGCTTCACGCCAGGTTGTGCTTTGTAGTCGTAGATGCCACGGCTTGGTGAATTGATATACCATGGGAACGTGTTGTCGAGGCTGAACGCCGCGTCCGCGATTTGGTAACGCGTGCTGCCTGCGACCGTGTCTTTGCCGTTCAACTTCCCAATCAATGCCTCAGGGTGAGAGTCGACGACACCGATAAAGCCTTCACCAGGGTGGATACCGACCCAGTTGTCTGAGAACGAATCGTCCCCGTACCAGACGACAAGACCTGTGTTGTATTTGACGCCGCGGCCGTTCAAGAGGCCTGTGTCAGCGCCGGCATGGTTGCGCCACTCTAAATAGTAGTAATGTGGTTTCTCATCCCAACCGTCCGACTTGACGAAACCGTTCAATTTGACCGCTTCCGCGCCTTCCGCGTCGTCAGAGAACAATGTCGCGCCGTCTGACGTGATCGAGACGTTGTCGAGAGCGAACCCTTCAAGGGCGAGACCGCCGTCCGTCACGTATTCAAACACGATCGAGACGTCTTGTCCAGCGAATTGAGACAAGTCATACGATTTACGGACCCATTCTCCGTTCGTCGATTCGGCGTCGTTTCCTGTATCGTCGTCACCGTATACGTCGAGGACGACTTCTTTGCCACCGCTAAGTGCTTTGACATACAAGTAGTCATAGTCGTATTCGATTTCAAAACGTGTGTCGAAAGCGAGTTGTCCATCAGCGCCGAGTTTCACGCTCGGGATGGCGAGTTCGGTGTGCAAGTTATCGCCTTTTGTCGAGTAGTAGTAGTACTTCCCGAACTTCGGTTCGATGCCTTTGACTTTTTTATCCGGCAAGTTGATTTTCACAAGGCCAGGATTATTTGATTTCGTCACCGATTGGTCGAGTTGTGAGACGAAACCTTGTGCGTTGATGTCTTCCAGGTCGACTTCCGTGATGTTGGCCCAGTTGCCGCCCATCAACTTTTGGAAGTACTCTTTGTTTTGTGGCGAGAAGCTCGTCGGCTCAGTACCGGCCACTTTTCCGGCCCAACTGCCGCCGCTCATGATCGACCATGATTGAACAGGCTCTCCTTGTCCTGTGTATTGCGTGTCATACTCATCTGGCAAACCGAGATCATGACCGTATTCGTGGGCGAACACGCCGACGGCACCGTCTTCCGGTTGAATCGTGTAGTCAAACGCTGCGACTTGACCGCCCCAGTAAGGGACAGCGGCTTCCGTTCCGGCAATGCGGTACGGGCTGTTGCCGACGACCCAACGGTGTGACCAGACCGCA
This sequence comes from Exiguobacterium sp., assembly GCF_020832205.1. GTDB lineage: Bacteria > Bacillota > Bacilli > Exiguobacteriales > Exiguobacteriaceae > Exiguobacterium. The sequence continues at coordinate 11,867 of NZ_JAFIFD010000039.1, read as the reverse complement.
TCGTCTCCGAGGACGCCGCCGCCAGCTTCTTGGCCTGTCCCGGCGTGGATGATCATCAAGTGATCGACCAAGCCATCCGGCTCGTTGAAGTTCCCGTCACCGTCTAAGTCATATAAATCATACTCGTCGAATTCGGCAAGGTTCATCCCGTTCGCCACAGCCGCGTTCAACGCGTCTTTGACGAGCTGGCGCGGACCCGGACCAGCGTTATCGTGTCCACCCGTTGCACGGTCGGCACCGTAATCTTTCGCCGTACCTGGAACGGTCAGCCAATCTGAGACGGTCCCATCGACGGTATAACTGCCGCCGGACTGTTCTTCATAATACTGTTTGAACGTCTGGACTTTGTCGCCGTTGAACAGTTCGAACGACTCGTCGCCGAACATGTACTGTTCATAATGTTCTTTGCTGAAGTTGTCGCTGTATAGGTAACCTTCTTCTTGAACGACGTTGTTATGTTTGAAATCGCTGTACTCGACGAGAAGGACGAGCACTTTGTCTTCTCGAACGGCGCCGTTATAGCCGGCTTGTTTGGCCGGGTCGACTTTCACTTGACCGTTCGGCTTGCCTTTACGATAGTTCGCTTGACCTTTTTTCGCTTTATCGAGGAGACGGTTCGACTCTTTCTCGAACTGGTTATGTATCTTCTCTTTTGCTGCGGCCGCTTTGTCGTTTAAATCGTGTTTATGTGGATCTTGCGCTTCGCCTTGCTTCTTGGCGATATACGCCTCGACCGCTTTCATACGTTCAGTGGCCGATAAGCCCTTTTTGATGACGCCGCGCTTCTCAAGCGCTTTGGCGAGACGATCCTCGTCGATGATGTGATGGTCGAACGGAGCGTGCTCGCTTGCCGTCGGAAGTGACGGGGCGACGCTAGTCGGGCCTGCTGCGACCGGAATCGCACTGACGGTCATCGCTGACGTCAGGACGGCCGCGAGTGTCGTACGGCGAATGGAACGATTTTTCATTTGCACTTACCTCCTGTGAAAATAATGGGAAAATGTGTGAGCTTAGAGTAAACGTTAGACTTGTGTCAGATTAATGTCAATATTCAGAAAAAGGGAAACGTAAAAAAGAGACTATTGTCCCATTTAGGTAGAATGCCCTAAAGGGAGTCGGTCTCTTTGTCGATATATCCATAATGCAGTTTAGATGTTTTCCGTAAAATCCGTGTAAAACCGAACTGTTCAAACGCCTCACTCTCAAAGTGGGCTTTTAGGACAATTCGTTTTTTAGCGACGCGATGCGCCTCTCTCATCAGTTCTTCAGAGAGAGGGGCATCGTTAGCGAGCGACCGTAACGGGTTCAAGTGAACCGATTCTGAAATCGTTTTTTCAAACATCGGATCAAAGTAGACGACATCAAACGAATCAGTTGCACATGATTTCAAATAAAGGAGCGCATCTTCGTGAACGACGTCGATTCGGCGCATCGCCTGATTGATCGCCTCTTCTTTTTCTATCCAGACGGCCAGTCCTTCACGGACGAGCATCGCCGTCACAAACTCGCTCTCAATGCCGGTGACACGCCCGCCTTTTCCGACAGCGTGGCTCATGACGATCGAGTCTGAGCCGAGACCGAGCGTACAGTCGAGGACACGGTCACCTGACTGAAGCCCGGCGATATCGACGAGTGGGTCGTGGCCACCGCGCAGCAACTGCTTGACGCGAAAAACGGAGCTCGACGGATGAAAGAAAAACGGTTCGCTCGTGCCGAGCGGCGTATACTCGACGCGGCGTTTGTCGAAGACGAGGACGCCGGATTGATGCCGTGCCATCAACGTTTCAATGGAATGCTTGCGTCTGTCCACGAGCCGGACGCCGTGTTCTGACGCATGCGCTTTCGCCCGCTCCAAAACGGCCTCGGTCGGGCGCAGACAAGTCGTGACAATATACATGAGTGATCTCCTAACTTAAAAAGTGAGACGCATCAGGCGCCTCACTTTTTCTTGCTGAGTAAATCCGACAACTCATCGATGAGCGCCTTATGCGTGGCGAGTTCTTTCTTCTTTTCATCGTTCGGGTTGATCGGGCGCTTCGAGCGGCTTTGAAGCGCTTCGAGCGTCTCGTCAATCGACGACTTCAACGTGTCGCGGTCTTCGGGCTTGAGCGAGACTTCTTGCGGGTTCTCACCGCTTGCGTCGAGCTCTCGTAGCCGGGCCATCAACTGTTTGGCTTCTCGATTCAAATCTGATAACAATCTGTCAATTTGTTCCAAACGTAATTTAATACCATCGCGTTCTGTGAACATACGTTTCACCTCTTTTTACGGGTTAACCACAAGGGTCTCTTCTTGTTTACTTTACCATATTTTTCGTAAGACGAAACTACCGGGAATAAATTCCATTTATTTTGGTTGTGGCAAACACTGTTTCTCTATACCCACTCGAAGTCGACCTGGTATACTAACGAGGCTAAAAAGGGAGGTGGTCGGATGGATTCGACGAATCATCCACCAAAAGCGCTGAAAGGCGCGATTTTATCCATTACGACGTATTTGATCTTATCTGTTTTAAAAGTCGTCTTCGGATACATCTATCATTCAGAGGCCGTCCTTGCCGACGGTTTCAACAATACGACCGACATCATCGCTTCGATCGCGGTGTATATCGGCATCCGGATCGCCGCGTTGCCCCGGGACGCCGAACACAAGTACGGTCATGCCAAGATGGAGACGCTCGCCGCACTCGTGGCCTCGCTCATCATGGTCGCCGTCGGGGTATTCGTCTTGTTGAACAGTTTGGCCAACCTGATCGGCGGCGAGTACGTGGAACCGAACCCGCTCGCGGCACTCGTCGCCTTCGGGAGTGCGCTCGTCATGTTCGGCGTGTACGCGTACAATTCGAACTTGGCGAAAAAGACACGATCGTTAGCATTGAAAGCGGCGGCGAAAGACAATCTCGCGGACGCGATGATCTCGATTGGGGCGACTCTCGGGGTACTGTTCGCTTACTTTAAATTACCGTGGATGGATACGGTACTTGCCGTCTTAATCGCCGGGATGATCATCCGGACGGCGATTCAAATCTTTTTGGATGCGACGCACCAATTATCAGACGGTTTTTCACCGGACCTCGTCCGCGCCTATGAACAAACGATTGATGAGTTCGAAACGGTCAAAGAGGTACGGGAAATTAAAGGACGCCATCTCGGTAACCACGTCATGCTCGACGTGACGATCGCGGTCGACGGGGATTTGACGGTCGAGGAAGCACATGAGTTATGTGACGAGATCGAGCGGAAACTCGATGCCCATCACGCTGTCGATTCGGTTCACATCCATATCGAACCGGTTTGAGTTTCGGTTATCTTTTGCGCTACACACCGCGCTTCGTATATAATGAGTGTGGAAAGACTTTGGACTAACTGTTAAGGAGGGCACGGGATGGAAATCGTGCGTCAACCTATTCGTCAGATTGATGAGATCGAATATGAACATTTTCAAAAATACGGGGAAAGCTCGTACGGCATTTCAGCTGAAGAGTTGAAAGGCATCTTCGTCGAGATGGGAACCGAGCACGTGTATTCGGCCGATGAACATAGTTACGGGGAGGATTTTTATTATGATCTTCTCGTCGACGGGAAAATCGTCGGTAAAGTGCTTCTTCTCAAGCTCGCTCGCGTCTATCAACTTGATTTGATGGTGTTCGACCCGTATAAAGACAACGGGTATGCGACGGAAGGGTTACGCCTCGCGCTCGAACAGTCGGACTTAAAAGCAGGTCATACGGTTCGTGCCGGCATTCCGCCGACGAGCCCGCACCAAGAAGCGATGCGCCGTGTGCTCGAGAAGAACGGCTTCGAGAAACGGAACGGACTCTTTTATTTAAACTTTAAAAAACGATACGTAGTGAACCACTGAACTGACGGCGTCTAGCGCGTCAGTTTTTTCGTATGGAGGTTTTCGGATGAGACAAGTGACAATCAATGACATCGCCAAGCTAGCCGGCGTCGCCAAGAGCACCGTCTCCCGCTATTTGAACGGGGGATCGGTCGGTCAGGCGACAAGGGACAAAATTGAACGGGTCATCGAAGAGACGAACTATGAACCGAATCAATTCGCGCAAAGCTTGAAATCAAAACAAACGAAGATGATCGGCGTCATCGTGCCCCGACTCGATTCATACGCCGCCTCGCGGACGATGATGGGCATCGATGAACATTTAACTGAACGAGGTTATCAAATGCTCGTCGTGAACACGGCCCAACAGACTGAGCGAGAGATTGAACAGCTGTACAACTTGGCGAAACAAAAAGTCGCCGGCATCATCTGGCTCGGGACGACGGTCACGCCGCGTCATTTGCAGGCGATTCAAGATATTCAAATCCCCGTCCTGTTGATCGGACAAGAACACAAGAACGTGCATAGCCTCATCTATCCCGATTTTGATGCGGCTTATGCTCTCGGCAGACAGTTTATGGACTGGGGGCATCGGGACGTGCTCTACGTCGGGGTCGAAGAATATGATATCGCCGTCGGACAAGCGAGACGAGATGGTTTTTTGCGCGCCTTTCAGGAAGCAGGCGCGAACGTCAAGACGTATACGACGACGTTCAAAATCGAGGATGCGATTCCGGTCGGTGAACAGATTGCCCGCGAAGCATCGTCGACGCTCATCGTCTGTGCGACCGACAACATCGCGTTAGGGGTGTTGAAAGGGCTGGCGAACGGCGGGAAGACGGTACCGACCGACGTCTCGGTGAGTGGGTTCGGCGGTTATGACTTCACAGAAGTATTGCATCCATCACTCACGACGGTACACCTTCCATATCGAAGGACTGGAGCGAAAGCGGCTGACATGATTCTCCAGTTGTTAACAGCTGATGTCATCCCGATGAAAACGTTCACAACTTTTGAATTAAAACTGCGAGAAAGCGTTGACATTTTAAATTAAATCGATTACATTTGTGTTGCGGAACCGGTTCCGCAACATTTTTTATTCGTTTTTGGAACCGGTTCGATAAGTGGTACGAAGCAATACATTGAGACATGGAGGTGGACGGATGAACACCGTACATTGCATTGGTGAACTATTGATCGACTGGGTTTGCGAAGACGCATCGAGCGACCTTGTCAACGGAACGACATTCGTGAAAAAAGCGGGAGGTGCTCCGGCGAACGTGGCGGCCGTCGTCAGTAAACATGGAGGCGAATCGAGCTTCCTCGGACAAGTCGGGGCGGATCCGTTCGGACAATTCTTGAAAGAGACATTAACTGCGAACGGGGTTGGGATCGACAACCTCGTCGAGGCAGGCGACACGACGTTCGCGTTCGTTTCCATTCAAGCGGACGGAGAACGTGACTTCACATTCCGCCGCGGGAGCGACGGCGATTACGCGTTCGAGTCGATTGACTTGTCAGCGTTCAAGCCGGGAGACATCGTGCACTTCGGGTCGGCAACGGCGCTCCTTGACGGTGAGTTGAAAAACGCATACTTCAAGTTGCTACAATTCGCCAAACGCGACGGGCTGTTCGTCTCGTTTGACCCGAACTACCGGGACGCTCTCGTGACAAATCTCGACGCGTTCAAGCAAGATTCACTCCACTTCATCGCGGAGGCGGATTTTGTCAAGTTGAGTGAGGAAGAGGCGCACTTGTTGACGGGAGCCGATTCACTGGACGATGCCGTCGAACAGCTCTTACGACTCGGCGCGAAGCGTGTCGCGATCACGCTCGGCTCACGCGGGACGCTCATTGCGACAAGCGAAGGAAGTGAAATCATCCCGTCGGTCAAAATTGAAAGTGTTGACTCGACAGGTGCCGGTGACGCGTTCGTTGGAGCGTACTTGTACCGTCTCGCCACGCTCGGCGTCGATGATACGCGTTTACAGAAGGATATCGAATATGCGAACGTGACCGGCGCCTTGACGTGCACCGCTTACGGCGCGATTCCAGCCATACCATCACAACAACGAGTTGAAAACGTGCTAGGAGGGAAACCAGAATGAACTACAAACAAGAAGCAGAAGCGATTTTAGAGGCGCTCGGCGGAAAAGACAACGTCGCCGCCGCTGCGCATTGCGCGACCCGGCTCCGACTCGTCTTGAACGACGAGTCAAAAGTCGACGAGAAGAAACTTGACGCGCTCGACGTCGTCAAAGGGACGTTCTCGACGGGTGGACAGTATCAAATCATCATCGGTACAGGCACAGTCAATAAAATTTATGCCGAGTTCGCCCAATTGACAGGGCTCGGCGACATGTCGACAAGTGATGTTAAATCGGCAGGCGCGAAAAAAGGTAACCCGCTCCAACAGTTCGTGAAGATGTTATCTGATATTTTCGTACCAATTATCCCGGCCATCGTCGCCGGTGGTCTCTTAATGGGGATCAACAACTTGCTCACGGCGCCTGATTTGTTCTTTGACGGCAGCTCACTCATCGACCAGTATCCAGGTATCGCTGACCTCGCCGCAATGATCAATACGTTCGCGAACGCCGCCTTCGTCTTCCTGCCCGTCCTGATCGGATTCTCCGCGGCCAAACGGTTCGGGGGCAACCCGTATCTCGGTGCCGCGCTCGGGATGATCATGGTTCACCCGGATCTTGTCAATGCCTACGCGCAAGCGACGGTCGGCGACATCCCGGTCTGGAATATCCTCGGATTTGAAATCGAGAAGCTCGGTTACCAAGGACAAGTGTTACCAGTACTCGTATCGGCTTATATTTTGTCAAAACTTGAAATCAATATCCGTAAGTTCATGCCGGCCTCACTCGACATCTTGCTCACGCCGCTTCTCTCGCTCCTCATCACGGCGTTCGTCACGTTCGCTTTCGTCGGACCGATCACACGTGAAGCAGGTAACTTGATCATCGATGGTCTCGTTTGGACGTACGACTCACTCGGCTTCTTCGGTGGTCTCGTTATGGGTCTCTTGTACGCACCGATCGTCATCACAGGGATGCACCACAGCTTCATCGCCATCGAGACGCAACTTCTCGCCGATATCGCACGTACGGGCGGTTCATTCATCTTCCCGATCGCAGCGATGTCAAACGTCGCCCAAGGTGCGGCCACACTCGCTGTCTTCTTCTTGACACGTGAGAAGAAAATGAAAGGTGTCGCTTCAGCGTCAGGTATCTCGGCGCTACTAGGGATCACCGAGCCAGCTATGTTCGGGGTCAACTTGAAACTTCGGTATCCGTTCATCGCGGCCATCATCGGTTCAGGGATCGCCTCGGCATTCATCGTCGGTCGCGAAGTCCTCGCTGTCGCACTTGGTGCGGCCGGTCTGCCAGGGATTATCTCGATTGCACCGACATCGATCGTATCGTATATCATCGGCATGGCGATCTCGTTCGCTATCGCCTTCAGCTTGACGTTCGTTCTTGCGAAGCGCCAGGCGAAAAAAGACGCGGTCAAACAAGCCGCATAATAATAAGGAGTGATTTGAATGACTTGGACGAAGGCGGAACGTTATCGTTCGCTGCGTGACGTGAGTGCCCTCGACATGGAGACACTCCGCGCGAAGACGGCGGCCTCACCGTGGCGGTTCGGATATCATATCCAACCGCCGACGGGCCTCCTCAATGACCCGAACGGTTTTACGTACTTTAACGGGGAATACCACATGTTCTATCAGTGGTTCCCGCTCGGACCGGTACACGGTCTGAAACATTGGTATCACGTCACATCGACGGACCTCGTCACGTGGACCGATCGCGGGGTGGCGTTAGTCCCGGAGACGACCGAAGATTCGCATGGTGCTTATTCAGGCAGTGGCTTTGTCGCTGACGGTGAGCTCCACGTCATGTATACGGGTAACCACCGGACGGACGACTGGACGCGTCACGCCTCGCAATTAATCGGTGTGCTGCGTGACGGGAAGATCGAACGACGAAACGTCGCCATTCCGGACGTGCCGGCCGGATACACGGAACACTTCCGTGACCCGAAAGTATGGCTAGAGAACGGCTTTTACTATGCGATCGTCGGGGCTCAGCGTGAGAATGAGACCGGATGTGTCGTCTTGTATCGTTCTAGCGACTTGAACGATTGGACGTTCCTCGGTGAAGTGAAGACGGGCCTCGACCCGTTCGGTTACATGTGGGAGTGTCCGGATGTGTTTGAACTGAACGGACAGCACGTCCTCGTCTTCTCGCCGCAAGGCATCGAGCCGGACGGCCATCGCTATCACAACATCTATCAGTCCGGCTACTTGATCGGGAAGCTTGATGTGGAGACGTTGACGTTCACACACGGCGCGTTTGAAGAGCTCGATTTCGGGTTTGACTTCTATGCCCCACAGACGACAGAACATGACGGACGTCGCGTGCTCGTCGGCTGGATGGGATTGCCGGAGATCGAATACCCGACGGACCGGTTCGGATGGGCGCATGCGTTGACGTTGCCACGCGAACTGTCGATTGAAAACGGGGAGCTTAAACAACGTCCGGTGAAGGCGATGGCGAAACTTCGCCAACGTGAATTCATCAACGCCAGCGGAACATCGCTCACGGCCAAGACACCGGACCGCTACGAGCTCGAGCTGACAACAGACGGGTCAGATTTCACGCTTGAACTGCTTCAAGTCGAGGACGAGTCGCTCGTCATCCGTTATGACGCCGCGTCTCGTGCGTTGACGATCGACCGGACGAACGCCGGTGAGCCGTTCGCAACTGAGTTCGGGACGACGCGGACGAAAGTGATGGACGTCAATGCGCTCCACCTCTTCGTCGACTCGTCGAGCGTCGAATGCTTCGTCAATGACGGTGAGGCGGTCGCCACGCTCCGGGTGTTCCCGAGTGAGCTCGACAAAGGGCTACGCTATGAGGGTGGCACCGCGACGTTGACTGGTTGGATGTATGAATAAGGAAAAGCTGGGCTTCGGCCCGGCTTTTTTGTTGTTCCAAAATGTAACGATTTCACGTTTTGCTTATGATACTGTAAAAATAGGTAATTGATTACATAAAAAATGGAGAGTGATACTCTGATGTGGATTATATTTGGATTACTCGCTATTGGGGCGACATTATTCAACTTGTATACGTTCAGCACTGGGAAAGACTACAAACTGGCGATGGCAATTGCGTTGTCGCTGACGGCACTCACGCTATGCGCTGAATATAGTTTGATTGCGATGTGGGTCGAAGCGGAAGACTGGGCGGCTTTAGCGGACGTTGTTCCAGGCATGGAGCGTGCGCTATGGGTGCTGACGATGAGTTCAATCGGATTAAACGTGCTACCAATCTTTTTAGAACGGGCTAAGGAGAAGCAGAAGTCAAAAGCTTAACGTGATATTAATGAAACGTTCTGTGCACGTTTTGCGTATGTAAAATGATTAGACAGATAGGAGGCCGAATATGATGGGCAGACTGTTGAATTTCATTAATGAAGTGAGAAAAATCACGCTACCGTATGGGTATGGCAGAGAACGATTCAAGGCAGTTGAAGCTGAAGAGATGAATCATGTGAAAGTCGCTGAATCGGTGGGAGGGGCCCGATTCAACGAGCAGTTCCTCGTCGAATACAATCGACTGCAGGACATCAAGGTGTTCGCGGATATGCTTCGCAACGCGGACGAGTTGATGGACACGACAGTTCAGCGTGAACCGGATTTTGATCTTGAAATCCGTTATAAAGATGACGTGACAGAACGCTATCTACTTTGGCTCGGTCGAAGAGGGACACCGAGCGTCTTCATGAACGTCACCGAGACGCACATCTTCTATAAAGTGGCTTCTGACGTCACGGATCGTTTGATTGTGACGCTAGGAGTCGATGACTGAGCGCTTCAAGTAAGCTTTTTATGTTAGACGTTAACGATGAAACCAATCACACCTATCACTCGTAAAGAAAGACGACAATATATGGAGGTGGAGTCAGATGAAACGTCGGGACAAATGGATGACGGGTATAGCTGCATTGACAGCCGGCTTACTTGGGGGATATGACACGAACGAGCTCGTCGCTGAAGATGTCACAGAAGTGAAGATTGCCGAGTCGGTCGACTTTGGTCGGTTCCAAGAACGAGATGTCCTCACGTATAACGAGCTCGAAGACGTCAAAGTGTTCGCGGACATGATTCGGAATGCTGAACAGCAACCGGGAATCGTGAATATGGCGACGCCTGAGTATGATGTGGAAGTCCATTATCAAGGTGAGACGGTGGACCGCTATTACGTCTGGCTCGGCGACCTAGGCATGCCGACGAGCATGATGGATGTGACCGATACGAATACGGTGTATCTCGTCCCAGCAGACGTGACAGACGAGTTGATTCGACTGCTCGAGCGTGAGTGAACATCTAAAACAAGGTGATGGTTGTTGAAGCGATTAATGAGGCAATTCGGGGTGATCACAATCATGGCATTCGCGTTGACTAGTTGTGGCTCGAACGACTTCCGGACGGACGGGATTGAAGCGGTGACCGTCTCAGAATCGGATGGGTTTGGTCGCTTCCAAGATGGTGACGTCAGCACGTTCGACGAACCGGAAGCGATTCAAGTATTCGAAGATATGCTTCGTGAGGCAGAGAAAATCCCAGGGATCGCCAATGTGGTCGGACCGGAATACGATCTCGAGGTCCGCTTCGAAGATGAGGAGACTGACCGCTATTACCTCTGGCTCAATGAACTGAACGGTGAGAGCAGCCTTTACGATGCGGACGATACAGACACGGCTTACCTCATTCCGGTAGACGTGACAAATCGACTGATCGAATTACTCGAAACAGACTAAAAAAGACACCTGAACAGGTGCCTTACGAATTAAAACGGATGAAACGCTCGATTTGTTGCTCGCTCTTTCGGGCTTGTCGACCGATCCAAATCAAGTGACCCGGACTGTTCAAAATCGTGAGCTGTGCGTGCGGGATGAGCCGTTTAGCGTGATGGGCGTGTCGCACGGGTACGGCCTTATCATTTTTTGAATGGACGATATACGTCGGGCACGTCACCCCGAGCAACGCCTCGTCCGGGACACGTTGACGCAGGTCAAACTGCGCCCCGAGCCCGAACGCCATCTGACTGGCGACACGTTTCAATAAGAAGATGTCGTACGGCGTCACTTCATCCCGAATCGCATCTAACGCGAGGAGGCTCGTCGACTGAATCATCCGAGCCGTCGCCTCGAATGGCTGTTTTTGAATCGCTCGGAACACGAACTGTTTCATCGCGAACTGTGCGGCAATGAATGGAGGTTGGGCGATGTTTCGACTGATGTAGCGACGGTACGGGAAATCGACCTCGCTCGTCACGGCGGCGGCGAGCGTGAGGCTGAGCGCTGCGTTATTTCGTGACGCGAGCTCAATCGATGTCGGACCACCGGCCGAGATGCCGTACACATGATAAGAGTCGATGTTCATGATATGCATGAGCTGTCGCAAGTTCTCGGCGAACGCTTGCGGCGTCGCTGAAAATGAGTACGGAGTCTCACCGTAACCTGGCCGGGACGGGACAATGACCCGGAAACCGGACAAGACGAGCCGGTCCACATGGTACGGTTCTAGGCTCGATGATTGGGTACCATGAATCAAGACGACGACCGGACCGTGACCGCGGTCGATGTATTCGATTTTTGTGCCGTTGACGTGGGCGTAATGTTTCACAGCGACGATTGCCTCCTTAAACGAAATGTAATGGAAAATAACTTTATTTCATGGAAATAACATGATAATGTCTCTTTATACATATTATATAGACAGAAATGAAAGGGGAACATACCGTGAACAACCGAGAGCGGTTACTCGAAGTAAGACGGTTCTTTGAACGCCACACGGACGACAATCATCCGAAGACGTTAGAGGACCTGCTTGCCTACTTATCTACGATTGGTGATACTTCTAAGTTAGCAAAAAAATCCGTGAAAGACGACATCCAAGCACTGAACGATTCGGGGTTTGAAGTGCAGGATGAGCTCGAGAAGAA
>NZ_JAFIFD010000038.1 GCF_020832205.1 Exiguobacterium sp. | reverse complement strand
TTCAGTTTTCAAAGTTCGTCAGTTAAAATGGTGGGCCTAAGTGGACTCGAACCACCGTCCTCACGCTTATCAGGCGTGCGCTCTAACCGGCTGAGCTATAGGCCCATAATAAAAATGGTGCACCCTGAGAGATTCGAACTCCCGGCCTTTAGATTCGTAGTCTAACGCTCTATCCAGCTGAGCTAAGGGTGCATATTGGTGCGGTCGAGAGGACTTGAACCTCCACGGTGTTAACCACCACTAGGCCCTCAACCTAGCGCGTCTACCGATTCCGCCACGACCGCAGCGTATAAGGTGTTACGAGGGATAAAAAATGGTGAGTCATGCAGGGCTCGAACCTGCGACCCTCTGATTAAAAGTCAGATGCTCTACCAACTGAGCTAATGACTCAAATAAAAGCTGGGCCGGAAGGGATCGAACCTTCGCATGTCGGAATCAAAATCCGATGCCTTACCACTTGGCTACGGCCCAACGTAAATGGCGGTCTTGACGGGATTTGAAACCGCGATCTCCTGCGTGACAGGCAGGCATGTTAACCCCTACACCACAAGACCGTTATACGTGCTTAAATTTGAAATGGTGGAGGATGACGGGATCGAACCGCCGACCCCCTGCTTGTAAGGCAGGTGCTCTCCCAGCTGAGCTAATCCTCCATATGATGGTGACCCGTACGGGATTCGAACCCGTGTTACCGCCGTGAAAGGGCGGTGTCTTAACCGCTTGACCAACGGGCCATGTATAATTTCTAAAAAGTAAGTGGCGGAGACGGAGGGATTCGAACCCTCGCACCGGTTTCCCAGCCTACTCCCTTAGCAGGGGAGCCCCTTATAGCCTCTTGGGTACGTCTCCAAAATAAAATGGCTCCGCAAGTAGGATTTGAACCTACGACCTACCGGTTAACAGCCGGTTGCTCTACCACTGAGCTATTGCGGAACGTTGCTTGAATTTATCGAAGTAACGCTTTAAATTGTAACCGCAAACCAGGAACGTGTCAATCACTTTTTTAGAAAAGCTTTAATTTTGCGTGCCGTTTCTCGGCGACTTCTATAAGATAGCACGGGGCAAAACGACCGTCAACACTTTTTCATAAAAAAAGTTGAGCAAAATATAATCATTTTGCTCAACCCCGACTTTCTTCTTCTATATGCAGCTCATTGTTGCGACGGTTCTAACATCGTCAAACTGATTCGGCCCCGATTTACGTCGACTTGCTCAATCCATACGGTGACGATATCGCCTACCGCCACGACGTCGAGTGGGTGTTTCACGTATCGATTCGACAGCTTCGAGATATGGACGAGTCCGTCTTGCTTCACACCGATATCTACGAAAGCGCCAAAATCAATCACGTTTCGGACCGTCCCTTGGAACTCCATCCCGACTTTCAAATCATCAAGATCCATGACGTCGGTTCTTAAAAGCGGCTTTTGAATGTCTTCTCGTGGGTCACGGCCCGGTTTGGCGAGCGACTTTAAAATATCTTCCACGGTCGGCAACCCCGCTCCGAGCTTTTCACTCAACTGACGCGCATCAACGGCTTTTAACCGGTCTCTTAGTTCAGCCGTACCGACCGCTTGTTTCGAGACACCAAGCTCTTTCAAAAGCGACAGTGTCAGCTTATAGCTTTCCGGGTGAATCTCTGTCTGGTCTAACACGTCACTCCCGTTCGTGATGCGCAAGAAGCCTGCCGCCTGCTCGTAGGCTTTCGCACCGAGCCGCGGGACTTTCTTGATTTCTTTCCGCGTGTCAAAGCGACCAAATTCATCCCGATATGCGACGATGTTTTTCGCCGTCGTCTTATTCAAGCCCGACACGTACATGAGAAGTGACTCCGAGGCACGGTTTACATCGACCCCGACCATGTTGACGACGCTCTCGACGACGAACTCAAGAGAGTTTTTTAATTTATTTTGGCTGACATCGTGCTGATACTGCCCGACACCGACCGATTGCGGGTCGACTTTGACGAGTTCTGCCATCGCATCTTGGATCCGTCTCGCGATTGAAACGGCCGAGCGTTCCTCGACCTTCAATTCCGGGAACTCGGTACGGGCGACTTCTGAAGCCGAGTACACGCTTGCGCCGGCCTCGTTGACGATCGCATAGGCGATGTCCCGCTCAGCCGTCTTCAGCCAGTTCGCGACGAACTGTTCGGTTTCCCGTGACGCCGTCCCGTTCCCGATGACGATGACCGAAATCGGATAACGTTTCACGAGAGACGACAACACTTTCTCCGAACCGGCGACATCGTGTTTCGGTGCCGTCGGATAAAATACACCGACTTCTTCGACTTTCCCGATCTCATTGACGACGGCCCATTTGCATCCGGTCCGGTAAGCCGGGTCAATCCCAAGGACGACGACTTCACGGAGCGGGGGTTGCATGTACAGTTGTTTTAAGTTTTTAGCGAACACGTCGATCGCCTGCTCTTCCGCCGTCTCGGTCAATTCGCTGCGAATTTCTCGTTCGATGGCCGGAAAGACCGACTTTTTATACGTTTCTTTCACGGCATGCACGACCAACTCTCGCTTCTCGGCCGGCAACCGGTCAAATCGACGGAGCGCTTGGTCCATAAAGCTAGTCTCGTCGAACACGAGTTTCACTTGGAGGACATCCGTGCGTTCGCCCCGGTTCAACGCAAGCACACGGTGCGGGACGATGCCTGCGACTTTCTCTTCGTACTCATAGTACTGGGCGAAAATCTCTTTCTCGTCTTCGGCCTGCTTTTTCTTGCGTGAGCGGAGGAGCGCTTCTTTGCGCACTCGGGTCCGGAGCGTTTGCCGGAGGGTCGCCTCTTCTCCCCATTCTTCGCCGATGATCGCTTGGACGAACGGTAGCGCCTCATCGAGCGGGACATCTCCGGCGAGTTTCTGTGCGTCCTCCAATGAATAGGCCGATGCGTCGCGATACCAGTCGGCGAGTCGCTGGAGACCTTTCTCTCTTCCTTGTTCGGCTTTCGTGCGGCGCTTCGGCCGATACGGTAAGTAGATGTCATCGACTTGTTGGAGCGATGTCGCCGCTTCGATCGCCCGTACAAGTTCCGGCGTCGATTTTTCGAGCTCTTCTAGCTTCGCGAGCACATCCGCCTTACGTTTTTGTAAGTTCTCTTCATATTGGACAGCGTCTAGAATCGCTTTGATTTCGACTTCATCCAAGTTACCGGTCATCTCTTTCCGATAACGAGCCATGAACGGGATCGTCGCTCCGTCTGCGGCCAGCTGCTTCACCGTCTCAACTTGGTTTGCTTTTAAGTTCAGTTCTTTCGCGATTTTTGTGATCAACCGAATCACTTCCTTTTCTGTTCTCTCATATTGAAGTGTAGCAAACTCACGCCAGGACGACAAAAAAACGATGACTCCTCAGTCATCGTTCGAAAAGACTTCATTGAGCGGGACTTTGATGGCTTCACGCAACTTCTCAAGCGCGCGTCGCTGCAAGCGTGATACATGCATTTGGGAAATGCCGAGCAGCTCACCCGTCTCTTTTTGACTCATGTTTTTATAGTAGGCACATTCTAAAATCGCCTGTTCCCGTTCGTTCAACACGCTGAACGCTTTTTCGAGAATGAGGCGTTGGTCGACCGACTCGTAGCCGCGTTCTTGGCTTCCGACAAGGTCGAGCAATGTGACAGTCGAACCTTCATTATCCGCTTCGATTGAACTATCGACAGACAGCGCTTGATAGCTTTTGCCCATCTCGAGCGTTTCGAGAATCTCTTCATCCGACACACCGAGGTGGTCGGCAATCTCATCGATGCGCGGTGAGCGTTGCAGCTCTGTCGTCAACTCTTCGACCGTCTTCTTGATTTTAGGTCCAAGCTCTTTGATCCGGCGAGGGACGTGGACACTCCACGTCTTATCTCGGATGAACCGTTTGATCTCACCGATGATGGTCGGGACAGCAAACGATTCGAAGCTGCGGCCAAACTCCGGGTCGAAACGGCGGAGTGCCGCGAGCAATCCGATCATCCCGACTTGGACGAGGTCATCATGGATGGCCCGGCCCCGGGAGAACTTTCGCGCAAGCGCTTCGACGAGGTCCGAGTAGCGATTGATGAGCAGCATTTGGACTTCTTCGTTCTGGTCGTCCTGCTGATACCGTTCAATCCACTCTAGTACTTCATCATCACTGTGATGGCGTTGTTGAGATTTTGCTGGCACTCTGATCCACCTCGTCCCTGTTAAGGAGTTTCGTCATCGTCACTTTGACACCGTTGTCTTTGTTGATCGAGACGTCATCCATTAACGCTTCAATGAGGAACAGACCGAGTCCTCCTTCGTGAAGCGATTCGATTTCAGCCGTCTCTTCGACCGGCGCCGCTTGGCGTTTCACATCGTCGGCGAACGTTTTGCCCGAGTCTTCAATCGTCATTTCCAAACGATCCGCGTGCACGCCGCACGTGAGTTTCACTTCACCTTCTTGGTCTTCATAAGCATGTTGGACTGCGTTGCCGCAAGCTTCCGAGACCGCGATTTTAATATCCTCGATCTCGTCGTACGTATATCCCATACGGTTAGCGATTCCTGAGACGACTAAACGGACCACACCGACATATTCCGGTTTGGCCGGGAACGTCATCACCGTCTGTTCGATGCTGTTCATTGCGTGCCACCTCTTACGTTTGTATTGATCGAGAGCAACTTGTGAAGTCCTGTCAATTCAAAGAGACGGTTGACGCGGTCGGTCACCCCGACGAGCGACAACTCTTTTTCGTTACGTTTTGCTATTTTAAGGGCTCCGACGAACACGCCGAGACCTGTCGAGTCCATATAATCCACTTCATCCAAATGAACGATGACGTTTTGCTCCGTAATTGCCGGATGCAATACTTCCTTCAGTTTGGGAGCAGTATATGTATCCACTTCTCCGGATACGTAAAGGTGTAATTGTTCTCCAATAACTTGCTCGCGAATCGCTAAATCCATCGTTATTCCCTCCTAATGTTGCGTACAGAAAAATTGAGTACGATTAATTGTAATTCCCGTATTACAGATTCTTAAACCTATTTTATAATTTTTTTGAAAAAAAACCGATACCCATGTACCGGTTTTAATCATATGTAAGCTAGAGCGGGATTAATCCCATACTAATCTCTAGCGCCTTATCCACTTTGCGCATCGTCTCATCATCGAGATGAGTGACTTTATCCGTCAGACGACGCTTATCAATCGTTCGAATCTGTTCAAGCAAAATCACAGAGTCTCGTTCAAGACCGTGTTTGACTTGATATACTTCCACATGAGTCGGCAGTTTTGCTTTCTGGATCTGAGCCGTAATCGCAGCGACAATGACGGTCGGGCTAAAGCGATTGCCGATATCGTTTTGAATGACGAGGACCGGGCGAACTCCACCTTGCTCTGAACCGACTACGGGCGACAGATTCGCATAAAACACGTCACCACGCTTTACGATCACTCCGCTCACACCCCGCTTACTTGACGTAAGAGAGCATGTTCGGCTTCCGTCTCAATCATCAGCATCTCTTCTGCCATATTCAAATTAAACGCGGCCATCTCTTGATAGCCTTTCGCCAATTCTTCACGCAGTGTTTGTTGTCGGTCAGCAATTTCTTTTGACAAGTACGTCACTACATCATTCAACGACAATGATTCACGATCTTTCATAGAAATCGGACCCCCATGCTGCGAGAACCGATCTGGAACGGATGCCAATGCACCCGCTGTTCGCTGTTTCAACATCTTACACCTCCAGAATCGTTTCAATGACTGGCGGAAATTTTCCCGCGTTCTTTATCAATATAACACGCGCGTTTGGGAAAATATAGAGGATTCGCGAAAGAATTCAGATAATTTCACACGTTTTCCGATTCACACATAGTGTCTCGGCAATCGGCTCGTCAACTGACAGACGACCTCGTAGTTGATCGTCTGAAGATGGGCCGCCAGCTCATCGATGGCGACCGGGCCGCCGATGAGCGTGATGATGGTGCCGACTGGAAATTCATGCGGCAACTTGATCATGAAGCGGTCCATGCACACCCGTCCAACGATTGGGCAACGCACTCCGTCGACATCGACGTGAAACCCGCTCGCTTTCCGGATCCAGCCGTCCGCATAACCGACCGGCACCGTCCCGATCCACTCGTCACCTGCTGTCGTATACGTCGCACCATAACTGATCGTCTGTCCTGCCTCGAGGCGCTTCACTTGCATGAGCTTACTTTTCAATGTGAAAGCGGGGCGGAGAAACGAATAAGAGGATGCCATCTCCGCTGACGGGTACAAGCCGTAAATCGCGATCCCGACCCGAACCAAGTTATATGGCACATCTTCCCCGGCCATCCGGATGGCCCCGGCCGAGTTCGATGTATGAATGTAGCGGAATCGGGAGTAGAGCCCTTCCATCAATTGCGCGAATCGTTCCTGCTGGTCAAAGTAGAGCTCGCTATCCGGTTCATCGGCTGTCGCAAAGTGGGTATAGATGCCGTCGATGACGAAGTGCCCGTCGGCGGCGGCGAGCAACGCATCGAGCTCGTCCCGTGTTCGGAGCCCGAGACGGCCCATGCCGGTGTCGACTTTGACGTGCACTGTGAGCGGTCGGTCGTTTAAATACCGTTTCGCCTCTTCCAACCAGTCGGCCGAAAAAACGGACAAGATGACGTTATGGGCCGCAGCGACACCCGCTTGTTCCGGGAACTGGGCTTCCATGACGAGAATCGGTGCGGTGATGCCGGCCTCACGCAACTCGATCGCTTCCTCGAGTAATGCGACCCCGAGCATCGTAGCCCCATTGTCGAGCGCGATGTTCGCGACTTCGACAGCGCCGTGCCCGTAAGCATTCGCTTTGACGACCGCCATGAGTTCCTGCGGGATACGGCGTTTGATCTCGGTTACGTTATGGGCGATCGCCGCCCGGTCGATTTCAATCCAACTTGGACGAAACATGGTGATCCCCCTCTTCGATGATGACTTGTGCCACCGCGTATCGTTCGCTGTGGCTAATGCTGACATGAATCCGTCCTGGGAAAGGCGCGGTCATCTGTGGCCGGCCGGCCTCATCGGGCAGCACTTCGATCTGTTGCCACGACAAGCCACGGGCGATGCCCGTTCCGACGGCTTTGGCGTATGCCTCTTTCGCCGCGAAGCGACCGGCGATGAATTCGATGCGCCGCTCTTTCGTGTATCCGAGGGCGCGTTCCCGTTCCGACTCGGTCAAGAGCCGATCGATGAAGCGCGGTTGTTCAATCGAGCGAGCAATCCGCTCAAGCTCGACGATATCGATACCGATTCCTACAATCACAGGACACTCGCTCCTTTCCTTTTTCACTCGTTTCCTTATACAATTGAGGAAAGAGGTGATGCTATGTTTAGTCGTACAGAGAATGTTCAAACGTTCGTACGAGCCTATCCGCTCGTAACGCTGTTCATTGTAATCCAACTAGTCGTGTTTGTCATCGATTCTTTGATGCCTTCACTTCGAATCGTCACACTCGGTGGCTCGTTCCACCTCGCGCTCGCAGAAGGCGAGTGGTACCGCCTCGTGACGGCGAACTTCATCCATTTAGGGCTCGGTCACTTGCTGTTCAACTCGTTCGCGCTCATCATTTTCGGTCCGGCGATGGAGCGAATGGTCGGGCATGTGCGGTTCGCCTTGTTCTACCTCGTCGCCGGGGCACTCGCCAACTTGTTGACGTATTTCACGGTGAACCAATTGTTCTATCTCCAAGCCGGCGCTTCAGGTGCGATTTTGGCCATCCTCGGCTTCTATGTGTTCATCGGACGCTTCCGTCGGACGCTTATCTATAGTCAAGACGCCCGTCTCGTCTATATATTCGTCGCCATCAGTGCCGTCTTCACGTTGATCGGATCGAACGTCTCACTATGGGGGCATGTGTACGGGTTCCTCGCCGGGTTCCTGCTTGCTTATCCGCTGTCGCGCTATACAGTCCCGTTCTCGCGTCCGCTTCGCTACGGGAAATACAAACCGCGTAAATATTCGCCGCCTATCATCCATACGGGTGAAGGCAAATGGATTTTTTACGTGATCATCGGACTCGCCGTTTTCGGCCTGTTCGCACGATTCTTATGAAAAAGAGAGGGTCCGCCATCCAAGGCGGACCCTCTCTTTTTGTTTAGGCGAGCAACGTGATCATGAGCGCTTTTTGCGCGTGCAGCCGGTTCTCGGCTTGGTCGAAGACGAGCGACTGCGGTCCGTCGATGACGTCAGCTGCCACTTCTTCCCCACGATGCGCCGGCAAACAGTGCAGGAAAATCGCGGTTTCGTTCGCTTTAGCCATCAGTGCTCCGTCCACTTGGAACGTCGCGAAGCGGTGCAACCGTTCTTCAGCCTCGCTTTCTTGACCCATGCTCGCGAACACGTCCGTATAGACAATATCTGCGCCAACCGTTGCTATAGCCGGATCGGTGTAGAGTGTCACGCTCCCACCTGTCGCTTCAGCTAGCGCGACTGACTTGTTGTAAATCGTCTCGTCGACCGTATAGCCGTCCGGCGAGGCGATGCGCACATGCATCCCGCTCAAGGCCCCGCCGAGCATGAGCGAATGGGCCATGTTGTTGCCGTCACCGATATACGTCAACACTTTCCCTTGGCGCGATCCGAACGTCTCTTCGATCGTCAACAAGTCGGCGAGCACTTGGCACGGGTGGTGCGTGTCCGTCAAGCCGTTAATGATAGGAATCGATCCCACCTCCGCGAGCGTCTCGACCGTCTCATGGGCATACGTCCGAATCATGAGCGCATCGACGTAACGGCTCATCACGCGGATCGTGTCCGTGATCGGTTCCCCGCGTCCGATTTGAAGGTCGTTCCCGCTCAAGAAGAGCGGATAGCCGCCAAGTTCGACGACTCCGACTTCGAAGGACATACGCGTACGAGTCGACGCTTTCTCAAACAATAAGGCGACTTTTTTCCCGGCGAGTGTCGTTCCGTATGCAGATGGGTCATGTTTCACATCTAACGCCAATTGGATAAGTTCGTCTAAATCCGTCGGCGTCAATTCTTCAAGGGTCAACAAGTGCTTGCGTGTCTTTGTCGTCATAACGGTAATTCCTCCTTTGTATGCATCGCCTGTAACGGACGAACCGGCACGGACGTTGTGTCGATCGTCGCTTGGTAATACAAGGCGAGGTGGTGCTCCGAGATGACGTGGACGCCGTGACGCACCGCCGCCTCCCGCATCGGTTGCTCGGCCGGTACGTGCGAGAAGAGGACGGCGACGTGTTGGAAATCGACGGCCGTGTCGAGCGGCACATCGCCAAACGTCTCCCAGCCTTCCCCGTACACGATTTGTTGTCGCGCCATCACACGTGTCGTCGTCGCATCGTAACAGAACCGTTCGGCAACGACCGGTACCGGACTGAATTGGAGCGTCTCCCCCGTCGAGCGCATGATCGGTCCCGTGAGCGGGTCGACACCCGGCAGCTTCAAGCTCGAGAAAATTGGTGTCTTCACCGCATAACCGGCGAGTTGTTTCCGCTCGTCCGGCACGATTGTTTCTAGCGCGTGGCCGAGCGCGGCGAGCGTCGCCCATTCAACGAGCGGCTCACCTGTCACTTTGCTGACGATTGGGACGGTCCGTGACGCACGCGGGTTGATTTCAAGCACGTAGATCGTGTCGTCTTTTAAGACGAACTGGATGTTGAGCGCTCCACGATACGAGAGTGCCTGACCAATCTGCTTCGTGATTGTGTCAATTTGTCGTTGGTGTGCCTCGGACGTCTCGACCGGCGGCATGACCATCGTCGAGTCACCAGAGTGAACACCGGCCGCCTCGATTTGTTCCAAAATGGCTGGTACGTATACGGTTTGACCGTCCGTCACGCAGTCGACCTCGAGTTCGCGGCCGGCGACGTACAAGTCGACAAGGAGCGGATAGGCGAGGTCCGGGATGATCCGGTCGAGGTCGGGCTCGGACTGCAAGATGTGCATTCCCTTCCCGCCGATGACGTAAGACGGTCGGACGACGCACGGATAACCGATTCGGCCGACGGCGTCATAGAGACCGGCGGCAGTCCCCACCTCTTCTCCCGGGATGTGAGCCACGTTGATTTCATCAAGGAACGCATAAAACCGATCCCGGTCTTCCATCTGGTCGATGACGTCGGCCGAGGCACCGAGCAAGTGATAACCCGCTGCCTCGAGCGCGTGGGCGAGAGCGATGCCCGTCTGTCCACCGAATTGGATGAGCACGTCGCGACAGCCTTCCGCCTCGAGGACGTGGGTGACGTCTTCAATCGTCAGCGGTTCGACGTACAGGCGGTCGGCGACTGTGAAATCGGTCGAGACCGTCTCCGGGTTGTTGTTGATCATGATCGCCTCGATTCCTTGCTGTTGGAGCGCCCAAACGGCATGGACTGAACTGTAATCGAACTCGATGCCTTGGCCGATGCGAATCGGGCCGGCACCGATGACGGCGACTTTCCGCGCACTACTCGCTTTCACTTCCGTCTTCCCGTGCCACGTCCCATAGAAGTAAGGGGTCTGACTCTCGAACTCGGCCGCACACGTGTCGACCATGTGATAGACCGGATGAATGCCGAACATCGAACGCATCTGCGTAACGTCTTGAATCGTCACGTCCGAGATGGCGGCGATTTGTTCATCCGTGAACCCGAGACGTTTGGCCTGCCACAAGTTCGGCTCCGTCAACAGGTCTTCAGCTCTCGTTACAGCGACGAGCGTCTCGAGCATCGTCATGAAGTGCGGGACGATTCCCGTCTGATCTTCAAGCTCACTACGAGAGGCGAAACCGCGATCCATTAAGGCGAGACAGGCATGGAGACGCCGGTCGGTCGGAGCGAGCACTTCTTTCCACAGTTCACTCGCGTCCGCTTTTTTCATCCAGGCCGGATAGAGTGGGGCTTGTTCGACCCCGGCGCCACGCCATGCTTTTTGAAGAGCTTCCTCGAGCGTTTTCCCCATCGCCATACTCTCCCCGGTCGCTTTCATCTGCGGACCAAGGGCGCGGTCGGTCCCTTTGAACAAGTCGAACGGGAAACACGGCACTTTCGCCGTCACATAGTCAAGCGTCGGTTCAAAGCTCGCCATCGTCCCGTTCGTCACGGGATTGATGCAGTCGTCCAGCCGTTCGCCGAGCGCGAGACGGGTCGCGATTTTGGCAATCGGGTAACCCGTCGCTTTCGAGGCGAGGGCGGAACTGCGTGACACACGCGGATTGACTTCGATGACGTAGTAATCCGGTTCGGTCGGATGGACGGCGAACTGGATGTTACAGCCGCCGACGACACCGAGGCTTGAGACGATGCGAAGCGCCGCGCTCCGTAACGTTTGGTGCATCGTGTCAGACAACGTTTGAGCCGGGGCGAAGACGACCGAGTCACCTGTATGGACGCCGACCGGATCGACATTTTCCATGTTGCAGACGATGATGCACGTGCCGTTCTCGTCACGCATCACTTCATATTCGAACTCTTTATAACCAGCGATGCTCTTTTCGACGAGACATTGCGAGATCGGACTCGCCTCTAGACCACGGCTTGCCATTTCGTATGCCTCCGTCACGGTGGCAGCGATGCCGCCGCCCGTGCCCCCGAGCGTGAACGCCGGGCGGACGATGAGCGGGACGCCCGCCGTCTTGATGAACGTATCGAGTTCATCGATCGATTCGATTGTCATGCTAACCGGGAGAGGCTCGCCAAGTTCATGCATCTTTCGTTTGAAGCGTTCCCGGTCCTCGCCGTCACGAATCGTCTCGAGCGACGTTCCGAGCAGGCTGATCCCATGCGCAGCGAGAATCCCCGCTTCATCAAGCGCGAGCGCCAAATTGAGCGCGGTCTGTCCCCCGACGGTCGCGAGCACGTGTGTCGGTCTCTCTGCTTCAATGATCATCTCGGCTTTCTCGAGCGTCATCGCCTCGATATACGTCTTGTCGGCCATGCCCGGGTCGGTCATGATCGTCGCCGGGTTCGAGTTGAACAATACGACCTCGCACCCTGCCTCCCGAAGCGCCTGACACGCTTGTGTCCCCGAATAATCGAACTCGGCAGCTTGTCCGATGATGATCGGACCAGAGCCGATGACGAGCACTTTCTTATGCATACACGTTCACCCCTTGTTGAATCATTTCATCGAATTGATCGAATAACGCCTGCGCCTCTTTCGGTCCAGGACTTGCTTCCGGGTGAAACTGGGCCGTCAGAATCGGCACCTCCGGATGTTTCGTGCCTTCCACGGATGAGTCGTTCACGTTCTCGAACAACAGCTCGAGCGGTGTCCGCTCGAGACTGTCGCGCGTGACGACATATCCATGGTTTTGCGACGTCATCCACACCTCACCCGTCTGTACGTTTCGCACCGGATGGTTTGAACCACGGTGCCCATACGTCTGCTTCTCAATCGACGCTCCGAACGAAAGCGAGATGAGTTGATGGCCCATACAAATGCCAAGTGTCGGATAACGAAGCGCCACTTCGCGTACGGTCTCAATGCGGTCCATCAAATCACGCGGGTCGCCCGGTCCGTTCGAGACGAGCACCCCATCCGGCTTCAAGCGATGGATTTCTGCTGCCGGCGTATCATACGGCAGCGTCGTGACGGCATAACCGCGTGCGAGCATCGCCTCGACCATCGATGACTTCACCCCGAAGTCAAGACAGACAATGTGTCCTTTTTCGCTTGTTCCGAGTTGTACCGGCTTCGCAGTCGTAACCGTCTCAGTGATTTGCAGGAAGTCGCCTTCGACATGACCGTTCGCACTCGTAGACAAAAGCCCCCATTGGTCGCCTTCTTGGCGCAACATGTGGACGAGCGTCCGCGTGTCGATTCCGGATAAGACCGGGATTCCGGCTTGTTCCAACCAGTTTCTCAAATCACTCGACTGGCCATTTCTTGCGAGCGTCTGCACGATGACCCCAGCGACTTGAATGTCCGTACTTTCAGACGCCTCCGCCTCGAGACCGTACTGTCCGATGAGCGGATACGTGAAGACGATCACTTGTCCGGCATATGACGGGTCGGTCAACACTTCCTGATAGCCGGTCATGCCGGTGAAGAAGACGACCTCCCCTTTCCCGAGACGCGCACTCGTCTCCCATGTCCCGTCAAACGTCATCCCGTTTTGTAACGTCAATGTCCCGTTCATTGCACCAGCTCCTTTGTGACGACTTGTTCGATGATAGCGAGCGCCTCATCGATCTCCTGTTGACTGACGAGCAGTGACGGCAAGAACCGAATCACGTCCGGTCCGGCCGCGACGACGAGGAGACCCGCTTCTCGCAGTCGATTGATGAGATCGGCCACCGGCTTTGTCGCGACGAGGCCGAGCATGAGACCGAGGCCGCGCACGTCGATGAATGTGTCCCCGTCGACGAAACGTGCAAGGCCCGACTTGAAGTATAAACCCATCTCTTGAACGTGGTTCAGTGCCGCGTCGTCGAACAAGACGTCAAGCGTCGCCTCGGCCGCGGCCATGGCGAGCGGATTGCCACCAAACGTCGAACCGTGACTCCCGGCTTGAAAGACCGCCTCTGCTCCCGGTGCCGTCAAGAGCGCACCGACCGGAAAACCGCTACCGAGCCCTTTCGCGAGCGTGACGACGTCCGGCTTGAGCGGGGTCTGTTCGAACGCATATCGGGTGCCGGTTCGGGCGATCCCGGTCTGCACCTCATCGATCACCACTTTAACGCCGTGTTCGTCCGCTTTCGCTTGCAACGCCGCAAACCACGCTGCGTCGCCGACAACGACTCCGCCTTCCCCTTGGACGACTTCGAGCCACACGGCTGCCGTCTCGTCATCGATGACATCGAGCGCCGCGCTGTCATTGAATGGCGCGTGCTTGAAGTCCGGTACCATCGGCCCGAAGCCGGCCTTCACTTTGTCTTGTCCGGTCGCTCCAAGCATCGCGAACGTCCGCCCATGAAACGACTTGGTGAACGTGACGATTTTCGTCTTGCCCGTCCATTTACGAATCAGCTTGAAAGCCGCCTCGTTCGCCTCGGTGCCGCTGTTGCAGAAGAAGGCGTGCGTCAAATGGGTGCCGGAGACGAGTTTCTCCGCCACACGCTCCTGAGCACTAATCGCGTACAAGTTCGACGTATGCCAGACGTGCCCGAGCTGCACCTCGATCTTTTCGAGGACGGCCGGATGGCGATGCCCGGTGTTACAGACGGCGATACCCATGACGAAATCGAGGTACCGTTTCCCCGTCGCGTCCGTCACGTATGAGCCGTCTGCTTGCTTGATTTCAATGGCTCGTTGCCCATATGTGGGAAGTAATGCGCTCATGGTGTCCCTCCTTCATTTGTGTCCCAGCTGCTGTCGGGTCATTGCCGTCCCGTATCACGGCGAGCGCCACCCCGCCTTTTAGCGCGGAGCGGAGCGCCTCTGTCTTTGGAATCATGCCCCCATAAATGTCTCCCGATTCAATCGCCCGCTGCATCTCATCTACCGTCAACATCTCACGGAACGTGCCGTTGATTCGAATGCCGGGCACATCGGTGATCATCTCGAAATAATCGGCTTGAAGGGCGCAGGCCACCGCGACGGCACAATCGTCCCCGTTACAGTTGAGCGCGCCGTTTTCCCCTGAGAGAATCGACGTCACGACCGGCACGTATTGGCGTCCTGTGAGGAGCTCGATTAGCGACACGTCGACGGCTTCGACTTCTCCAACGGCCCCGAGTTCTGTCATTTCCCGTCCCGTGATCATCCGTCCATCGACACCCGATAATCCGACCGCGTTCACCCCGTATCGGCCGAGCGTCGTCACGATTTCTGTCTGCATCTCCCCGGCGAGTACACGCGTCGCCCCGGTCAGCACGTCTTCAGTCGTCACGCGGCGACCGTTTTGAAAGACGGGCTTGATCTGTTGGGTCTCACAGTAAGCCGACAGCCTCGGCCCCCCACCGTGAAGTAAAATTAATTCATGACCTGCTTCGACCCATCCCTTCCACTCTGCAAAGTAATCCGGATGGAGCGTGTCCCAGACGCTCCCGCCTAGCTTAATGACTTTCCGCATGCTCATGTCCGGTAACTCGCGTTGATTTTGACGTAATCATACGTGAGGTCACAGCCATAGGCGCTGCCTGTCCCCGGTCCATCGTTCAAGTCGATGCGGATCGAGACGACGTCTTGCCCCATCTCTTCTGAGGCGAGCGCTTCGTCGAACCAGACCGGCACACTTTTTGATAAGACGAGCTGAGAGCCGATGTGGATGTCCACTTGCCCGACTTCAATCGGTTCTTTCGTCGCCCCCACGGCTGCGATGATGCGTCCCCAGTTCGCATCCTTGCCGTATACCGCCGTCTTCACGAGCGAGGAGCCGACGACTTGTTTCGCGATGACGCGTGCCGTCTCGTTTGTCTTTGCGCCGACGACATCGACTTCAATCAGTGTCGTCGCGCCTTCACCGTCACGGGCGATTTGCTTGGCGAGATCGGTGCAGACGTCCGTCAACGCATTCGTGAATTGGTTGAACGCATCCGTCCCTGCTTTGATTTCTTCTGTGTCCGCAGCACCACTCGCTAAGACAAGCACCATGTCGTTCGTCGAACTGTCGCCGTCGACGGTGATGTTGTTGAACGAGGCGTCGACACTTTGCTTGAGCGCCGTTTGTAACAGTTCTGGTGCGATGACCGCATCGGTCGTCACGAACCCGAGCATCGTCGCCATGTTCGGATGAATCATGCCCGACCCTTTGGCGACACCGGCAACTGTCACGAACGTCTCTCCATCCGCGTAGCGGACCCCGGTCGTCTTCACCCCGGTGTCCGTCGTCAAGATTGCTTCGGCGAAAGCCTCTGCCTGATCCGTCTCATTTGTAGGGATCAATAAGTCGATCCCTGAGAGCAACGTATCCATCGGTAACAGTTGACCGATGACACCAGTCGATGCGATGGCGACTTCGTCGTCGTCAATCCCTAAGTGCGCTGCCGCCTTGGCTCTCATCGCGTAAGCGTCGCTCATTCC
Organism: Exiguobacterium sp.; assembly: GCF_020832205.1. Classification (GTDB taxonomy): domain Bacteria; phylum Bacillota; class Bacilli; order Exiguobacteriales; family Exiguobacteriaceae; genus Exiguobacterium. The sequence goes on along the minus strand of NZ_JAFIFD010000038.1, from coordinate 123,854 downwards.
TTGCTCACCCGTACAAGCGTTGGCGTTGCCGCTGTTGACGAGGACGGCGCGAACTTTCCCGTTCGACGCGTGAAGCGTTTGTTTCGTCACTTGAATCGGCGCCGCTTGAAATTGGTTCGTCGTGTAGACGGCTGCCGCGCTCGCCGGTTGTTCACAGACGAGAAGCGCCAAGTCTTTACGCTTTCGTTTCAATCCGGCATGAACGCCTGTCGCATGAAACCCTTTTGGTGACACGAGGCTCACCGGTGGGCTCATCGTCAAATCTGTCATACGATCCCTCCTATATGTATTGTGGTTGGGCGCTCAGCCCGAGCGTCTCCGCTAGTCCAAAACGGACGTTGACGTTTTGAATCGCCTGCCCGGCCGCACCTTTTTGCATGTTGTCGATGACCGAGACGATCGTGAGCCGCCCGGTCCGTTGGTCTTTATACACCCAGAGATCACAATAGTTCGATCCGACGGCCGTCCGAATCTCCGGCTCCCCTTGTTGCACGCGGATGAACGGTTCGGTTTTATACGCACGGTGGAGCACATCGACCCACTCCGCCTCCGTCTGTTCGACCGTCGGAACGACGTGCATCGTCGCCATGATGCCACGATTGATCGGTAACAGATGTGTCGAAAGTGATACGGTCGCTTCGACTCCCGTCAGTTGACGAATCGTCTGTTCGATCTCTGGAATGTGCTGATGTGTGTGTATTTTATATAGCTGCACGTTCTCGTTCGAACGGGCGTGGTGTGTTTTCGCGCTGAGCGCTTTCCCGGCGCCAGTGATGCCGGAGCATGCCGAGACAATAATGTCGTCCGGCTCAATCAAGCTGTCATGCAGAAACGGCAGGAGACCGAGCGACACGGCTGTCGCGTAACAGCCGGGATTTGAGATCCAGCTCGCTGTCTGTACGGATTCTCGATTCCATTCCGTCAAGCCGTAAACTGCTTTCGCCTGCGTACTCGCTTTGACGGGCGCTCTGTTGTACCACGTCGTGTACGCCTCGCTCGTAAGGCGCAAATCACCGCTCAAGTCGACGACCACCCCTTCAAACGTATCCAACAACTCAATATATTGAGACGACACCCCGCTCGGCGTCGCGAGAAACAAGACGTCAAGCCGCTTCACGTTCTCTACGTTGAACGGTTCGAGCGTTAACGTGCCCGTCTCCATCCACGGATACAGGTCAGACAGCCGGTTGCCCGCACTCGAGTCGCTCATCACGCACGCCACTTGTAAGCGCGGATGCGCCGTGATCAATTTCAACAGTTCCATTCCGGCGTACCCGGTCACGCCGACGATTCCACAAGTGATCATCTGTCGTACCTCCTCAAAAGAATAATCCGATTAAACCATACGTATATTTATACTGTCAATTGTATTTTTATACAAATTAAACATGACCTCGCTTATTGTTCCGGAAAACACGGCTTGAAAAGTGTATTTTTTTTATAACAGGGGAATGTACGGATTATGCGAAAATATTGGAGGGATTGAATAATGAAACAATTGAAATGGGCAGTACCGATTACAGCTTCTTTGTTTTTAATGGCCGGATGCGGGTCGTCAGACGAAGTGACGAATCAGCCGAGCGATGCGCCGGTTGAAGAGGAAGCGAACACTGAAAACAACTCGATGTACACGTTCGATAAGTTTGAACTCGAAGTCGACTACACGGACGTCGACGACGCCATCAAAGTAGACTATGAGAACGAGAACAATTCGACGGAAGCGTCATATGAACGAAAAGAAGACGACCAAAGTTTACGCGGGGACGAAGCGATGCAAGAACTCGATCCGGTCTTTGGCCAGTTGAACTTCGACCAAGACACCCCGGATGAGGAAGTGCTGAATCAAATCAAGGCGGCCTTCAACATCGCGGACGATGCTAAAAAAATCGAAGCAGACGTCACGTTCACGGATGGTACTGAAAAAGAATACAAGCAAGAATAACAAATGGCCAAGCGCGTGCGCTTGGCCATTCTCATTAGATTTGATTTTTGTGACGAGCCTCTTGAAGCGCGTCCATCAAGTCTTTGACGTCTTCGACGAGGTTTTGGATGGTGTCTTGGTTCTCTTCGTACAGCGCCTTCAAATCCATGACGCGATCTTTCAAGTTCCCTTTCGGTGCGGCTTGCAAGCCGACCGAGTGGGCTTGTGTCGAGGCATCCGAAGATTTGAGGCGTGACTTCAACCCTTTCAACTGTCTCACTTGTTGCTCGCGCGTCTCTCTATGGAGAAGTGATGCGCTTGCCCCGATGATGGCACCTGCGGCCATCCCCATCCAAAAATAGTTCTTGTTCATAAAAAATCCTCCCCTAACGTGACGTTATCTTTTATTATAGGTTATCCGCTTCCGTGACGACATAGTGTTTTATAATCGGACCTGCTCCTTTTTGCTCGACGGCATCTTTCAGCCATTCTTGGAACAACACGTAATCGGTCGAGTCGCGGAACTTGTTGCCTGCTTCGGAAAATTGAATGAGGACGATCGCATGGTTGTCGTCCGGGTCGACACCGAGCCGGAAGGCGGAAAAACCGTCGTGTCCTGCACCGAGGCGCGCCTTTTCGGTCAACAATCGATGGAACAAGAGCGACCGTGCATTCGTATCGACAGGAACGTTCGCATAGACAATATTCCCTTTCGGGGCGAATTGTCCTTCCGCTTCTTCAATACGGAACGTCTTCCCGCTTTGAAACGGAGACTTGCCCCCTTCTGCGAGCAAAATCGTCTCGTTTCCGTTCGCGACGAGGACGTCCGAATTTTTACGGAACCGGTCGGCAACGCTGCCTGACGCGAATGTCATGTATAAGTTAGACAAGTTCCTCACACCCTTTCGCGAGCATGATATCTTTCTCCGTGATGCCCCCTTCGTCGTGCGTGGACACGGTGAGGGTGACGTTTCGATACTCAATCAAGATGTTCGGATGATGATTGAGCGATTCGGCCAAATCAGCGACGAGATGGACGAATTGAATCGCTTCTGGAAACGTCTCTAGACGATACGTCTTCTGCAACTCACCTTCGACGACGTCCCACCCGTTCAAGCGCGACAATTGTTCCGATAGTTCGGTGGATGACAACAACATCAGCTCATTCCCCTTTCGCTTACAGTTCTACTTACACCTACTACCCGACACCGGCGAAAAATAATCTTTTTCGCTTGACGTAAAATGATTTAGAATAAGAAAGATAGCCAACTATTTTGCACTTGAGAGGAGAAACTCCTATGCGCGCATTGATTGTCATTGACTACACGTATGATTTTATCGCGGACGCGGGCCGTTTGACTTGCGGGAAACCTGGGCAAGACATAGAAGAACGCATCGTACAGTTGATCGAAGAGTTCTCGGCCGAAGATTATGTCGTCATCGCCAACGACGTCCATGACGCTGGTGATACGTATCATCCGGAAACGACGCTCTTCCCGCCTCACAACATCCGAGGGACCGAAGGACGTGACTTGTACGGAAACGTCAAGACGGCAGCCGAACGAGCCGATCATTGGATCGACAAGACACGGTACAGCGCTTTTGCCGGGACCGATCTCAACATCCGTCTACGGGAACGCGGCATCAACGAAGTCCATCTCGTCGGGGTGTGCACAGACATATGCGTGCTCCACACCGCCGTCGACGCATACAACCTCGGTTACAAGATGGTCATCCATGCCGACGCCGTCCAAAGCTTCAATCCGATCGGCCATGAATGGGCGCTCGAACATTTTGTCACGACTCTCGGAGCAACCGTTACCGGGAAGTGACACGAAATCAGAAAGGAACTTATTATGTTACATCGTAATTTAGCACTGCACACGGACCTTTATCTTCCTCGTTGGATGTATATTTATTGGAAACAAGGACGCCACAACGAAAAAGTCGTCTTCGACCTCTATTATCGTTCGAACCCGTTCAGCGGCGGATACGTCGTCTTCGCCGGGCTGCAAAACATCGTCCACTATTTAGAAAACGTGTCGTTCACGGAAGCGGACATCGCATATTTGAAGCAACAACTCGACTTCGAGGACGAGTTTGCCGATGTTTTGCGCAACTTCAAGTTCACCGGTTCACTTTACAGTGTCCGGGAAGGGGAAGTGATTTTCCCGCACGAACAAGTCGTGCGCATCGAATCGACCATTTTTGAGGCGAAGCTGTTCCAGACCGCCTTTTTAAACATCGCCAACCACGAGTCATTGATCGCGACGAAATACGCCCGAATCCGCCAAGCGGCACCGAACGAGACGTTGCTTGAAGGCGGAGCCAGACGCGCCCAAGGCGTCGACGCCGCTTATTATGGGACGCGCGCCGCTTACATCGCCGGCTTTGATGTGACAAGCCTCGTCTCAGCCGGACGTGACTTTGACGTACCGACCGGGGGGACGATGGAACACGCCGATATCCAGTTCCACGACGACGAATTGACGGCGTTCCGCTCATTCGCCGAAATGTATCCGGACAACACGAGCCTGTTGATCGATACGTACGACACGCTCAAGTCGGGTCTTCCGAACGCGATCACCGTCGCAAAAGAGCTCGAGGCGAAAGGATACCGTTTGAAATCGGTCCGCCTCGACTCAGGTGACTTGGCCTATCTGTCTAAACGGGCCCGAAAAGCGCTCAACGAGGCAGGGCTCGACTATGTGAAAATCGTCGTGTCCGGTGACCTCGATGAGTACGTCATCCAAGATTTGCGCATGCAAGGAGCTGAAGCCGATACGTTCCTCGTCGGGACGCGCGGCATCACGGCGTACGAACAGCCGGCGCTCGGCATGGTGTATAAGCTCGTCGCCCGTGAAGACCAAGACGGCAACTTGAAGCCGGTCATCAAAGTGTCCTCATCGAAAGTGAAAACGACGACTCCGCATAAGAAAGAACTGTATCGGATCATCGACAAAGAAACGAAAAAATTCAAAGGCGACTATATCGCCCTTGCCGACGAGCCGGTCGAGACGTATTCAGAAATCGACTTGATCGACGTTCGTGATCCTGCCTTCAAAATCAAGACGCGCAACTTCCACGTCAAGCGTCTGCTCGAACCGATTTTCCGCGACGGTGAGCGCGTCTATGACCTACCGAGTGCGAAAGAGATTCGCGACTATCACCAAGAGCAAATGAACGGGCTGTGGGAAGAATACAAACGGCTCCGGTTGCCGGAAGTGTATTCAGTCACGTTCAGCAAACCGCTATGGGACTTGAAGCTCGAGATGATTCGTCAGACACGGATCCCGAAATAAGAAAGAGGCTGTGGAGCTCCACAGCCTCTTTTTCATGCGGTCGTCATCTCGTGCGCATGGCTTTGATCTTCTTTTCTCCGAAAGTAAAGCGCTATCGAGAGGGAAATGAGAATCAAAATGAAATAGACGGTTCGTTGCCAAAACGTCGCCTCCGTGTCTCCTTGGAACAAGGCGATGATATAATCACTCCCGCTCAACAGGAACACACCCGCGAGCAAGAGAAAAATCCGATATCCGGCCCGGCTTCGTTCTTGTTTTACTTTGAAGAAAAGGACACCATAGTAGACGATGGCTAGTATGGCGATATATCCGATAATCCCAACAATCCAACTCATCTTGATGCCTCCTACTCTCTTATTTTTTACGTCGCTTCCACGCTATCGTAACACAACCTGACAATGAGACTATGTTAAGATGTTCTAAAGAAACGTGGAAGGGATTGATCCGATGAAAACGTTCCGCCTCGTCCAAGTCCGCCTCGTCCAAGACGAGTACGGCAATGAGTTGAACCTCCCGATCGACCTCGTCGATGGATTAATCATCTCGAAAGAACACGACAATGAATGGCTGCTTGAGATGCTCGTCCCGACAGAGTTTGCCGTTACGCTTCATCACTACTTGAACAAGCGGATATTACTTCTCGCCGAAGCGGTGATCACGTCTCCGGCCAACCGTCCGGCCGCGATCGCCTTGACGTTCACGAGCGAACGCTCGCTCTCGAACCATCACACGTTCGTCGCCGAAGGACTGATGCTCCTCCCGAAACAAGATCCGACAAAACAAGTCCTCGACTCGCTGATCGCTGAAGGTGTGGCGGAAGCTGATTTGAAGCCGTCGTTCTTCGAAAGACAAGTCGAACATCAACAGTCGTTCAGCCGCTCCGCGTTCAATCAGCTCGTTAAAACAGGGTCGTTCGAGTAATCGGACGTTCCTGTTTTTCTTTCCCCTTTTTCGATAATTCCTCAACCAAAAAAGACGAAGAATTTGTCTCCGTCTTTAAATATAGATGAAAAACAAGATGACCATCATCGTCATCCCAATAATCTTGAGCACGGTACTGCCTAAAAACGCCAATACCGTCCCGACACCGATACTCCATGCTTCCCGGGTCGTCTTACCGAGCGTCAGCTCAGCTAAAAATGCGAAGACGAACGGAAAGATGAGCACCCCGACGAGCGGGAAGATGAACGGCCCCGCAATGAGACCGATCGTCGCTCCCCACTTTGCCCGCTCAGATCCTCCCCGTTTATCGACTGTCGCCCGCGTGACGATATAGTCGACGGCGAACAGGAAGACGAGGAAGACGATTTGCCAGAGCCAGAACGTCCATGTGAGGGGTTCGAACGAGAATCCGAAGCCGTAAATGAAGTAACCGATAAATAAGAACAATACGCTCGGGATGACCGGATAAATCAGGCCAGCGAACGCGACAACGAATGATGCGATAATGAAAACCCAAAGCAATGTCGACATATGCCTCTCCTCACTTCACCGTGATTTCGTTCGTGATATGGTCGGCCACGTTCACCGCCTTGATGATGAATCGGTCGCCTTCGTGCTCGATATAGTTCGAGCAGGCGTTTCGCATCGCGTGACGGAACGTATACGTGTCGTCGACCGCAGATAGCGCGGCTTTGATCGCATGAGAATGACAGACGACGATGATTCGTTTCCCAGGATACGTCTTGACGAGATGCTCCATCCCTTCGAGGACGCGGGCCCGCATCTCATCTTCTGACTCTAGACCTGGCACACGCGTCCGATCATCGGCTTGAACCGCCTCATAAATGCCCGGGACCGGTTTGCCGGACGCAAATCCGAACTCACGCTCGATGAACCGTTCATCGCGGATGATTGTTTCTTCCTCGAACCCGCATGCTTCGGCAATGTAGCGCGCTGTGTCAACAGCTCGCGTGAGCGGACTCGCCACGATGACGTCCCACTCTTCTTGACTTAAAAAGGCCGCGCTCTCTTCGGCTTGACGATGCCCGAGCGCGTTTAGCGGAATATCTTCCCGTCCTTGAATGATTTCTTGAAAGTTCCAATCGGTCTGACCATGTCGGACCAAACAAAGCTCTGTCACACGAGTCACTCCTTTTTTATCTCTAAGATCTTTCCCCATCGTACCATCTTTTCAAAAAATCGCAACGTCACGTCAGGGCATCATCGATGAAGCGATCGATGCGGGCCATGAGTTTCTCTTCTTTGATCGGGTTATCGGACTGGAGAAAGCTCGCTAAGGAGTGAGTGCCGTTCGGGAACGAGATGAGCTGAACGTTAGCGCCGACCTCACTCGCGTGCTCGACGAAGTGGAGCGCCTGTCCGAACGGGACGATCGGGTCTTTTTTGCCGTGAAGCATGAGAATCGGCGGGGCGTCGTCGTACAGATGTGTCACCGGAGAACATTTCACCATCAGTTCCCGCCACTCTTCCCGGCTTCCTTCATAGAATTTCAAATGGGCGAGCCACGTCTGAACGAACTTGAACAGCAAGAAGTTCGTCGGCGGATAGAGCGCGATCACGCCTTTCACCGTCGGGACGTCTTTCCCGAGCGTGCCTGTGAACTGCTTTTCTCGATCGAGCGCCGTCGCCAACATGAGGGCGGCACCGGCCGAGTCCCCCCAGACGATCAAGTTCTCGATATCGAGGTTCAGGAGCGCATCGTGTTGTTTCAAATAACAGAGGGCGTCCGACACATCGATAATGTTGTCAGGGAAATAGACACCGTCTTCGAACAAGCGATAGTCGACGCTGATGACGGCGAACCCTTTCGATAAGAAATGATCGAGCAACGGATGGAACAACGTCACCATGCCCCGACTCCCGCGCACGAACGCTCCGCCGTGTGCATAAACGGCAACAGGAAACGGCCCGTCGCCAGGCGGATAGTACACATCAAATTGGAGCGGGCGGTCATCGATGATTTTATACGTGTGGGTTCGCCGTTTGCGTGTTGAGGACCGAATCGGCAGTTCGGGCTCTTGCCAGCGCACGAGCGAGCCGTATTGGTTCCATACGGTGGCCCCGGCCGCAGTCGCCGCGGCGAGTGCGGCGCCCCCGACGAACCAGGCAGTCTCCTTTCTCATATACATCCACTCCTCGTTCTTTTTTTTAATCATATTCCCTTTTTCTCAAAAATCCATCCATCGGAAGTCGGACTTGACGCCAATGAATCTGCCCCCTATAATATAACTCGCAGTCACAGAACGTAACCGTTACGATTTAATGATTCAGTTTCAAATAGAGAGAGGACAGGTGGAAGGTCAGATGAATAAAAAATTACTTACTGTCGCCGCAGCAGGAACGCTTCTATTAGGAGGATGTGCCAACGATGGAGAAAGCGGTGCATCAGAGGAGACGAACGATCAATTGACCGTTTACGCGTCGACGTTCGCGTTAAAATCGATCGCTGAAGAAATTGGGGGCGACCGCGTTCAAGTCGAGATGGTCATCCCGCCCGGAGCCGACCCGCACACGTACGAGCCGACATCACGTCAAATGACGGAGATTGCTAAAGCCGACTTGTTCCTCACAGTCGGGCACGATCTCGAGCCGTACGTCGAGTCGATGGAGAAGAGTCTTGCTGGGGAAGAAGTAGCCTTCATCAAGACAGCCGAGAACGTCACCTTGCTCGCTGCCGACAAGACGGTCCACGTCCATGGTGAAGATGAGCACGGACACGAAGAAGATGAGCATGGGCATGAAGAAGACGAGCATGGGCATGAAGAGGACGACCATGGACATAGCCACGGTCAATACGATCCGCACGTCTGGCTCGACCCGATGAACGCTGTCTCCATGGCAGAAGCCGTTGAGGCCTCATTCGCCGAGCAAGCCCCTGACTATAAAGATGAGTTTGCGGACCGGTTGAGCGCATTCAAAGAAGAAGCCGAGGCGCTTGACGCTGAACTGCAAGCGGCTGTCGACGCCGGTTCGAAAAAACAACTCCTCGTCACGCATGCGGCCTACGGCTATTTGGCGGACCGTTACGGTTTTGAGCAACTCCCGATCGCTGGGCTGACACCTTCTGAAGAACCGTCTCAACAAGCACTAAAGCGTGTCATCGAAGAAGCGCGGGCCCATGACTTGACGCATATCGCGTTTGAAGACACGGTCACGCCAAAAGTCGCTGAAGTCGTGAAAAACGAGATCGGCGCTGAAGCGGTGACGATCTACAACTTGGAATCGGTCACGAAAGAACAAATGGAACAGAGCTATTTCGACTTGATGCGTGAAAACGTCAAAGCACTCGAAATCGCATTGAAGTAACGTAAAAGAACGCGCGGTGCCTCAGGCATCGCGCGTTCTTTTATCGTCCTGGCTGTTCGTCGATTTGTTTCATGCGAAGCAACAATACCCCCGTCACGAACAGCGTCACGGTCGGGATGGTTGCCCCGATGACCACTCTCCACCATTCCCCGTGTAAATCGAAGTAGTACGCAGTCGATAGACTTCCGAGAAAGAGCAAGCCGACCGTTCCGACTACTTTGACGAGCGAGGCGCGTGGATGCCGGTCATGAATAAACATCGAGCTGTTGATGATAGCGAACAATAAATTCAGGAAAAATAGTGCGAACATGGCCGTGGTCAACCGAGTATCGTATATGCCGCCCCCATGCATGGATAAAAAGCTGACAACAAATAATATCAACGTCAACGCGTTGACGCGACCGAGCCATTTCTGTCCCGTTCGATAAGCAAACACTGGGCTGATCATCGAAAAAACATCGCTGTGGTCAAAAAGAAGTCATTCAACCATCGTCACCGCCTATTTTTTTCAATATTATACCATTCCGTTCGTGTCATTCATAGTAAATCAAGACGAGCTCATCTCGTTCCGCCGCCGCCTCGCAAAAGTGTTGGAGCGATGTCCACTTAAGCCACACATCATCGAGCGCGTCGTGGTCGACGAACGCCATGTCGGCGACATCTTCTTTCGTGAACGCTCCTAGCGCGTCTTTGACGATATGCAACAGTTGCGGTGTCAAGATGCCGACGACGACCGCCTGCTCTTCATTGACGATCAACTCTTCCCCGATCGCCGCCATCTCCAAGTTATACGTATCGTCCCCATCGATGTATACTTCGATTTGTCCGAGCACTTTTTGGAAATGACTAATATTCGGCAGTGTCAACGTGTCATAGGTGTCACGGCCTTGAGCGTGGACGTGAAGGAGCCAATCCATGATCATCTCCGGATCTTGTCCGAACGAGACCCAAACCTCTGGGGAAATGCGTATATAATGTGTCGTCTCCATGAATGAACGCCCCCCTTTTTTTATAGTTTACCCATCTTTCGGACGCAAAAAAACCGCCTACGCGCTTTCGTAGACGGTTTATACGTTATGAACGGACGGTGCCGGTTTTCGTTTCTTCCGCTTCGCTTTCCCAAGCTTCCAAATACTCACGACCTGGAAGGTCTTCAATCGAATCGGCGTAGAACACCGGGTCGTCTCCTTGACGACGTTGCGCCAAGTAGTCATCGAGCACGAGACGCGCCACTTTCGCAAGACGGAAAATCGCATACAAGTTGACGAGCGCCATGAGTCCCATGAACACGTCGGCGATTGACCAGACGAGGCCTGCTGAACGAACTGCTCCGAAGAGGACCATTCCGACGACACCGATGCGGTAAAGCGTGACGTAAATCTTTTTCTCCGAGATGAACTGAATGTTCGTCTCGCCGTAGTAATAGTTACCTAGAATCGAGCTGAACGCGAACAAGAAAATCGCAATCGTCAAGAACGATGTCGCGATCGGACCGACTTCTGCCGTAAGTGCCGCTTGAGTCAATTCAACACCAGCAAACGAATCTGAACCAGCCACGCCCGACAACAAGATGATCATCGCTGTTGACGTACAGATGATGAGCGTATCGACAAAGACGCTGAACGATTGGATCAAGCCTTGTTTAACCGGGTGTGATACTTCTGCCGTCGCTGCCGCGTTCGGCGCCGAACCCATACCAGCCTCGTTCGAGAAGAGACCGCGACGGATACCTTGAAGCACCATTGCCCCGACCGCACCGCCAAACAGTTGCTGGATGCCGAGTACACCTTCCGAGAAGATGAGGCTAAAGACGCTCGGCAGCAGTGACGCGTTCGAAATCATGATCCACATCGCGAGCAAAATGTAACCGCCGGCCATGACTGGGACGATAATACTCGACAAGATGGCGATCGATTGAACGCCGCCGAAGATGACGATGGCCGTGATGACCGCCAAAATGATCCCGACCGTCGTCGTGCTGACACCGAACTGGTTGCTCATCGAGAGCGAGATCGTGTTTGACTGCACCGAGTTGAAAGCGAATCCGAACGAGAACGTGATCAGGATGGCGAACAAAATCCCGAGCCAACGCTGTCCGAGGGCGCGTTCCATATAGTAAGCCGGACCCCCGCGCCACGTGCGTCCGTCGCGGATTTTATACACTTGGGCGAGCGTGCTCTCGACGAACGCCGAGGCCGAGCCGATGAGGGCGATGAGCCACATCCAGAAGACGGCTCCCGGTCCACCGAGGGCGATCGCTGTCGCGACACCTGCGATGTTCCCGGTACCGACACGAGCTGCCGTACCGATGGCGAATGCCTGGAACGACGAGACTTGTCCTTTTTCACGCTTCATGCCTTCTTTGAATAGGAGACGGAACATCTCCGGAAGCATCCGGAACTGAACAAAGCCCATGCGAACCGTGAAATACAGTCCAAGTGCCACGAGAACGACGATGAGCACTGACGACCATAACAAGTCGTTTGCTTGCCCAACAAACTTTTCAATCATATTTTCCATCTGTTAATCCTCCATATGTATGAGTCATCATAAGTAAAAGTTATGTCAACTTTCTTAACATGATTAGAATTATAGGAAAAACGATTCGATAATGCAATCCTTTTCAACAATTTTCAAAAAACCGCTCCAACATTAGAAAGAGCGACCGGCATGATACCGGTCGCTCCAATCGTTCGTTGTTTATTAGATGAAGAGGTTCAAGTTTCCACCTTCAGCTGCCCCGAGGTATGCGGCCACACCACCGAGATCGATGCCGTCGATCAACTCTTCTTCTTTGATTCCCATGACGTCCATCGACATCGTACAAGCGACCATTTTGACGCCTGCCTCTTGTGCCGATTTAATCATTTCATCAAGTGATGGCACGTTTTTGTCGCTCATCACTTTCTTCATCATCTTCTGACCAACTCCACCAAAGTTCATGTTCGAGAGCGGGAGTTCCCCTGCATGCGAAGGCATCATCATGCCGAACATCTTCTCGAGACCTTGTTTCTTCACTTCCGGCGCGTCCGGCTTACGGATGACGTTAAGTCCCCAGAACGTGAAGAACATCGTCACGTCTTTGCCCATCGCCGCAGCACCTTGGGCGATGATGAATGAAGCAAGGGCACGGTCAAGGTCACCGCTGAAGACGACCATTGAAGCGCCGTCAGTTGCTGGTGCACCGGCTTGGACGGCCGCAGGGCCGTTGCCTTTTTGAAGGATCGCTTCAACACGACCGTTGACGAACTGTTTCGAAACGAGTTTGTTGCCCGTCTTTTTCGCCCACGCTTCGATGTCAGCGAAGAATCCTGGGTCGCTCGCGAGGACACGAAGTGTTTCGCCTTCGCCTAGTTCAGCGACTTTTTTGTTTACTTCTAAGATTGGTCCCGGGCATTGCAGACCGCACGTATCTAGGAAAATCGGTTCCCCGACTGGTTCATTGATCATTGCTTGTGGTGCCTCCTTTGTAGCTGTCGCGGCTGTTTCATCCGCCGCTGTTTTCGTACCTTCCTCGATCGCATCGAAATCACGCTTCACTTGTGACCACGTTTTGTAGCCACCGCTCAAGTTTTTCACTTTGAAGCCGTTTTGACGCAAGATGCGGGACGCAAGGTATCCGCGAAGACCGACTTGGCATGTCACGTAAATCGTTTCGTCTTTGCTGTAGTTTTCTAAGTTGTCACGAAGCGAATTGAGCGGGACGTTAATCGATCCTGGGATTTTCCCAAGTTCGTGTTCCGACTCGTCACGGACGTCAAGCAATGTCGCGCCGTTCGCGACCAAGCCTTCAATCTCGTCCCAATGGACGACTTCGTTGTCCCCGAGGACGACGTTCGAGGCGACATAACCGATCATGTTGACCGGGTCTTTCGCCGAACTGAACGGTGGCGCATAGCTGAGTTCAAGGTCTGGGAGGTCGAGGACCGTCAATCCGCCTTTCATCGCTGTCGCAATCACGTCGATGCGTTTGTCGACGCCGTTCATGCCGACGCCTTGGGCGCCATAGATCTCACCTGTCGTCGGATGGAACAAGAGCTTGAGCGATACCGGTGTCGATCCTGGGTAGTAGCCGGCGTGCGAACCTGGATGCACGTGAACGGCTTCAAACTCTTTACCAGCCGCTTTCAAACGTTTCTCGTTCCAACCTGTCGAAGCGACGGTCATATCAAACACTTTGGCAATCCCAGTTCCCATCGTACCGTTGTATTTCACGTCACGGCCGTTAATGATGTCGGCCACGAGACGTCCTTGGCGGTTAGCCGGCCATGCAAGCGGGACGACCGTCGGCTCTTTGAAGACGTAGTCGAGTACTTCGACAGCATCACCGATCGCATAGATGTTAGGGTCTGACGTGAGCATCTTCTCGTTGACACGAATCGCGCCACGAATGCCTGTCTCAAGACCGGCTTCTGTCGCGATTGAAGATTCCGGCACGACGCCGATCGACAAGACGACCATGTCCGTTTCAATGACGCGACCGCTCTTCAAGTGGACACGTTTCCCTTTTTCCGAGAACGAGTCGACACCATCAGACAATTGAAGGTCGACGCCATGAAGACGCATATGTTCATGGACAGGTGATACCATTTCACGGTCGAGCGGTGTCATGACTTGATCGGCCATTTCGACGAGTGTCACATCGACGCCGCGCTCACGCAAGTTTTCAGCCATTTCAATTCCGATGAAGCCTCCACCGATGACAGTCGCGTGTTTTGGCGCCTTGTCATCAACGTAGCTGCGGATTTTATCCGTATCCGGAATGTTACGGAGCGTGAAGATGTCTTCTGCTTCTTCGATTCCAGGAATGTTCGGACGAATCGGTTTCGCACCTGGAGACAAGACGAGTACGTCGTATGACTCATCATACGTCTCGCCCGTTTTGACGTTTTTCACCGATACCGTTTTCTCAGCACGGTTGATTTTTGTCACTTCTGTCAAGTTACGGATGTCGAGCTGGAATCGTTTGTTCATCCCTTCGACCGTTTGGACGAGTAACTTTTGACGGTCTTGGATCACGTCTCCGATGTAATATGGAAGACCGCAGTTCGCGAACGAAATATATTCTCCACGGTCGAACATGACAATTTGGTTCTCTTCATTTAAACGGCGAAGACGGGCTGCTGCCGAGGCACCACCTGCCACCCCACCGACGATTACGATTTTTTTACTCATTGCTCATTTCCTCCTTTGACGACTTCACCTGGCCAACTCATCAAGCCATCTTCTATATTGACCACTTTATAGCCTTTTGCTTCCATTTGCCAAGTCGCTTGCGTGCTGCGGGCACCTGAACGGCATAAGACGATGTATTCTTGCTCCGGGTCGAGCGTGTCGATCCACTCTGCTAATTCAGAGAGCGGATAGTTTTTCGCCCCGGCGATGTGCGCTTCTTGAAATTCGTCCCGTTCACGAACGTCGACGATATTTACAGGTACTTCAAAATCCATTTGTCGTTTTAAAGCCGATGCTTTCATCTTTGTAAACCCATCCTTTTCTTCATGTATCATGTGTACGGTTTTTATCTCAGCTTGGTCGCGGGCGTCCAACAAAGTTTGTGATTCGTTGAACAATTCGCGTCCACGTCATTAATATACCCCCTATGGTATCTCATTGCAAGGAATATGTTTGACGAAACCGCAAACTTTTAAAATTCTTCACTTCAAAGGTTGTCGCTCGACACATACTCCCCCACGTATTAAGATGAGACTACACAATAAATAGTTGGGTTACTGAACGATTTTTACTATAGAGGTGAACAGAAATGGAACAGTATCAATATGACACGAAAGTGTTGAACCGGATGAAGCGTGTCGAAGGTCAGATTCGGGCCATCATCCGGATGATGGAAGAAGGAAAAGAGTGCCGTGATGTCGTCACCCAGTTGAGCGCAGCCCGATCGGCGCTCGACCGCGCCTCGACGATCATCGTCGCGAAAAATTTAGAGCAGTGCATTATCACCGCACAACAAGATGGCGAAGATACGTCTGAAACGGTCGAAGAAGCCATCAAAATGTTGATGAAACGCTAGTTCCCCTTGCTTTCCCTTCCCAAATGGGCGAAAGTTAGAGTAACGACTTTTAAGGGGGACTTCTTTGTGAACTTCGAAGAAAAAGTGGAATCATTTAAAGCGCTCGTCGCTGAACGCAACATGACGTTCAAAGAGAGCGAGACCGAAACACACGTTACGTTTTTGACACGTGAAACGACTAAATCTGGGGCTCAGCCCGTTATGATTATCGCCTTCAACAAAAAGACGACGGACGCCGAGCTCTATGCCGCGACCGTGACGCACGTGCCGGACTACGTCGAAGACTTGCCGATCCTCAACGCCTTGAACGAGTTCAACCAAGAGTTCAAATACTTCCGTTGCGTACTCGACAGCGACCGTGACGTTACGCTCGCCTCGACGCTCGACCTTGACCTTGGCTTCTCGCCGGAGATCATCTTGCAACATTCGTTCATGATGTTCCAAGCGGCTGATGAAGTGAACGAGTACATGCAGAAGTTGTATACGCAAGTACAATGACCATCACTTCTCTGACGACGTCAGTCGCCAGACAAAAAGACGATTCCTCCGATCCGTTCGGGAGAATCGTCTTTTTTCTTACCGTCAGCCGTTGTCCCGCAGCGCGAGATGACGAGGCGCGGTCGCTTTGTACCACTGGTAACAAAGAATAATAATCAAGATGACATCGACCACGTCACCTCCATAATACATCCAAAGCGCTCCTGCCTCCGCTTCCCCTCTTGGCACTCCGTTTGGCGGGTTGGCATAAATGAGTTTCGCCAATATTTTATGGCCGGCCAAGGCAAGCACCAATATCGTCGCGCGATAGACGTAACTGTAGCGATGTGGGGGCAGGTCCACATAGATGAGCGAAATCGTGAACACATACCCTGCCAAAAACACGTGCAGATGGATTAGCGCATACAACAAAGCCGATTCGTGCATGAGCGAATAAACGTTCGTCAAGTAGAGCACATATAGGCCTCCGATGTTTAAAACGGCCGCCGTAGCAGGATGTGTGATGAATTGAAGGACACGGCTTTTTAACAACCGCGTCACGTGCCGCGCCGTCCCTACACGGAGCGTCCGTAACATCAACGTCATCGGGGCCGCCAAAGCAAGCAAAAGCGGCGCCAACATCCCAAGAAGCAGATGTCCGATCATATGCCCGACAAAATTGGCGTGGGCGTAGGTTGCCAACGGTCCGACGAGGGCGAGCCCCGCTGTTAACACGCCGGCGATCCAAAATCCGTAGCGGTGAAGCGGCCACGATTTGTAGTGGCGACTCGTCGTCACAGCGGCGAGCGGATAGATGAGCAGTCCTGACAGCAACACGAGTGAGACGAGCGCCTCATACCCTCCCCCAGGTACGTGCATGTGGGAATGCATATCGCTCATCCCCCTTCTTCCGCAAGTCTCTTCCGTTTTTGCGTCTGGCTGAACAGCACGATGCCACCGATCAAAATCACTGCGGCCGCAATGTTCCAAGTGAGGTCATAAGGAAGAATGTTCACGCCATAGCGAATTTGGTGAAGTTGAAACACCTTATGATGAACGATTCCGTCGTACAGTTGGAAAAACCCCACTCCGATGAGCACCCCGCTCAGCCATCTCTTCAACCAAAAGGATTGCCGTCTTCGCAAATCGGCTAATAAAAACAAAGAAGCGACGGTGGCGAACCAACTAAAGGCGTGGAACAGACCATCTGAAAACAAACCCACCTTTAAAGTCGATCGATCATAAAAGTGATGCCACGCGAGGAGTTGATGGAAGACCGTTTCATCAACAAATGCGATGAGCCCGATCCCAAATAGAAATCCCGAACCGAAATTTCGAAACGCGTACGTATAAGGACGTTTCTTCATCCCTTTACACCTCCCGAAGAAACCAGAATCTTCTGACATCCATTTGATTCCCTCTTCGTTTTCAACTAAACGTCTTCCCTTTCGCTTCTGAGGAATAAAGGGAACACGAAGGAAGATGAAGCTCACGTGTTGAAACATTCTCAGTGGATGTGTCGTATGTAGGAAAAGGAGGTTTTTCAGATGATGACGCGTTACACCCGTTACCTTGAGGCGTTCGAAGCGATTAAACAAGCGACCAAATGGTCGCTCACCGACGACTTCCGAAGATTGATGGCCATCAACTATGCCATCCATGACGCACCATTCGAGGCGGAACGTTTCGAAGCAGCCCAAGCCGCCTTGAAACAGAAGACCGGCATATTCTCGAAATTCCGAGGGACGAACAGCCTCGTCTGGTTGTCATTCCTCGACGCCAAATATGAGGACGTCGCCCCTGCCATCGATGAGGCGCTCCGACTCGATCAGTTACTCGACCGGAAGCACTTCCGCTACAGCACGTTACGCCCGTTCATCGCGAGCCAACTGCTCAACACCGATGACCCGGAACGACGTCTCGATGAAGCGAGTTCTCTATACCAGACGTTCAAACGCCACCACCCTTGGCTCACGAGTGAAGAAGATTTGTTGTCGGCGCTCGTCCTTGTTCAAGCATTTGATGACCACACTGCCTTGAACGACCGCATCGAAGCGTACTACGAGGCGCTAAAGCAACACGTGTCCCGTTCAAACGAACTGCAGCTCGTCTCGCATTTGCTCGCCTTCAGTGAACTTGCCCCAGACGATGCCGTCACTCGTTTCCTTGACTGGCGCGAACGGCTGAACATGCAAAATATCGCGGTGCGAAACGAGCATTTACCACCGCTCGCCCTCCTCACGATCGTGTCGGCACCGAACGAGGATGATGAACGCGTGATCGCGGATATCGTCGCGGCCGAAGTCGAAAGACAGCGCTGGTTCAATACACATAGCTTGACCATCGCATTGCAACTCGTCGCCGCAGAACATATTACGGAAGAGGCGAGTGAGTTGCTCCTGCATGGCACGTTCGCCCATCTGCTCGCGATGCAACAAGCTGCAACCGCCGCCGCGACCGTCGCCGTCATTTCGACCACATCATCAAACAACTAAAAAAGAAGGGTCGCCCCTTCTATGTGTATAAATAAACGCTCAGACAGACTAACACGAACACAGAGTTCGCAATCTCCACGATCCCGATTCGCATGATCGGGATCTTTTTCCCGTAAAACACGACCGCTCGGACGAGACTCGGCACGTAGGCGAGCGCTAACAACGGATAACCAAGAACGATGAACGACACGACAAGCACGAGATGATATCCCCATGACACGTTGCGGTACATCGTGCTCTTCTTCTCACGAATCATCGTCTTGACGTAAAAAATACTTCCGAGGAAATAAAGGTAGGGGAATAAGAACATCCAGACGATCGTCCATCCGAGTGTTCCGGCACCTAAATAATAGCTCGCCATCCCACCGATGCAAAACGATGTGACGGCACTGACGTCGTTCCAGACGTTACGCTCGTCTTTTTGTTTAGCGAAGTAGCCGTTGACGAGCCCGAACGGGACCATGGCTAGCACGAACCAGACGAGGCGCCACTCCGTGATGAAAACCGGGATTGCCGCGACGATACTGATGCCAAGGTACGTCACGACCGTGCGCAACAAGTCACTCGACTTTTTGCGTTGTTTCACATATTGGAATAGGAAGAACGTACCCATATAGACGAATAGCCAAGCGACGGCGAACGGCACGTGCGCGAGTGTCCATCCGCCGACAATCCCGCCCAATACGAACGGTAGAATGAGCATCGACCAGGCACCATGTTGTTTTGGAATCATCCATTTCATTTCTCTCACTCCTTCTACGTTCAGTGTAAAGCAATGTTTTTCTGGACGCTGTGATAATTGTTACTGATTGCACAACTTACCAACGTTTGTATATCCATAATTAGTAAAAAAAATTCATTCTTTATCTTCTCATTCCTGTATTCTAGAAGTGAACCGATAAACAGGAGGTATAGAAAGTGATTCAGCACACAAAACAGCGAAAGAGCCGTGGCGTTTTCCTCATGATCTTTGCTATGACGTTTGCGCTTTTGGTCATCAGCCGTACACCTCTCCCCATGCCGATTACCGTTGCAACCTCGTTCGTGCCGTTCCATGTTGCACCTCCCTCCCACCTCCCCCTCCAGGTAGAAGAGCAACATGCCTACCTCCAGAACTTAAACCAAGTGAGGCTCGTCTATAAAAATGAAACCGAGTCACTCACCGTTTGGGCGACCACTGACATAGGCTGGAATCATGTCAGCAGTTGGGACGATGAAGTCAGGATTAGAGACGGATTAGACGGTCACTATACCGAATTTGATGATATGAAGATGGTCAGTTGGCAACAAGACAATGTCGAATACGCCATCGACTATACAGGAGACCATCTCTCAAAAGAAGATTTACTTCACATTGCGAGTTCCATCCAATGACCAGTTGCGATTCTGCTCGGACGTATCGCGCAAAAAAAAAAAAACGATCTCACGCGAGATCGTTTTTTGGTGCAAGTTTGGTCACACTTGGTACGGCTACTTCGACAGCGTCTTCCGTCAACATCTTCGTGACGACACGACCCGCGATCGAGACCGCGATGAGCGTGTAAAGCGCGTTCGAGAGCGGCAAGTAGATGAGCGAGATCGCGAGGACGATCACATCGAAGGCGATGAGAATCGTTCCGACCGATACGCCGGTCCACTTTGACAAACCGAGTGCGAATAAATCGTCGCCTCCGGTCGCTCCGCCTGACTTCAAGACGAGACCGAGACCGTAACCGGTCACGATTCCACTTGCGATCGCAGCAAATAAGGTCGCAGGCCAAACCTGGATGTCAAACGTCAACAGGTCGAGCCGGTCCCACATCGCATAGCTGAGCGAGAGTGACGCCGCCGCGAGCACCGCTTGTCCGACGAAGCGCCAGCCTTTCCACCAAAGGGCGATTAAAAAGAAGGGAATGTCGAGCACGATCATCGAGATCGCAGGATCGATATCAAATAAATAGCGGCCGAGTAACGCTAACCCGACAAAGCCTCCTTCTGCCAAACCAAACTGTTCATTCAAATAATAATAACCGAACGCCATGATCAGCGTTCCGAGCACTATGGTAGCAACTCGTTTCATTCCGATTGTCCTCCCCGTTTTCAACGGAGAGGAGGATCCTCAGTCGTAGCCGCGGTTCCATCTGTTCCATCTCCGATCTTCCGTTTGTTGATGTTTTACATTGATTTCATCTGTAAACACTCAACGCTAGAAGTCCGGTAATTGAAACAGAGGCCATGCCCTCTCGGTGTCCATAAAGACCTTCCTTTCCCATAAATGCGCGTATTCATGGGACTATTTTAACATACTTTAACGAGTGTTTCATTAAATGTACATTTAATGTAGATTACGTTTCGGTAAATTTTTCTTTCCGAACCACCACCAATTCCAATCCCCGAACAGTTTCATCAAAGACGGCACGAGGAGAATTCGAATGATGGTCGCGTCGATGAAGATTGCGAGCGCAATGCCGACACCGAGCTGCTTGATCGGACTGACACCCGTAAAGGCGAACGCCCCCGTGACGACAATCATGATAATCGCAGCCGATGTGATGATTTTACTCGTCTTCGCAAGTCCCATCTCCGTCGCGTAATCATTATCTCCCGTCTCCCGATAGTACTCTTCAATCCTTGATACGAGGAACACCTCGTAGTCCATCGAGAGCCCAAAGACGAGCGAGAAGATGAACACCGGCGTCAAAATACTGATCGTCTCGGCGTCATAGACGTAACCTGATTCGAAGATGATGACCAAGAGGCCAAACGTCGCCCCGAGACCAAGCACGTTCATGATGATCGCCTTGATCGGGATCAAAATCGAACGGAACGCCCACATGAGAATGACGAACGTCGCCAAGATGACGGTGATGACCGCGTATGGGATGCTGTCATAGATTTCTTCGTAAATCTCTTCGTTAAATGCGGCCGGTCCCCCGACATCGAACCCTTGCTCACGCCAATCGCGGACGAACGCCTGCGCTTCTTTATCGCTTGGCGGAACGTTGAAACTGACGTTGACGAGAGCGAGGTCCGTATTGCCGTCGAGCGTGACGAGGCGGTCGAACGCCTCAAGCTGTTCCGGGGCGGCCTCGGCGAGTTGCTGGAACGCTTCCGGTGTCAGCCCGGACGCCGTCAAGAACGTCGTAACGTTGTCGACAATCGGGTCTTCGTTCAACTCGTCGGTGAGCGCCGTCAATTCTTCGAGAATCATCGAATCGGTCAAATCGTTCGTCTCAAACAACAACACTGCGTCTGTCGATGTCTCGCCGAACACGTCATCCCAGCGTTCGAGCGCGGCCCGCGACTCATACGACGTCGGGAGCGCGTCCGCATCCGGGATGTTTAACTCCAAATCTCGTACGAACCAAAGACTCGGCAGTAACAAGAGCAGCGCGACGAGCGTCATGACGACCGGACGTTTCATGACGAAACGTGCGAGTTGTTGCCAGCGCACTTCTGAACGAAGCTCGTTCGTCTTAACGAGGCGTCCTTTATTGATCGCATCCCCTACGATATAAAGCGCTGACGGCAAGAGAGTGAGCGCCGACAGCACGGCTCCAGCGACGGCAATCAGCGCGCCGAGTGCGATCGCTTGGAAGACGTCGACTTGAATGAACAACAGTCCGGCCAATCCGACGAACACGCAAAGGCCCGAGAATAAAATCGAACGTCCTGCGGTCGCGACCGTCCGGACGATGGCCGCTTCTCGTGATTTCCCTTTGGCAAGCTCTTCCCGATAACGGTTGACGAGAAGAAGCGAGAAGTCGATCCCGAGCGCGATGGCAATCATCGCCACTGCGTTCAAGACGAAGATGGACAGTTCCATCGTCTGAGCGAAGAAGAACAGCGATCCGGCCGCGACGATAAACGTGATCAAGCCGACAAAGAGCGGCATGAACGCCGCGAGCGGGGTCCCGAACACTAGCAACAAGACGATGAGGGCGACCGGTATCCCGATCAGTTCGGCCCGAATTAAGTCATTTTTCGACGCCTCGTTCAAATCGTCGGCAAAGACCGGCTCCCCGGTCAAACGGACTTCCGTGTCACTGTCTTGAATGAGGGCGTTGCGGACGTCTTCAATTGACGCTTCCGCCGTGTCGTAGTCGTTAAACTCGAGCAACAAATATGCGACGTCCCCCACACGCGCATCCGGATTCTCTTCCGGCGTGATGACCCCATCGACGCCGGGCAGGGATTCGAGCCGGTCGCGTTGCTCCTCGAGCACGGCATCGAGGTCCCCGCCTTCAAGCAACACGATCATCGAGGCGCCGGCTCGGTCGAACCGATCGTTCAACTTGTCCTCGACTTGAGCAAACCGTCCATCTTGGATGGCAAAACCGTTGCCCCGTAGTTCACCTGGGAGTTGTAACCCGAAATACACGGATACCGCCAATAATAAGGTCCAAATCGCGACGACTATGTAGCGCCATCGGACTAACGCGTGTCCTAACCGTTCCATACGTTCCCACTCCTCTCCGTCTAAAAAGACTCTTCCCGTTTTCTCGGGCTTTCACTAGAGTCTTCACAAAAAATTCCTGAACCTTGATCGGGTTCAGGAACGTCAACGTTCGAACACTTGAAGCCAACTGTGACAAAAGCGACGCGGTGTTGACAAGACGACGAGCCGGTCACCCGCCTCGTCTAGCAAAACGACTTTCAGTAGTTCATTTTCGGCACATACTTCAGAAGAAAACAGTTCGCGCTCACGATCGAACAGCTGGAACGCTGTCGACGAGGTGATCGCGGTCGTCTCGCCGATTTGATCGACGATAACGGTATCCCGTTCGCCCCCGTACGGAATGACCCAGCGCTCATTGGCACCGACGTCATCGACGAGGAATTGGCGATTCCGTTCGTCATACAATGTGACGAGACCTGGGGACGTGAAACGTTCGAAATCGTAATCTGGCTGATACGCCAGCTCGATAATGGCTCCGAACGTCGGGACTTCTTCATACCGGCTGTAACGAAACGTCTTGTCGCTCACATTGAGCGCCACGATATCGGATTCGGCCGAGTACAGAAACAGGTCGTCCCCGTCCCAATGATATAAATTGCTGAACCAATCGTCGTGAAACGCGCGCGGTAGCGGATGACTTTCCATCGTGCCTCTTTTGAGGTCGATGATGCCGTACGTCTGCCGATCGCGGAACAATGCGACGGCAATCTTTCTATGTGGTTCTATAAAGAGGGCGCACGGTGTCCATTCCCATTCGAGTTCCCATTGGACGTGGAACGTCTCGTCAAAGAATAAAAATCCCGTTTGCGCCAAATATAACATCCATCCTCCACCGACACGCTCTAACCATTCGACCGTCTGATGAAATTGATAGTCTGCGACTTGTTTGTACATTTGATCACTTCCTAACTTTAGCTTAGCAACGACCGAACGTTTTGACGATTTTGAATGTGTTCCACGAACACATTCTCATTTCGTCCTGTTTTCCTGTATACTGGCGGTAGCTAATCCACTTATAGAAAGGAGAGTTTTTAATGCGCCCACTTCAATTGTCACCGGAGACGGCTGTCGAACTTGCCAAGAAGTTAAACGTCCCGCTCGAAGACTTGATGCATATGCCAAAACATATCCTCGTACAAAAAATGATGCAACTTGAAGCCTCACAATCGGAAGCGAACGAGGAAAAGGAGACGGAATGACGTCTCCTTTTTTTGTGCTTACTTTTGCTTGTTTTTCCGTTTTTTCGCCACATACCAGAGACCGAGAATCGCAAGAGCGGCTCCGCCGGCGACGGCATATTTGCTGTAGTCCGGACGGCGTTCGGTCACGACGAGCGTCGAGAGCGGGGCGATCGTTACATGCCGCGCTTCGATGAGTCGTGGCGCTGTCAAGTTGACGGTATGGTCTTCGACGTTCACCTCGAACTTACCGGAGGGAAGTTTCACTTCGACTTCTTGTTCTAGTCCGTTATGGTAGACGAGGTGGCGCTCGACGTAGCCCTCGACGTGACGGCTGAGCTCATAGGCGATGACCCCTTCTTCTTCATCGAAGAAGCGTAAATGTTTGCGAATCTGCTCGGCGTTCTCGAGACGGAACAACGGATATTGTTTCCGCAGGCTGATTAATCCTTTTACATACTCGACGCTTGGCGTCTCCGTCTCGGCCCGTGTCCAATCGAGACGGTTGACGACTTCACCAGAGTTGAAGCTGTTCTCGTCCCCGTCTTTCGTCCGGAAGAATTCCTGTCCGCTATGGAGAAACGGGATGCCTTGCCCGAGCATGACGATCGTCGTCGCGAGACGGTGCCGGCGACGGCGCGTCGTCTCGTCATCATCGGGATTCGTCACGGCAAGCTTGTCCCAAAGCGTCAAATTATCATGACATTCGACGTAGTTGACGACTTGGTTCGGCTCGTCCGCAAAACTTTGACTCGTGACGGCACCGGCGATACCGCGCTTCACGTCACTCGTCATGTCGAGATTGCCACTCACCCAACCCGGTAAGTCGTCGATGAACACGTCACCGCGTACCCCGTCTCGGATGGCATCGTTGAATTGAGCGATACGCGGCATTTTACGGGCGTTGTGCTGGTTCGCTTTCTTTCGCACCGACAGCGGCGTGTCGAGGTCCCAGCCTTCTCCGATGACAAGGATGGACGGGTCGACCCGGTCGAGCGCTTTGCGGACTTGGTTCATCGTCTTGACGTCATGCAGCCCCATCAAATCGAAACGGAAGCCGTCAATCATGAACTCTTTCGCCCAATACGTCACACATTCGACGATGAGCTTACGCATCATCGCCCGTTCTGACGCCGTGTCGTTCCCGCACGCCGATCCATCAGCGAGTGTCCCGTCCTCGTTCAAGCGATAATAATAATCAGGTACGAATTGACCGAGCGGCGTCGTCAACGCATCGTACGTATGGTTGAAGACGACGTCCATGATGACACGGATGCCACGGTCATGCAGCGCCTGAATCATCGCTTTGAGTTCGATGATTCGAGCTGCCGGATCGTCCGCGGATGACGCGTAAGACCCTTCGACGGCGAAGTAATGGACCGGATCATAACCCCAGTTGTAATTGGATTCACTTTCTTTCGACTCATTGACCGATCCGTAGTCGAAGAACGGCATGAGTTGCAGATGGGTGATGCCGAGTGACGTGATGTAGTCGAGCCCCGTCGGATAGCCGTTCGGTGTCTTCGTACCGACCTCGGTCATGCCTAGAAACTTGCCGCGATGCAATGCCCCGCTGTCCGGGTGGCTCGTCAAATCGCGGACGTGCGCTTCATAGATGACCGCTTCTTGTGAAGAGTGGAAGAGCGGGCGTTCTTTCACCCAATGGTCGGGATTGAGCGCGGATGGGTCGAGAAGACATCCGCGTTTCCCGTTGACACCGACGACTTTCGCGTACGGATCGAGCGATTCGACACGCTTGCCGTCAACGACCGCCTCGAACACGTAAAACTGTCCTTCAAACGAGCGATCGAGTTCAATGACCCACGTCCCTTTCTCTGCCCGTTCGAGCGCCATCCGTTCAAACTTGCGCGCCCGCGGCGTCCGGTACAGTTTGACAGCCATTTCGGTCGCGACGGGTGACCAGACACGCAATCGGATGAAGTCACTTTTAAACGTCACCCCGAGGTCTTTTCCGTGATAAGCCATATGATCTAAATCTACATTTGTCTGTTGATCGATAGTACGTTCCATTCTTTCACTCCTTCACTACTTCAAATCTGCTATCATTATAACAAAACCCTCATAAAGGATGGATGAAACATGGCAAAAGACAATTCTTTTGATATTGTGTCAGAAATGAACCTCGAAGAAGTGAAAAACGCGATTCAAATCGCCGAAAAAGAAATCTTGAACCGTTATGACTTCAAAGGCTCGAAAAGCGAGATGTCACTCGATAACGGCGACCTCGTCCTCGTCTCAGACGACGACTATAAACTCGAACAGTTAAAAGACGTCATGATTTCTAAGCTGATCAAACGCGGCGTCCCGACGAAAAACCTCGACTATCAAAAAATCGAGCGCGCGCTCGGCGGCACCGTCCGTCAACGCGTCAAGTTGAAGAGCGGAATCGATAAAGACGACGCGAAAAAAATTAACAACGCCATCAAAGAGTCGAAATTGAAAGTGAAACCACAAATTCAAGACGACCAAATCCGTGTGACGGCCAAGTCGCGTGATGACCTGCAAGCTGTCATGCAGCTCGTCCGTGAGCTCGAGTTGTCGGTTGACGCCCAGTTCACGAACTACCGATGAAACTCGCCATCATCAGTGATCCGCACGGCTCGTTTGATGATTTGAAAGCCGTCCTTGCGTCGGTTCGCCGCGAGACCGAGCACATCCTCTGCCTCGGTGACTTGTACGAGTGCCATATCGGCAAAAAGCGGCGCAACGAACGGTTTCACGATGTGACGGACGTGATGACGTACGATCCGGAGTATGAGGCACTCCTCACGTTCCCGAGCCTGCGCGGCAACCAAGAAGAACGAATCGACGAGGTGCTCGTCGTCTCGCATCCGGTCAAGACACGCATCGCCTTGCTTCCGGAACAGACGACACTCGACGAGGCGCTGTTCTTGCACGGCCACCAAGTGAAGTGGAGTCCGGATTGGGAGCCGCTCGTCGAGAAAGGGAAGTACCCGCTCGTCTTCATCGGCCATAGCCATATCCCTGGTATTTACCGGAAAGGACGCTCGATCCCATGGGAACTCGGGACACCGTTCAAGCTGAAGAAGAAACGCTACGTCATCAACGTCGGCGCCGTCATCTTCGACCGCGAATGGTGCCTGTACGATACCGAAACACGGACCGTCACGCGGATGAAAGCGTGACATAACGAAAGGGACCTCTTGCGAGGTCCCTTTCGTTATGCTTACATTTCTTCTGGAGCTTGAACCCCGATCAACCGGAGTCCTTCCGTCAACACAATCGTCACAGCTTTGACGAGGGCGAGACGCGACTGCTTGCCTGCGTCTTCTTCAAGGACACGGACGTGGCCGTAATACTTGTTGAACGCTTGCGCCAAGTCGAGAACATAGCGGCTGATGATCGATGGTTCACGGCGCTCATGGGCACGCGTGATGACGTGCGGGAAGGCGTTGAGCATCGTCACGACACCCCACGTATGATCGTCGTCCGCACCAGCGAACGTCGAACCGTCGTAGTTGCCTTTACGAAGGAGAGAGTTCGCACGGGCGTTCGTATACTGCACGTAAGGACCCGTCTCTCCTTCGAACTTGAGCATGCTGTCGAGGTCGAACTCGATGTTGTTGATGCGCTCGTTCTTCAAGTCGTGGAAAATGACCGCGCCGACGCCGACCATACGGGCCACGTCGTCTGCGTTCGCAAGTTCCGGGTTCTTTTGCGCGATGTTCGCCTGTGCTTTTTCGATCGCTTCTTTCAGCACTTCCTCGAGAAGGACGATGCGACCTTTACGTGTCGACATCTTCTTCCCTTCTTGTAAGATTAAGCCGAACGGTACGTGGTGCATGCCGTCGACAAAGTCATAGCCGAGTTTACGAAGTACAGAGAACAGTTGCTTGAAGTGAAGCGCCTGCTCGCCGCCGACGACGTAGTTGGCCTGGACGAAGTTGTACGTCTCGTGACGGTAGACGGCTGCCGCCAAGTCACGCGTCGCGTAGAGCGTCGCGCCGTCTTTCTTCTTGATCAAGCACGGCGGCAAGTTCTCGTCGTCGAGTGAGACGACCATCGCCCCTTCACTTTCGACGAGAAGCTGCTTCTCTTCGAGCATGGCGACGATGCGGTCCATCTTGTCGTTATAGAACGCTTCCCCGTTAAAGCTGTCGAATTCGACACCGAGAAGGTCGTATACTTTTTGGAACTCCTTCAGTGACTCATCGCGGAACCATGTCCATAGTTCAGTCGCTTCCTCGTTGCCGTCTTCAAGCTTTTTGAACCAAGCACGGCCCTCGTCTTCGAGTTCCGGTTGCGTCTTCACTTCTTCATGGAAGTGAACGTAAAGTTTCAACAGCTCGGCAATCGGGTTGGCGCGTACCGCTTCCTCGTCGCCCCACTTCTTGTAGGCGACCATCAGTTTTCCGAACTGCGTGCCCCAGTCGCCAAGGTGGTTGATGCCGACGACGTCATAGCCGTTTTTACGGGCAATCTGGTTGATGGCGTTACCGATGACCGTCGAGCGCAAGTGGCCCATCGAGAACGGTTTCGCGATGTTCGGCGACGAGAAGTCCGTCACGATCGTCTCGTTGCGCGTCGCGTGCGTCGCGTAGTCCGCCGACTCATCGAGCACCGTGTTGATGATCTCTTGGGACACGACGTCACGGCTCAAGAAGACGTTGACGTAAGGTCCTGCCGCTTCGACTTTCGTGAACAGTTCATCGTTCAGTTCGCCCGCGATGTCCGTCGCAATCATGACCGGGGCTTTCCGGTAAGCTTTCGCGAGTTGGAAGCACGGGAACGCTAAATCCCCATGCGCTTCGTGTTTCGGTTTTTCAATCAAGGCCTCGATTTGGTCGAGCGTCAACTCGTCGCCGATGACACGGGACAACGCTTCTGCATACTTGCGTTCATAACTCATTATTATTCCTCCTTAAATGATCAATCGTTACATAAAAAAAACGCCCTTTGCACAGATGCAAAGAGACGGGATGGCCCGCGGTACCACTCTTCTTGCCTGCTTGACGCAGACCGCTTTATCGGTGATAACGGGGGTCCCCCGGCTACGCCTACTCGTTTCGGATAGCATCTCAAAAGTGCGTTTCGCGACGTCTGTCAGCCCAGGCTCTCACCAATCCCTAGGTCGCTTTGTTGACTAAACGGTCGTTACTCTCTTTTTCATCGACTTTCGTCTATGTGGTTGAAAAGCAATTTCATTATAGAGGATAATTCATATAGACTCAATGCTAGAATTCCGCCATTATGAGGAATAGGCAGGACTCGCGCCTGCTGATGCCGAATTTTTTACGATACATATTCGATTTTCCCACATAGGAGGGGCCATGAACCATTTCCGTAAGATGTCTGCCCTCGGCTGGGGTATTTGGAGTGCTTTTGTACTTTTGACGATTACATTGTTTGCTACTGGCGTGTTGAATACGCCGGCCATTGAGCCGCTGCCGTTCATCTTGATCGCCCTGCTCGTCATCATCTTCCAACTCGACTCCATCGAGCGCAAAGGCATCTATTTCACATTTTCTGAAAGTATCGTCCTGATCATCTTTTTATTCTTTGACTTTGAGACGGCGTTGTTCGTCAACCAAATCGGGTTGCTCGTCTTCCAGTTCGTCAATTTGAAGCCGCGCGTCGCGCTCCGGCGCTTCCGCTTCACGTATCCGTGGAATGCTATCACCTCCTTTTTAGAACTAGCGATTCCGGCCAGCGTCTACTTGGCGCTCGGCGGTGAGACAGGACTCGGCTTTTACACGCAAGAATCGTTTCTCCCCGTCGCCGGGTTGATTGCCGCTATCATCTTTAACACGGTCGTCCAGAAATACCAAGTCGGTTGGTGGTTCCGGGTCGACGTGCCTGTCCGCGACTTCTTGAGCATCGCGTTTTACACGTATATCGTCAGCCTCGTCTTTATCTTCGCGGCTTCTTTCTTCCGCGAGACGAACTTGCTCGTCGTCAGCAGTATCGCCGCCGCGCTCACGTTTTTCATCAAACGACTGTTGATTCAAAAAGGACGGCAAGACGCGTTCAAGTCACTCATCGAACAATACGATGAAGCAAAAGAAGCCGTGTCGCTGTCGCAAAGTGAGGCGCAAGCGATCGAAGTGTTCCTCAGCCAATGTGAACGGTTGAATCAATATGACGCCGGCTACGTCGAGTTCACGCTGTTCGACCGCTCGCTCTATTTCGATTTAAAGACGCGGCAACCGATTGAACGCCCACGCGTCTTCGATTTGCTCGATTCGACGTATCCGAACGAATCGTCCGTCGAGTATGAGATGCGTTTTGAATGGGACGCACCGATGTCAGATGAGTTCCACGACGATTACCATAGCTTCATCTCTGTCCGCTCCGAAGAAATCGAGGGGATTCGCACGTGGATCGTCATGGCAGGCGAGCACGTCTACGGCTACCCGCTGATCATCCAGCGCGAAATCGTCAAACTGCTCAAGTCGTTCAATCGAACGATCAGCCGTTGCCACGAACGGGATCGCCTCTTTACGGAGAGCCGGACGGACAGCTTGACGCTCCTCGCGAACGCTCGGGCATTTTATGAATACGGGATTCAGCAAATTTCAGACGCCTCCATGTATCCGATCTCGGTCGCGATGCTTGATATCGACTTCTTCAAAAAAATCAACGACACGCATGGCCATCAAGTCGGCGACGGCGTCCTCCAAGAGTTTGGCCGGCGCATCCGCCAGGCGTTGCGGACCGAGGACTTTGCGGCCCGTTACGGCGGAGAAGAGTTCATCTTGTTGCTCAATCACTGCGACGTCGACCAAGCCGTCGAAATCGCTGAGCGCATCCGCCAAAAGATTGAGGATAAACCGTTCCATGTCGACGGAATCGATATCCAAGTGACCGCCTCAATCGGGGTCGACACGATTCAAGCGTTCGGTGACAAACGACTCGATGACACGATTCGTAACGCGGACCGGGCGTTATACGTCGGCGGTAAGTATGCCGGGCGCAACCGAGTCGCCCACTACAACTATTTGACGACTTGACCCGTCCCCACGCTCACACAGCGTGGGGATTTTCTATTGACAAACCGGTTCGAAACAGATAGGTTAGGGAACGTGTCTTATAATTAAATCATCCGACTTTTTTATCAAGAGAGACTGAGGGACTGGCCCTGTGACGTCTCGGCAGCGGGGAACCTGTGCCAAATCCAGCAAGCACGTGCTTGAAAGATGAAAAAGGCGCTTCTTACATGGAGAGAGCCTTTTTCGAAGGGCTCTCTTTTTTATTTCTATGAATGAGGTGAAACGATTGGAACAACCAACTGCAAACAAATGGGCACTCTTGCCTTTACTCGTCTTCCTTACTTTCTTCATCGGGGCCGGGATTTACTACGGTGACTTTTATAAATTCCCTGTCTTGATCGCGGCACTCATCGCCTTGATCGTCGCAGCGATGATGACGAAAGGGAGCGTCACGCAAACCGTCGAACGCATCGCGCAAGGTGCGGGCAACCCAGGCATTTTGATTATGATCTTCATCTTCCTCCTCGCCGGAGCGTTCTCTAACGTCGCCGGTGAGATCGGAGCGATTGACGCGACCGTCAATGCGGCGCTCACGTTACTACCGCCGTCCCTTCTCTTGAGCGGTCTGTTCGTCATCGCGGCCTTCATTTCCATGGCGATGGGCACGTCAACCGGGACCATCGCGGCGCTCGCACCGATCGCGCTCGGCATCCATGAAGAAAGTGGTGTCAATATCGCCATCGCGGCAGCTGCCGTTGTCGGCGGCGCCATGTTCGGGGACAACTTGTCGTTCATTTCGGATACGACGATCGCAGCAGTGCGGACGCAACGGACGAATATGCGCGACAAGTTCCGCACAAACTTTTGGATCGTCTTGCCGGCAGCCGTCATCACAACGATTCTACTCGCCGTCTTATCGAGCGGGGAATCGACGATTGAAGTCGCTGCTTTCGAATGGTACAAGCTCATCCCTTATCTCGCCGTCATCGCCCTCGCCTTGATAGGATTAAACGTCATCCTCGTTTTGCTCGGAGGGATCGCCTTGACCGGCATCATCGGATTGTTAGACGGCAGTTTGTCCGTGACGGCGTTCGTCACGGCGATGGCCGACGGGATGATCGGCATGGCGGAGATTTCGATTTTGACACTCTTCATGGGCGGGCTCGTCGGACTCATCTCGCATAACGGAGGGCTCACTTATTTGCGAGACGCCCTCACCGCCCGGATTCAACAACGGGCCGGTGCCGAGTGGAGCATCGCCGGGCTCGTCAGTGCGACGAACGTCGCCACGGCGAACAATACGATTTCGATTCTCGTCGCCGGACCGCTTGCGGCGAACATCGCCGACACGTATGACATCGAGCGTAAGAAATCGGCGAGCGTGCTCGATATCTTCTCGTGTGGCGTGCAAGGTCTCTTGCCTTATGGGGCACAACTGCTCATCGCCGCCGAGTTGACGAACACGGCCTCACCGGCTCTCGTGCCGTACATGTTTTACCCGTTTCTCTTGTTCATCTGCGGCGGACTTGCTATCGTCTTCAATTTCCCGCGTTTCAAGAAGCAGGCCTGACAAAAACGACCTTTTGAAGCCTCGGCTTCAAAAGGTCGTTTTGCGTCTTGCTTCGATTTCACGTTTGAGCAACTCGTTCCGTTTTTTGAAGGCACGCCGTTTGAGAAGTTCTTCGAGTCCACGGCTGATCGCCCAAAGGACGAGCAACAACAGACCGAGCATCGACAGGCGGAACGGGCTTTGGATGAACTCTTCCCATTGGTCACCGATCACCGAGAAAATCAACACGACGAGCAATTTCCCAAACCCGGCCGCCATGATGAACGTCCGGAGCGGCATTTGAATAAGCGCGAGTAAGTACGTGATCAAACTGACCGGGATGAACGGTAACGAGTACAAGAACCCGAGCGAAACCGGGCTCATATGATTGATTCGTTCGAGCCAGTAGACACCTTTCTTATGTTTTTCGAGCCAACGCGTCATCGGTTTTCGGAACACGTACCGCACCGCAGAAAAGACGAGAATTGTCCCGAGCAAACTGCCGACCCATGATAATAACGCACCGAGCAGGAATCCGTATGTTGCCGCGTTCGCTGAAATGATGAGGACAAGTGGAAGAAACGGGAAAATCGCTTCTAAAAAAGGGGCGCCGAGACCGGCCCACGGCCCTCCCGGCAACTCTTGAAGCCATTTAATCAATTGGATGATCCACTGTTCGAGAGATGTGAGCATATCAGTTTCCACCTTCAGCTTTCGTTACTCTGTTTTACCCGAATTCGTGCCACAGGACACATCCCCCTGCCGAGTTCAAAAAAAATTAAAAAGTATTTGCGAAATTTCGCTGTGATATCTATCATATAATAATGGACTTGTGGTTGCAGGCAAGCCCATTCGTCGAACGACACAACCCAACGTTCGTTTTCCTGCAAAAAACTGAACACAGGGGAGTAATAACATGGAAACAAAACCAATGCGGGTCTTGCTGTATTATAAGTACGTCAACATCGAAGACCCAGAAACGCTCACACAAGAGCACCTCAAGTATTGTAAGGACCTCGGCATCAAAGGACGGATCTTGATTTCTTCTGAAGGAATCAACGGGACGTGCTCTGGTACTTGGGAACAGACCGAGCAATACATGACTGATTTAAAGGCGAACCCCCTCTTTAGCGACATCGAGTTCAAAATCGATGAAGTCGACGAGCATGCGTTCTCGAAAATTTTTGTCCGTCACAAGAAAGAGCTCGTGACGTGGCGCTTTGACGGCGAGTTTGACGTGCCGAAACAGCACGGTGCATACCTCGAACCGGCAGAATGGAAAGAGATGATGAATCGCGACGATGTCGTCATCCTCGACGTTCGTAACAACTACGAATACGACCTTGGTCACTTTAAGAATGCGATCAAGATCGATGTAGAGGCTTCTCGTTACATGCCAGATTGGCTCGAAGAGAACAAGGACCTCTACGAAGGGAAAACCTTACTCACGTATTGCACCGGAGGCGTCCGTTGCGAGAAATTTACCGCATATATGCGTGACCAAGGTCACGACAACATTTTCCACTTAAAAGGCGGCGTCGCCATGTATGGAAAAGACGAAGCCACACAAGGTGAAGATTGGGAAGGTGAGCTTTACGTCTTTGACGAGCGCATCAACGTCCCGGTCAACACGGTCAATCCATCGGTCGTATCCGCGTGCATGCACTGCGGCACGAAGACGGTCCGTTACGTGAATTGTGCCAACCCGGTGTGTAATGCCCAGCATTTCTGTTGTGAAGAGTGTGAACCGAAGCAAATGCGTTCATGCTCGAAAGAGTGCCAGGAGCATCCACGCAACCGCTATATCATCGAGAATATCGCGGATAAACTTCAGGAGACTGAAGGCGTCGTCGGGTAACAAAAATCGACCAGAAAGCGCAGAGGACCTTACCTCTTGCGCTTTTTTTGACAGAATCTTTACGTCTATCGATGACGAGAATCGGGTATAGTGAAGATACTATTGTCAGACAGGAAGTGAATCGATTGCTGTTTAACGAACCTTTACTCGCCGCCCTGCTTGCGTGGTTTATCGCCCAAGCGGCAAAACTAGTGACCGAACTGATTAAAACGAGAGATTTCGAACTGCAAATCATGTTTGCCTCTGGCGGCATGCCAAGCTCCCACTCTTCGACCGTCGTCGCTTTAGCGACCGTGATCGGCCGAATGGAAGGGCTCGACTCCAGTATGTTCGCCCTCGCCTTGATTTTCGCGACGATCGTCATGTACGATGCGACCGGTGTCCGCCAAGCGGTCGGATTCCAAGCCCGCTTGTTGAACGACTACTTTAAAGGCATCAAGCATGAGACCCCGATCTTAAATGAACTTGTCGGCCATACGCCGTTCCAAGTCATCGTCGGCGCCTTGCTCGGTCTCGTCGTTGGTTTGTTTTTCCCTATCTAATCTAATGATGCAAGGCATGTCGCCTTCCTCCACCATCTTTTTGTGAACTTTCACAATGAAGACGGTATACTCAAAGTGAGGAGGAATCGACATGCCTTTTTTGCAGAAGTCTTATGAGTCACTCGACACGCTCGCTGAAGCGATCGGTCAAGCGATCCGCGCCCCGATCACGATCGAGAACCGCCACCATCAACTCATCGCCTACAGCACGCATCCCGACTCGACGGACCCGGCTCGAATCGCGACCATCATCGGACGGCGCGTCCCGGAAGCGGTCATTGAAGACTTGTGGGAGAGCGGGATCTTGCAGAACGTGATCGATCGCGACGAACCGGTCGTCATTCCAGCCCGCCTTTCGGTCGGGCTCGGGGAACGGGCCGCCGTCGTCATTAAACAACAAGACGAGGTGCTCGGCTATATTTGGAGTTTGGCTCGCACGCACCCGTTTTCTGAACAAGAGCTCACCGTCTTACAAGAAGGCGCCAACATCGCCAAGAAGCTGCTCATGACGATCGCGATGCACGAACGACGCATCGACGCTGAACTAGAGCGTTTCTTCTTGGATATTTTGGCCACGCCGACACTCAGCCTGTCGCAACACGAACGGTTGAACGAAATCGCACCGATCGCTGTGGCAAGCCGATTGACGGTCATTGATTGCTTGCAACCGATCACCCCGCAATTCGCGGAACGGCTTTTTTACGTACTCGCGACCCAGCAGGCGATCGAAGTCGTCCTCCAAGCGATTGACGGGCAACAGCTGCTCGTCTGGCACTACATGAAATCAGAGCTGTCCGAAGAAGAGACGGCGCTCGTTGAATGGGCCGAACGGTTCGAGGCCCAGCTCGGGGACAAGTTTCCCGAAGCGGAACCTCGCCTCGGGATCAGCCGCCGTTTCTTCGAAAGCGAGACGATTTATAACGCGGCCGAGGAAGCGCGACGTGTGACCTCACTGCGCCGGAAATTCCCTCTCGAGCTTGCCGCCGCACGCGCGTTCGAGCAGATTGGCATTTATCAACTCGTTCCCGATCTCGCTCGCCTGATCGGCCTCCGGCTCGAGACGCATCCGACGCTCGAACGGCTGCACGCTTACGATCACGCTCACCAAACCGAACTCGTGACGACGCTCGAATGGTACTTCTATTTCGACGGCAACGTGAAGCAAGTCGCGGCCCATCTTCACATTCATCCGAACACGGTGCTGTACCGGGTCCGGCGGATCGAAGAGTTGACGCAAATTACCCGCGTCTCGCTCCCGGAACGGGCCGCCATCTATTTGGCGATCAAAGCCGGACAATATCGTCAAGACGACTGACTCTCGCTTTTGTGATTTTTCACAAAGCGGGGGTCTTCGTTTTTAGAATGCAGGCTAAAGACAGCGTTTTCGGAACGGTCTATACTAGAAGTGTGAACAAATTGTGTCAACAGATCGAAAGGGGAACGGATCATGAAAATCGGGGTATTGAAAGAGATTAAAAATAACGAGAACCGCGTCGCTTTGACGCCAATGGGGGCAGCGGTGTTGACGGAACTCGGACATGACGTGCTCGTAGAAACGGAAGCCGGTATCGGGAGCGGCTTCACGAACATCGAATATGTCGACGCCGGTGCGACGATCGTCGATACGGCGGCAGACGTTTGGAACCACGTCGAGCTAGCACTCAAAGTGAAAGAGCCGCAACCTACGGAGTACCGCTATTTCCGCAGCGACTTGACGCTCTTCACGTACTTGCACCTTGCAGCCGAGCCGGAACTGACGAAAGCGCTCGTCGAGTCAGGCATGACCGCCATCGCCTATGAAACGGTCGAAGTCGACCGGACGCTTCCGCTCCTCACGCCGATGAGTGAAGTAGCCGGACGGATGGCCGCACAAATCGGTGCTCAAATTTTAGAGAAGCCGCATGGCGGGAAAGGCATCCTCTTGTCTGGTCTCCCAGGTGTCCCGCGTGCCAACGTGACGGTCATCGGCGGCGGTGTCGTCGGAACGAACGCGGCCCGTATCGCCATCGGTCTCGGAGCCAACGTGACACTCATGGACATCAGCCCGGCCCGGCTTCGTCAAATCGATGATCAGTTCGGGAACACGATCAACACGCTTATCTCGAACAGTTACAACATCGCCAAGCAAGTCGCCGAGAGCGACCTCGTCATCGGTGCTGTTCTCATCCCGGGCGCCAAAGCGCCAAAGCTCGTCACAAAAGAGATGGTTCAACAAATGTCACCTGGTTCGGTCATCGTCGACGTCGCCATCGACCAAGGCGGGATTTGCGAGACAATCGACCATATCACGACACACGACGCGCCGACGTATGAGCGCTACGGGGTTCAACATTATGCGGTCGCCAACATGCCAGGCGCGGTCCCACGCACGTCGACGCTCGGTTTGACGAACGCGACGATGCCGTATATCATCGAGTGCGCGCAAAAAGGCGTCTTCCCGGCTCTCCGTGAAAATGCGGCGCTCCTCAAAGGGTTGAACGTCATCGATGGGACGGTCACGTACGAGGCGGTCGCCCGAGACCTCGACTATCCGTTCGTCCCGGCTTCAGAAGCGGTCACGAAACAACTGCAAGCCTAAATAAAACGCCCGAACGGCTGATTCCGTTCGGGCGTTTTATTTAGGCGTTCTCGACGGCGATGTCTTCACCGATGATCTTTACTTCAGGTTCAAGTTCAACGTGGAACTTTTCTTTGACCGTCGCTTGAACGTGACGGATGAGCGAGATGTACTCCGTCGCCGTCGCGTCGGCGATGTTGACGATGAAGCCGGCGTGTTTGAGCGACACTTCCGCCCCGCCGATTCGCTTCCCTTGAAGACCGCAATCTTGAATCAACTTCCCGGCGAAGTAGCCCGGCGGCCGTTTAAAGACGCTCCCGCACGATGGATATTCGAGCGGTTGCTTCGACTCACGTTTGTACGTCAAGTCGTCCATCACGGCTTTGATCTCTTCGTAAGGGAGCGGTTCTAGTTCGAATGTCGCCTCGAGCACGATGAGTCCTTCTGTCGCAATCCGGCTCGACCGATAGTCGAGCTCGAGCTCGTCTTTCGTGAGCGTCAAGAGTTCCCCTGCCGGCGTCAAGACGACCGCGTTCAAGATGACGTCTTTCGTCTCGCCGCCGTAAGCACCAGCGTTCATGTACACTGCGCCGCCGACCGTTCCAGGAATGCCGCAAGCGAACTCGAGGCCCGACAACTCTTCCGTGAGCGCCTGACGCGACACATCGATGATGGCGGCACCCGCTTGAGCGATCACGCGATCACCTTCCCGGCGAATCGTCTTCAACTCATTCAAGTTCAACACGATCCCTCGGAGGCCACCGTCACGAACAATCAAATTCGATCCGAATCCGAGAATCATGAACGGGACTTGCTCGCGGTGTGCGAGCTCGAGCACCGCCTGTACTTCTTCATACGTGTGCGGAGCTACGAAATAATCGGCGTTGCCGCCGAGCTTTGTATACGTGTGTGCCGATAAAGGCTCGTCTTGTTTGACGCGATCGGCCGGGATGATCGTTACTAATTGGTCTAAAAAGCTCATGCGTTCACTCAATCCTTTACGTTCTATTTTTATCGGTGCTTCGGACTCGTCCGGGCACGTCGCTGAATGGTTTCAGTACGAAACACAGTATACAAATGTTTGACAGAAGTGACAAGCAACGTTTTCTTTACAATGAACGAAAAGGTTTATAACAATAATGATGTTGCGACCGCTACTACGATAGGAATTGTTAGATTGTCCCAATCTCGATAAGAAATCGCTTCTGTCAGTGTAGCGATGATGGAAATGATAAACCCATATGTTACCACTTGCCATAGCGGAACATCATCCCACAAAAACAATAAAAAGAGCACGGCATAGGAGCTGAGGAACATGGCCATGCTGCCTTGGAACGAACGTTTCTGCCCATACAAGTCGTACGTCACTGTCCCATACTTTCGTCCGACGAGGGCGGCCAATCCATCTCCCCACGCCAAGACGAGCGACCCGGCCAAGAAGGCGAGCGGTTCTGTCTCAAAAAAGAAAAATAAGATCACGAGCAGCGCGATCGGATAATAGACCGTGCCGAACGACTTCCGCTCGGTTTGATGGACCGGCGACGGACTTTTATAAAGAAGAAATGCGTTCGCGAACGTGAAGAAGACGAGCGGAACAGCGGCGACGTACCATGTC
The DNA here is from genome assembly GCF_020832205.1 of Exiguobacterium sp. Taxonomy (GTDB): domain Bacteria; phylum Bacillota; class Bacilli; order Exiguobacteriales; family Exiguobacteriaceae; genus Exiguobacterium. The sequence goes on along the minus strand of NZ_JAFIFD010000038.1, from coordinate 84,651 downwards.
TCCATCAACCAGACAGCGAGCAACGCCCAATGTCCGACCGCGATATGTACACTTTTACGAATTGTTTCATCCGTCCATCCTAGACGCTTGCCGACTTGTTCGAGCCCGACGAGGAATACTAGGACTATGACGATGGACAGGATGGAGCTGACCCATTCATTCATCGGTAGACCACCTTTAGCTACATAATTTATACGTTTACATTATACCTTAATCGGGCCAGAACCTAGCTTCCTTTTCAAACATTTGGTAGAATGAGGTCAAATGACTGTATAGACGGCGATCGAAGCCGACTATAGAAAGGGTGGCTGTATGCGCGACGCAACTTCAATTCAAACTTTGGCGGACTGCCTGCATTACATGCAAGTTGGCGACGTCGATCGGGCCATCGCCCTGTTTCCGGAAGAAGTGCGTGAACACTTCCCGAAAGAACTTCGTAAAATCCATTTGTTTCATATTGAAAAGAACGGACTGTCCATCAACCAAATCGTCGCTTTAGCGAACACCTTGACGGGCGAACATTTATCCGCGACGACGATTCAAAACTGGACGAAACGAGAAGTCCGGAAAATCATCGGCGTCCCCCGGGTCGGCAAAAAATATTCGTTGCAACAAGCCGCGATTATCTATTTGCTCGATGATTTGAAGCACTTGTTCTCTCTTGAAGAGACGAGTTCACTGCTTGCGCTCATCTTCAACAACCCGGACCGTGACGAAGACGACCTCATCTCGCCGATTGACTTTTACCGGTTGTACGCGGAATATGCGAAATCGACGAGTCCGATCGATTTGCTCGACACACGTGCCAAGCGTTCCATCGAGAAGATGGGCCATACGCACCCGAACATCGTCCATGTGTTGAAGCTCTGTCTATACGCCCATCGTGTCACGACGCTCGAACTCGAGGCAAAACATTATTTGAACCGCTTCATTTGATGGAGCGGTTTTTGTGTATAAGAAAACACCAGTCGTTGTGACTGGTGTTCGTCATATCGATTAAACAGAGACCGCGAGCGGCATCCGTGACTTCACACTCAACGTTTTCAATACCGACAAGAGTTCGAACATCGAAAGCTGATCGGCTTCTTTCGTCAAACAGAAAGAGTCGTCTTCTTGACGGCGAAGTTCCGCCACGAGCTTCCCTGCCTTGTCGCGTACACTGAACTTGTAGCGCTCGACATCGTATTGAATCGTAAAGAGTCCGCGTTCATAGACGTTGTACTCACACTTTTTCCCGAATAACGAGAATTTGTCTTTCAATTGACCGATCGCCTGTCCATCGTGGTTCATGACAACCCACTTTTGGCAATTCGGGATATACTTCCCGTGAGCGATTTGTCGACCAGACAAGTTGTGCACTTGGACACTGCCTTCCGCGTCGCGGTGAACAGAACCGATCGCATCGTTCGTCTCGTCATAAATGGTCGCCTCGCCTTGCGTAAAGACGCAACCTTTTACATAAATTAATTTGCGCACCGCTTTTCCTCCTAATACGTTCCAACCACGATTTTTCTATTTGTCCGGTTGGGCATTCTGTGAAACCCCAAAAAGTTTCTAGCAGCCGAATCTCTCTATTCAACTACTACATATTTCATATGACGAAGATGATTATTGCACCGTTTGAACAAAAAGACAACCCCTTTTTCTTCGACACAATCCGTCATCTTGTCAAACATGTGAAAACACGCGTCATTACCGCTTAAAACCGGCTTCTTTCAACAGCTGTTCAAGCTCCGATCTTGCAATCAGACGAACTTGATTTGGCTCGGCCAATTCGTACGCGCTGTCCGTGTATGACGAGTTCGTCACGACCCATCCTTCGTTCACTCCGTAATACGGGACAGCCGCCGCTACTTGCTGGACCGCTTCGAGACCGACGACTTTTCCGTAACGCTTCGCCTGTACCGCGATCGACCATCCTTCCGGTGTCTCGAGCAACAAGTCGGCCCCAAAGTCGCGTGACGCCGGCGTGACGGTGACCGTGTAGCCGAGTTCGGTGAACACGTCTTCTAAAAACAGTTCGAACTCACGCCCTTCCATCCGGTCGATCCGATCGATCGTCGAAAGTCGTTTTCGCCACACGAGCCAAGCGAGCCCGAGCGCGACAGCCGTGATAACGGTCCAGAACGGCGCGTCCCACCACCACAGTCCGAGCGCGAGCACTAGACTAAACCCCAATCCTTTCACATCCATCGTCCTCTCCATCATTTGTTCACTATTACTTTACCGTCTGAAGGCAGGAAAACAAAGGCACATCTGTCGAATGTAATGAAGATGTACCCGTTTGATTTACAGAAGGAGGGATCACCCGTTGATGGAGAAAAGAGTGCATCTCCAGAACGACCTGTTGCATGCCTTGCCTTACGGTGTCGCCTTGATTCAGACTGACGGCACCATCGTTCAAGCGAACCGTCCGTTTTTAGAGCAGTTCCCAGAAGACTTACAGACACGTTCCAACGTGTTTCATATGGTCAATCAGTCCCCGATCACGATGGAACTGTCCCGCCGAATGGAGCAAGGACTTCCATGGACCTATGAGATGCCGACAATCCGCATCCATGCGATCCCGAACGGGGACGTCTATATCCTCTCGATTGAACCGCTCCCGCTCGACACGCGGGTCACGGTCCAACACAACGCTTTTGAGGCGATGATGCACACCGAGCTCGACATGGCGATGATCATGACCGATGCGAACTTGCTCATCAATCGATTCAATAAAGGCGCGACCGAACTGTTCGGTTACGCGCCCCATGAAGTGCTCTATGAGATGACGCCGTTCGCGCTTTTCGAATCGCGCGAATTGAGCGAAAAACGAACCCACTACCAAGATGAGACCGAACGTCTCTTGTCGTTCGAACAAATGTTGCGCGTCGCGCTCGATCGCGGGGACCGAGAATGGAAGTTCCAACGAAAAGACCGGACCCACTTCGTCGGTAAGCTGTTCATGCATCCTGTCTACGAACAGGCGCGCATTATCGGCTTCTTCTTTTTCGTCTTCGACGTCAGCCCAGAGATCGCCTTAAAAGGCGAACTGTTGCATAAAGAACAACGTTATCGCATGTTCGCCGAATCGGTCATCGAGGCCGTCTTGTTCCATGAGGACGGCACGATTCTTGACGCCAACAAGGCTGCCGAGACGATCTTCCGGATCCCGGCTGAAGAGATGGTCGGGCGCCAAACGATCGAGTTCATCGCGGAAGGTTACCGGGCCGACGTTTTGCGCCGGATCCGCAACCACATCCAGACACCTTATGAAGTAATCGGGCGCCGCGAGGACGGTACGTTCCTCGAGATGGAAGTCTATCCGAAAGAAGTAACGTACCAAGGCCAGACGCTCCGTGTCGCCGTCATGCGCGATATTAGCGACCGGAAAAAAGTCGAGCGCATGCTCGAACGCGAAAAGAATGCCATCGCCCGTCAACGCGATATCATTCAGTCCATTCTCCAGGCGTCGAACGAGGCGTTCGTCTTGACGGAGTCGAACGGGAGCGTCCTGTTTATGAACGTTCACGCGCGCCGGCTCCTCGACTTGCCTGGAATCGCTCCTAACAAGATCCAAGAGCGTATCCCGCTCCTCACGACGTTCCGTCCCCGTGACCGGACCGAGATGTTGAAGAAAATCGACCTGTTGCTTGACGGGTCGGCTCGAGAAGTCTCGATGCGCTTCTCCATCCCGCAACCGAACGACCGAGACGAGCAATATTACGAGATGTACGCGACCGGCATGGACACGAAGCGACAGATCGGTGTCGATAGCGGCTTCCTTTTCGTTTTTCGCAACCGGACCGAAGAAGAACGGATGGATCAAATCAAGAACGAACTCGTCAGCCCCGTCTCACACGAACTGCGGACGCCGCTGTCTTCCTTGTCCGGTTATATCGAGCTCATGCTCAACCGTGAACTGACTCCCGACAAGCGGGAGCGCTATTTGAAGACGATGGCGAAAGAGGCGAAGCGGTTGACCGATTTGCTGAACGACTTCCTCGACATTCAACGAATGGAAGACGGCAATCAAGAGTATAAACAAAATCATTTCGTCTTGAACGAACTCGTCCGAGACGTCGTTGAACGTTTCCGGGAGACGAACGACCATTCGATTCATTTCGATGACGCGGATGAACCGCTCCCGCTCGTCGCCGATCAAGACCGGATTGAACAAGTGCTCATCAATTTGCTCTCGAACGCCATCAAGTACTCACCGAACCACCGAGAAGTCGAAGTCCGAGTCCGTCGGGAGCACAACCAAGCCCACGTCTCGATTCAAGACTTCGGCATCGGGATTCCGGAGCATGCGTTCGAGGAATTGTTCAAGAAGTTCTATCGCGTCGATAATTCCGATACTCGTCAAATCGGCGGGACTGGGCTCGGGCTCTCGATTTGCAAAGAAATCATCGAATCACATGGCGGCAGCATCGAAGTCGAATCGACGGTCGGTGTCGGATCGACGTTCACATTCACGCTCGACTTAGCGGAGGAAACGATATGAACCATTACGTCTTTACCGGATTCCCCGGCTTTCTCGCCGGGAAGCTGATCACCCATCTCGCTTCTTTACCGAGTCAAATCGGCACAATTTACGCGCTTCATCTTCCGAACCAACACGGTGAAGCGCTCGCGTTGAAACAAGAGCTATTGGCGACGACGTCACTCCAAGACGAGCAACTCGTCCTCGTCGAGGCGGACATCACACTCCCGGAAGTCATCCTCGACCCGATTATGCGCTCGGTCATCGAGCGGAGCGTGAATTATGTGTTTCATTTGGCGGCCGCATACGATTTGAGCATCCCTTACGAGGTCGGTTATCGAATCAACTTGCTCGGCACGAAACATATGACGGCATTCGCGAAGCGCGCCCCGAACTTGAAGCGGTACGTCTATTTCAGTACCGCCTATGTGTCGGGACGGCGGCAAGGAACGGTGTACGAGAACGAACTATGGCATCGCGTCGCTTTCAAAAACCATTACGAGGCGACGAAGTATGAAGCCGAAGCGATCGTCTCCCGCGAGTTCGGGTCGATGCCGGTGACCGTGATCCGCCCGGGAATTGTCATCGGTCATAGCCTGACCGGCGAGACGAAAAAATTCGATGGTGTCTATTTCGTCTTGAAATTGATGGACCAGTTGCGCCAGGCCGCACCGCTTCCGTACATCGGACGCCAAAATATCGAAGTGAACCTCGTGCCGTATGATTATGTGGTCGAGGCGACGGCGTATCTCGCGCACGCACCAGCTGGATTAGGCCGGACGTTCCATCTGACAGACCCGTTCCCGCATGGGGCGCGCGAAGTGTATCGCATGATTCATGAAGAGATGTTCCACCGTCCTCCACGCGGGACGATTCCTCACGTCGCCGCCGATGCCGGTTTTTCGGCTCTCAAATTATCGGAACGCTACGGAGTCCCTCGCGAACTCCTCGACTACTTCAAGCACCAAGTCCATTTCGACACGACCCAGACGATGCGGGCATTAAACGGTACCGGCATCATTTGTCCCGATTTAAAAGACTACTTGCCACAAGTTGTCGCCTATTACGACACACACAAAAAGCCCTGATCATCAGGGCTTTTTGTCATCCAATCAATAGTTTTTCTTTCGGATAGCGAATCTTGCGGTCCAATTGTCTCGCCACGGTGAAGAGGATCGTCAATGAGCCGACACGGCCAAGGAGCATCATGAACATGATGAGCTCTTTCCCGCTGTTGTTCAACTCCGCCGTGATTCCAAGCGACAGGCCGACCGTCCCGAATGCGGACACGACCTCGAACAAGATCGCTGTCGCCGGCAAATGGCCGTTCGTCAAAATCGTCAATGCGGTAAGGAACAGAATAAAGAAGAAACTCGTGATGGCCACCATATACGCCTTTTTAATTTGAAACACATCGATCGTGCGCTCCATGATGACCGTTTCTTTCTTACCGACGATAAACGCCCACATATCAGCCAAAATGACAGCCACGGTCGTCACTTTAATCCCTGATCCTGTCGACGCGGCCCCAGCCCCGATGTACATAAGAATGAGGATGAGACCGATCGAGACCGGTGCCATCGCCGCAATGTCGATCGTATTGAATCCGGCCGTTCGCGTCGTCACCGCCTGAAAGAACGTCGCATGCAGCGCTTCGTTAAGCGGTCGTCCGTATAGTGCGCCTTCAATCGACACCCATTCAAATAACATAAGTGCAAACCAGGCAATCCCGTTGATGACGACGAGCGACGCGATCATAATCTTCGAGTGGAGCGCTAGCCGTTTCCAGCGTCTCGCCTCGGTCGCATCGGCAATCGTCGTGAAGCCGAGCCCGCCAATCATGATGAGCATGGCGATCGTGATGATAACGGACGTGTTTTGCTCGAACTGCATGAGACTGTCGGGCCATAAGGAGAAACCCGCGTTGTTGAATGCGGACACGGCATGGAAAAATCCATAGTAGAGCGCTTCCCCAAACGAGTAACGCCCTGTTCCATATAACTCGAACGTCAAAAAACACATCCCGAGGAACTGGACGATGACCGTCGTGAAGACGATGTTTCGAACGAGCCGAACCGTTCCGCCCGGACCCGATAGATTGAGGGATTCTTGCAGCAAAATCCGTTGCTTCAAGCCGATTTTCTTCCCGAGCACGCTCAAAAGCATGAGCGCGATCGTCATGAACCCGAGTCCGCCGATTTGAATCAAAGCGACGATGACGATTTCTCCAAACGTCGTGAACGACGTCCCGATATCGATGGTCGACAGACCCGTCACCGTCCCGGCCGATGTCGCAATGAAGAGACAGTCGATCCAAGACACCGGCTCACTTTGTGCGAACGGCATATACAACAGCGTCGCACCGACAAAAATCGTGAGTAAAAAACCAGTCGCGATGAAACGGGCCGGTTTCTCGAAAACGATTCGGTACAACGCCTCGATTCGTTTAAACTGCCGTTCACGCACTGACAATGGATGTCGCATGTTCGTATCTCCTTCACTGTTTCTAAGCCCCATATTACGCCTCAATATAGAAATTGCCAACTAGGAAAATGTCATGCTAACCCTTTCTTTGTTTTTTTGGTAATATGATAGATAGACTTTATAAACGTTGAGGAGGTTGAATGAAACCGTGGACCCTAGTACGGTAGATCATTCGCTAAAGGATGTCTCGCGAAGGTTGGAGCGTCAGTCACAGTACATGCCCGCCCATCTTTATTTCCAGCTCGAAGAATTGCTGCATTGGTCGCTTGATCAACAAGTTGTGAATCAATTGTACGCATTGTTAAAAAAATACGATGTATTAACCGATATAGAGCGTGAAGAACGAAATATCAGCATTCAATTGCTGATTGACGAAAACGGCGCTTAACCATCGGGAACGCATTATGCGGGAGACGAGTTGCGTCTCTCGCTTTTTTTAATTCCTGTTCATTTAGAAAGGTGGAAAACATAGACATGGATGTCGTCACTTTAGTAGGACTTTTACTCGGTTTCTTCACGTTGATTGGCGGGATGATTCTGAAAGGGGCAGGTGTGGCACCGCTCATCAACCCGGCCGCACTTGTCATCATTTTTGTCGGGACCGCAGCAGCGGTCAGTATCGCCGTTTCAAAAGAGCAGCTTCAAAACGTGCCGAAGCTGTTCAAAATCCTATTCACAAAACAGAACTTGCCTAGCAAGTCCGGCATGTTGACCCAATTCGTCGATTTATCGACACAAGCTCGTAAAGAAGGTCTCTTGTCACTCGAGACCGCCTTAGAACAAGTCGAAGAGCCGTTTTTAAAGCAAGGCATGATGATGGTCATCGACGGGCAACCGTCTGAATATATCGCGGAAGTCATGTCGCGTGATATCGAAAACATGGAAATCCGGCACAAAGCGAACGCTGACGTGTTCACGCAAGCCGGTACGTACGCACCGACACTCGGCGTACTCGGGGCCGTCATCGGACTCGTCGCCGCCCTAAAAGACCTGTCTGACATCGATAAGCTCGGCTATGCGATTTCGGCCGCCTTCGTCGCGACACTGTTCGGGATCTTCTCGGGGTACGTGCTTTGGTTCCCGTTCGCCAATAAATTGAAGCAATATTCAAAGACCGAGGTGCTCATCAAAGAAATGATGATTGAAGGGATCCTCTCGATCCAAGGCGGCGAATCGCCGAAGACGTTAGAAGATAAGTTGTCCGTGTATTTGTCTCCAAAGGAGCGAGCCGACTATGAAGCGCAAAAAGAAGCATGACCATGAAGAACATATCCCAGAAGGCTGGCTCATCCCGTATGCGGATTTACTGACGCTTCTTCTCGCTTTGTTCATCGTTTTATTCGCATCGAGTAGTGTCGACCAGACGAAACTCGAGAAGATGTCGCGCTCGTTCAATCAAGTGTTCTCTGGTGGGACGAGCGTCTTTCAAGCCTCGACGGCCTCGAACAGTGATATCAACCGGACGAACAACACCGATACGACGGCGAACCCGCGAACGTACGAACTTGCTAAACTCGATGAGTTGAAAGAACAAGTGACTCAATATATCGAAGAAAAAGGACTTCAAGACCAGATCGAGGCGACGATCAACTCGAGCGGACTCGTCCTGACGATTCAAGACAGGGCGCTGTTTAGCATGGGTGAAGCGACACTCGACGCCGAGGCACGTGACGTCGCCCGGTCCATCAGCGGAATCCTCGAGCAAGCCGGCAACCGGGAGATCGTCGTGTCCGGCCATACGGACAACGTCCCGATCAACACGGCTCGCTTCCCTTCGAACTGGGAGCTCAGCTCGGCGCGAGCGACGGCGTTCATGCGCGGCTTGTTGACGAACGACGCCTTAAATCCGAACCAGTTCACGCTCGCGAGCTACGGAGAGTATAAACCGATTGCGTCGAACGACACGGATGCCGGCCGCGCTAAAAACCGGCGCGTCGAAGTGTTGATCAAACCGCTCGTCGATTTATCGGAAGGGTCTCCTAAAATGATTGAAACGATTATCTTGCCACAGTAAAAGCCCACTCAGCCGAGTGGGCTTTTGTCATGTTCATCTTGTCCATTCAAAATACTTGCGCGCGAGTTCTGTGAGCGGGCTGTTGAACAGGCGTTTGCGCCAGTACAGATCAGACGCTTTTTTGACGGCTTCACTCCGGGACGGGTACGGATAAATCATGCGTGATAACTTCCCGATCTTATCGCCACGCTGCATCGCGTAGACGACGATTTGCATCCAATCGCCAGCCGTCATCCCGACCGCATGTCCACCGATGATTTTCCCGTTCTTTCGTGTAATGATTTTGACGAATCCCGTCTCTTGTCGGTCGGCGACAAACCGATCGACTTCCGACAGCTTCGCTTCAAAAATGTCAACGTCTTCGCCGTACTGCTTCCGCGCCTCGGCCTCGGTCAACCCGACATGAAACACTTCTGGGTCTGTGAAAGTGATCCACGGCATCTTCCGATAGTCGACTTTGTTCCACAGACCGAACAATGCGTTCGCGACGACCGCTTTTCCTTCTTCACCGGCCGCATGCGTGAACGGCAACGTGTTGATCGTATCCCCGATCGCAAAGATATGGGGTTGCGACGTCCGGTACGTCGAGGAGATATCGACGTACCCGTCTTTGACGTGGACGCGGGCCCGGTCAAGCCGGAGCGCATCGAGACGCGGTTTTCTTCCCGTTGCCATGAGAAGCTTGTCCGCCTCATAGTGGACGCTTTCCCCATCGACTTCAGCGTCGACATGGATCTTTCCATTTACTTCTGAGACTTGTTTGACGTTCACGCCGATTTTCAGGCGCATCGCCATCTCGAGTTGCGTGCGTAAAAGCGTCTGTACCGATTCGTCCTCTTTCGGTAAAAACGTATCCAGTGCCTCGAGCACGGTCACTTGACTGCCGAGACGCGCGAACGATTGGGCGAGTTCGAGTCCAATCGTGCCCGCCCCGATGACGATCAGACTTTCCGGAAGCGTCTCTTCTTGGAAAACGTTCTCGTTCGTTAAGTATGGGACCGTATCCAGTCCGTCAATCGGCGGTACCGTCGGCTTCGAACCTGTCGCAATGACGAACTTTTTGCCGATCAACAAGTCTTCGCCTACTTTTAATTCATAAGGGCTTTGGAATGACGCTTCCCCGATGTAGACGTCGACACCTAACTTTGTGAAACGCTCGGTACCGTCATGCTCTTGAATGATCTCACGGGCCCGGTCGACCCGTGCTTTCGTTGTCTGATAATGATCGCGCCCGTCAAACTCGGTGCCGAGTACGCGTGCGGCCTGCATCATCGCACTCGCTTCTTTCGAGGCGGCGATGAGCGCCTTGGACGGGATACATCCGACGTGAAGACAATCCCCGCCGAGATGTTTTTTCTTCTCGACGAGCGCGACTTTCGCGCCAAGGTTGGCGGCTCCGGCCGCAACCGTCATGCCGGCCGCGCCTCCACCGATGACAATCAACTGATAATCTTTCATTTCATCAACCTCCGATATCGTTCACTCACATCTTCCATCCGTCTTCGGTTCACACCAAAATCGGAATGCCCGAGTCGTGCGGCCGAACGAAACTCAATTTGTCTTGTCTCATCGTCAAATAAAAATTCGACGTCGTCTTTAAACCGCATCACTTTCGTCGATACGACGTACCGAAGCATGTCGTCCGTCTCCTCGACAAGTTCGGTCCGAGGCATCTGGCTCATGACCATTTTCATCGTCTCGACCGTGTGGGCACGGTCGCGTCCGTACGGGAGCGGGTCCATCTTGAGCGCCGTGATCGATGTTTGCGTCGATACAGCGTTCGGTGTTCCTTTGATCGGTTTCAATGATTTCGTCGCCACGCAAAAAAAACCTCCCTTATTCTACATACAATTACATGTATCCTGAATCAAGGAGGTTTAACCCTTTTAATGTAGTTCACTCGGGTCGAGCGGCAATAGAACGGTCACCGTCGTCCCTTGACCGACTTCACTTTCAATGACGAGTTTCCCTTCGTGCGCCTCGATCAATTCCTTGGCGATGGCAAGACCGAGACCGCTGCTCCCTTTCGTCACTTGTGCCTGGTAGAACATCTCGGTGATGCGCTGTAAATGTTCCTTCGAGATACCAGGTCCTTCGTCGATAATCGAGATGAAGGCGACACGCTCCGACTGGACGAATCGAACCGTCAACGTCCCCCCGTCCGGCGAAAATCGGATCGCGTTCTCAAGCAAGTTCAAAAACACTTGCTTCAAGCGGTTCTCATCGAACAGGCCGATCGATTTTTGAGGATAGCGTTCGACCAGCGTAATCTGTTTGTCTTCGAGTGATTGTTTCAGCTGCACTGATACTTTTCGCAGCAACGAGACGAGATCGAGCTCTTGCCGGTATAGCACGAGCCGGCTCTCCTCGATTTTTGTGTAGTCGAGAAGCTGTTCGACGAGACCGATCATCCGCTCCGTCTCGGAATGGATGATCCCAAGGCCAAGCTCAGTCTCTTCTGACAATTTCTCATTTCCGCCTCGGATCGTCTCGGTCCATCCTTTGATGGAGGTCAACGGCGTTCTGAGCTCGTGTGACACGTTCGATAAAAATTCGTTCCGCGTCGATTGATGCTGCTGGACTTTCGCCCCTAAATACGTCAACGTCCGGGCGAGTGCCCCGAGCTCATGTTTTTCATTCGAATAGACTTCGACGTCGAAGTCACCTTGTGCCATCTCGTCTGCCGTCTCGATGATGTCACGAATCGGACGGACGAACCGGTCGGCGATGCGAATGACCGCATAGAGTGCGAGTAGCCAGATGAGGACGCCAATCAAGATGACCGCCATCCATATCTCGCGGATGAGTGTATCTAAGTCTTCTAGCGGCCGGGTGAAACTGATGGCGAGTTCACTCGTCTCACCGGTCATGATCGGACTCGTCACCGACAAGTAGTGTTCGTCCTGAACGTCATAGTCTTGAACGACGGACTCTCCTCGCGCAAGTTGCTCGAGTTGCCGCTCGGTGAACAGCGCCTGATGGTCGCGTTGCCCGGTCGTCTTCACGATTTCACCGAAACGGTTGACGATCGTCAAATCCGTCCCTGGATAGCCGAACGTCCGGACGAGAACAGAAAACGCGCTCGGCGTATCGAACCCGACTTGTGCCTGTGGATACAAGTACGCACTCGTCGTCGCGTGGCTAAGGAGTGCTTCAGATTCATACTCATAGTAATAGCGATACGTTCCGTAGGACAGTACGCTCACGAGCAGAATCAAAACGAGCGTCATAACAATCATGATGCGGATGACGAGCTGTTGCTTCATCCGTCATGTCTCCGCCACTTATACCCATGTCCCCACAGCGTCTCAATGAACGCAGGATGGCTCGGGTCGTCTTCAATCTTTTGACGCAACCGGCGGATGTTGACGTCGACCGTCTTTCGGTCGCCGAAGTAATTGACGCCCCAGACCGCATCGAGAAGCGCGTCACGCGATAAGACGACTTCTTCATTTTGCACGAGGTGACAAATCAAATCATACTCGGTCGGTGTCAAATCAATCGGTTGTCCGTATTTCGTCACTTGCTTCGCTGCCAAGTCGATGGCGAACGGTCCCGACTTCAAGCGTTTTTTCTCTTTGCGCTTCACTTTTTCAACACGGCGGAGGAGCGCTTGAATCCGGGCAACGAGCTCGCCTGGGCTGAACGGTTTGGCGATGTAGTCGTCCGCGCCTTTCCCGAGCCCTTCAATCTTATCTTCTTCGAGCGTCCGTGCCGTCAACATGATGATGCCGACGTTTTCATCTAAATCACGGATCGCCGCACACGCTTCAAATCCATCCATCTCCGGCATCATGACGTCGAGCAAGACGATATCAAACGGTTGACGGTCAAACGCCGTGACGGCTTCGCGACCATTCGACGCCTCAAAGACGTCAAACCCGGCTCGCTTTAAATTTACGATGATAAAGCTGCGAATCGCATGCTCATCTTCGGCTACTAATATCCGATTCATGTTTCCACCTCTTCTATAGTTCACTTCTCTACATATTCTCTACATAATAGTTACGTTTTTGCGACAAGGTTGTCAATTGACCTCAAATCGTATTAGGATGGAGTCATTAGATTCCGAAGGAGGACTCATTCCGATTATGAGTTACAAAATGATTGTATTAGATATGGACGACACGCTTTTGACGAGTGATCATACGATTTCACCGAAGACGAAGACAGCGCTCCTTGACGCCCAAGAACGCGGACATAAAGTCGTCCTCGCGAGCGGTCGCCCGACGTATGCGATGTGGGAAGCTGCCCGCGAGCTCGAGCTCGCCAAGTACGGAAGCTTCATCTTATCATTTAACGGTGCTTCCATTATCGATTGTGCGACAGATGAAGAAATTTTCTCGAGCACACTGACACCGGAGACGGTCGCATATCTCCATGATATCAGTGTCCGAGAGGAAATCGCGATTCATACGTACATCGGTAACGAAATCGTAACCGATCAACCAAACCCATACACGAACATCGAAGGTGAATTGACAGGCATGCCCGTCATCCATGTCAACGACTTCAAAGAGACGGTGACGACGCCGGTCGTCAAATGTCTGATGCTCGCCGATGGGGACACGCTCGCCCCAATCGAAACGAAATTGCAAGTCGAGCTTGAAGGCGAGCTCGCCGTTGCCCGCTCAAAACCGTTCTTCCTCGAGTTCACCGAAGCCGGTGTGACGAAAGGGACGAGCCTCGCTTTCTTAGCAAAACATGTCGGAATCGAACAAGCGCATGTCATCGCCTGTGGTGATGGCAACAACGACTTGACGATGATCGAATGGGCCGGCCTCGGCGTCGCGATGGGGAACGCCAATGCGACCGTCAAAGGAAAGGCCGACTTCATCACGAAGTCAAACGACGAAGACGGCATCGCCCACGTCATCGAGACGTTCATGAGCAGCGTCCTCGTTGATCAATAAACTTTTGAAAGACGCTTTACCTGAGGAGGAATTACGATGAATAAAGGATTGAAACGAGCAGGACTCGGACTCGTCGGGACAGCCGTCGCCGGAGCCGCGTACGTATTCTTGTCCCCGAAACCGACGTCCCGCCTCGTCAAAACCTCGTTCGCCGGCGGGAATGAAGTCGCTATTAAAGGATTTGACGAAGTCGTTCAAAAAACGTCGGTCCGCAAAGATATCGACTATTATTCTGCCTACGAAAACGGCACGTTCGACTTGATTCGCTACGAAGGAGACAAACCGGTGCCAACCATCTTTTGGGTCCACGGCGGCTCTTTCGTCGGCGGTGACAAAGCTGACGTCTTCAAATATGCCGCGTCGATTGCGAGCAACGGCTACAACGTCGTCAGCATCAACTACGCGCTCGCCCCGGACGTCACGTATCCCGTCCCGCTTCAACAAATCGAAGAAGCGTACACGTATATCGCGGAAAACAACGATCGCTTCCGGCTCGACCTCGACCGCGTCTTTTTCGCCGGGGATTCGAACGGGGCCCAACTCGTCGCCCAGTTCGTCGGGATTCAATTGAACGACGGCTACGCGCCTTCGGCCGAAGTGAAGCAAGTCGTCCCGAAAGAGTCGATTCTCGGTGCAATTCTCTTCTCCGGCCCGTATGATTTGAAACGGGCGATTGTCGAATCTTCAAAAGCGGTCAACCGCTTCTTGTTCAAACGAATCGGTTGGGCGTACTTCGGGACGTATAATTGGGAGAACCTCCCTGTCGTCTCTGAAGCGTCTCCGCTCGTCAATATTCCGGCGACGTTCGTACCGACGTTCATCACGGATGGCAACACCGGATCGTTCGAGACACAAGCGAAAGAATTCGCGACGATCTTGTCGGGTCGCACCGATGTGACGCGTATCTTCTATGATCAAGCGGAACATGAGCTCGGCCACGCCTATCATTTCGAGATGAATAAGCCAGCTGCCAATGCGACGTATCGTCGACTCATCGCGTTTTTACGCGAGACGTCTGTTACTCGATCACTTTGAAACGACAACACGACCACCCCTCGATCATGAAGGGATGGTCGTGTTTTTTCGTTCCTTGCGTTCAGACGTTCAACAGCCCAAACGCCCGTCCGATCAACTCATTGCGTGACGGTGATGTCGCCCGCAGTTCCTCGAGACGAGCCACCAGCGCCTGTTTCAGTGTCTCAGACTCAACGAGTTCAAGACATTCGATTTGGAGCAACCATGCGTCCGCATGCTCCTCGAGAATCGTCGGGATGAGCGCATCGATCGAGGTCCCTTGTTCCCGCAGGTTCCGGATGCGGTTGAACATCGGGTCGTCATTCGTCCAGACGCGGGCATCTCGCTCGATGTGAACCGGTTTCTCGATTAAGACAAGCTCCTCGACGTCGGTCCCAGGGAAGACGGAAGGAAGCGAGTCTTGTCTCACTTCAAGCGTCGCCAGTTCGATGCGGCGCCCTTCCATCTCCAAGACTACTTCTTCTAAACGCAACTCGTCTGCCGTCTCGTTGACGACCCGCCCATCGAGTCGAAGTGCCGTCGTCGCCAACACGTCCCGGAGCGGACCGTCGAGAACGAGTAAGCCGTGGTTCTCGAGGTTCGTCAACTGTCCATTGTCGACTTTCACGCAGTCGTTCCATTGAACGAGCGCGTGTCCTGCGCTCCGGGTCACGTGACGGACGACTCCGACCCGGTCTGTCCCGTCTTCGAGACGGACGGTCGCTTGACTCCCTGAGGCAAGTGCTTTCTCGAGTGACGCCACTCCGCCTTGACGAACGGCCATCCGCCCTTCTAGCTCGTCAAGCGCCTCGGTCAAAGTGTCAAAGTCAGGGATGACGAACAGTTCTCGCTGCATGTTCGTCACATCCTGCTTCGTCTCGAGCGCGTGCTCCAAGTCGAACGGATGCTTCGTGACGGCGTCCGTCAGACAATGCCGGCTCTCGCCGACCGATGACAACAGCCCTGCCCCGTAGATGAGCGGGTTGTCGACGTCCCCGATGAGACCGAACTCGACCGTCCACCAAAAGATGCGGGCGACTTGCTGCGCTTCGGAGAAGCCGGTCACTTGTGCTTTCGCCGCGTGGACGGCAACTTCCGCCGCAGCCACCTCTTCGTCGGTCGAGTTGGCGTTCTCTTTCACGACAGTCAATCGTTTTAACGCCGCGAACGAGGCATGTTCCTCACGATTCATGAACGCTTTCGCCCCGAGCTGTCCGAACCGTTTGACGATGTTTGAAAAATCAGGATCCATCAACATCGGGGCGTGACCGGCCGCTTCATGGATGATGTCCGGGGCCGGGCTGTACAAAATATTCTCGACTTTTCGGATATCGGTTGCGACCGGGAGCATGCCGTTCCCTTGGAAGTCGAAGAAGGCAACGCCCGGGATGAGTCCATCGACGGCGACTGTTGACCAACCGGCCGATCGCATTTCTTCGGTCATCGTCTCGACGTTAGGCAGCCGCTCCGGACCCATCCCCGTCTTCTTCAGCCCTTCGATGTAGAACGGATGGGCCTTCCCTTCAAGCGTGTGTAAATTGAGCCGCAAGACGAAGCGCCACACGGCGTGATCGGTCGGCGTGTACTCGTCGTAAAACTGCGGTGAGATATGTGGGGCCAAGTGGCGCGGGATGAGTTGTGTCAACATGTTGGTTCCTCCTTTTGTGTTTGAAACGGCAAAAAGTCCCTATCGAATCACTCGATAGGGACGACTTTGGCCGCGGTACCACCCTGATTACTAGACAGACGCCTAGTCACTTCATTCCGATAACGGGGGACCGCTCAATCATTGAGAGCTCGCAAACTGTAATTCGATTCATCTTTTGGGCGTGTTCGCAGCACCACACGCTCTCTGGGCCAGGGAAGATGTCTCTACTTCGGTTTGGTCATCGCTTATCACTGTTATGCAGTTATGCTTTTATGCACATTCGCTTTTAAGCATTAAAGCATCTTGTTGGTAGTAACGATAACAGACCTTTTTTATGACGTCAACCAAAAAAACAGTCCGCATGTGCGGACTGTCATAAACACCAATCAATTTCAGGTTGTCCCCATCCGACAAGTTTTGCGTTCACTTGCGAGAATGGCTTTGAGCCGAAAAAGCCCCGATGCGCCGATAGCGGACTCGGATGGACCGACGTCAAGATGGCGTGTTGGTCGCCGATGAGCCGTTGTTTTTTCTTCGCGTCGTTGCCCCATAAAATAAACACGATCGGTTGCTCACGTTTCCCGAGCTCCGCGATGACAGCGTCCGTGAACGTCTCCCACCCTTTCCCACGGTGTGAGGCGGCTTTTCCTGCCTCGACCGTGAGTGCCGTGTTGAGCAGCAACACACCTTGGCGGGCCCACTTCTCGAGATTGCCGCTCGTCGGCATGTCACAGCCGATGTCGTCGTGTAACTCTTGAAAAATATTTCGCAAAGACGGTGGGAAACGAACACCGTCTTGGACTGAAAAGCTGAGGCCGTGCGCTTGGTTCGGTCCGTGATACGGGTCTTGTCCGAGGATGACGCATTTGACGTCTTTCAATTTCGTATAGACGAACGCGTTCCAAATATCTTGTCGAGCCGGATATACGGTCGCTGTCGCGTACGCCTCATCGACAAACGCAGCCAACTCATTGAAGTACGGCCGCCCCATCTCGCTCTCGATCATATCGCTCCAATCGCCGAGCAAGCGGTCTGATAACTGTTCTCCCATTCCACTCTCCCCTTTCCGTCTTATCATACCCGAATCGATGACACACAAAAAGGCGAGCCCGTCAGGACCCGCCTTGAACGTTATACAGTTACCGCGCCTGCGACTTCTTTCGCGAGCGTCTCAGCTTTCGCTTTTGCGTCAGCGACGATTTCTTCAATCTTGTCCGGGAATTGGTTCATTCCTTCAACGGCAAGCGTCGTCACGTCTGTCACGCCGACGAACGCAAGTGCTTGGCGTAGGTAGGCGTCAGCGAAGTTGAGGTCTGTGCCTGTGTAGATGCCGCCTGTTCCTTGAATGTGGATCGCTTGTTTGTTCTCGAGAAGACCGACCGGCCCTTGCTCTGTGTAACGGAACGTCTTACCAGCAGTCAATACGCTGTCGAGGAACATCTTCATACGTGCTGGGAAGAAGAAGTTCCACATCGGCGTCGCGAACACGTACACGTCTGCTGCCATGAACTTCTCGAGCATGCCGTTCATCGTCGCGACTTTTTGCGCTTCGACGTCTGTGAGCGCTTCGCCTGAAGCGAACTTGCCCCATGCACTGAGGACATCGCCATCGATTTCTTGGACATCGACGTCGTATAGTTCGATCGCTTCGATGTCGAGTGACGCGTTCTCTTCTTTGAGTGTCGTCATGAACGTTTCAGCGACTTGTTTGCTGTATGACAATTCAGTTGGTTTCGGGTTTGCAGATACGTAAAGTACTTTTTTCATGATGGGTTCCTCCATATATTGAAATCTCTATTTTTAATAACAACAGTTTGTACTATATCATCTGTATATCTCATCGTCAATTATTTCGAATTCAAGATATATGTAAAAAAAAACACGACAGGCGTCATTTGCCTGCCGCGTTATAACCGACGCGCTTCAATAACTCGATCAGCGTCTCGGTCTCCGCTTCACTGAGCGGGCCATAAATGTCTTTAAAGATTTCGATGTGTTCCGGATAGACGACGTCCATCAACTGTTTACCAGCTTCCGTCAACGAGGCGTACGTGACGCGTCGGTCAGACGGACAAGCGACACGCTCGATGAGCCCACGTTTCTCGAGCTTATCGATCACGTACGTCACACTGCCGCTCGTAATCAAAATTTGATCTCCGATTTGTTGCAACGGGGTATCCCCTCGTTTGTACAGCACGGATAAAACACCGAACTCTGTTGAATTCAATTGGTGGCGTCGAAGATCTTCTTTCACACGGTCACTGATCGCGTCCATCGTCCGTGCCAAGACGATCCATGCCTTCAACTCAAGCGATTCAATCATGTCGGTCTCACCTCAATTCGTTCATCATTTACTTTTAGTATAGCAGGACATGAGCAGTATACGGGGGGAAAAACACTTCGTCAAGAAACTTCTTCATTGTCGCCCATCGACGAAACGTTTAGAATGGAATTATTGTGATTTTTAGAAAGGGTGGACGGCATGCGTGAATATTACGAGATTTCATTGACGATCAAGCAACACTATTTGGATTCGGTCATCGAGTTGTTGAACCGGGAAGGGATTGCCCCCGATTATGCGCTACGAAAAGAAGGCGCGGTCTTTTTGTTGTTCAATCACTTGCCTTGGTCGAACGTCACGCGCGAACCGCACGCGGTTGAACGGTTTTTATTAACGCTTCCGCGGGAGGACTATTTGTTCGTCAAAACGAAGCGCAAGTCCCCCGTCCCGGACCACGAACCGGTCGCCTGCATGGGTGCGTTCGACTCGCCGTTTCATGAACATTTGAAAATCGAACTCGCCGTCGACGAGTCCGAGGCGAGCCATCTCGACATGTCGGCGTTCCGCCACTACTGAGCAACGGGTGACCGTTGCTTTTTTTTGATGACTAGCTTTTTGAATGGACGGGAATATAGCACAGTATCTAAACGTAAAAGGGGAATGTCTGAATGGAACCTGTCATGTTGATCGTCAACCCGTCATCAGGAAAAGAGTTAGGAAAAGAACATGCACCACACGCTGAAGCGGTACTGAAAGAGCGATACGGCAACGTGGACGTCCGCTTCACCGAAAAAGCGGACGACGCGACGCATTTCGCCCGCGAGGCGGCGCAGAAGCGTTACCGCGCGGTCATCGCCATGGGCGGAGACGGAACGCTAAACGAGACGGTCGCAGGACTCGCTGAAGCGCCGCATCGTCCCGACTTCGGAATCATCCCGCTCGGCACAGTGAACGACTTGGCTCGCGCGCTCGGTGTGCCGAGCGATCCGGAAGAAGCGATTGACGCATTGAAGACAGCGGAGCCGACACCGATGGATATCGGCAAATACGAGAACGGCTACTTCATGAACGTCATCGCCATCGGCCTGATTGCCGAAGCAGTCGATGAAGTGAGTGTCGAGGAGAAGACGAAATGGGGACCGTTCGCTTATCTCATCGAAGGTGTGAAAGCGTTCCGGGAGCATAGTCCTTACTCCCTCTCTGTCCAGGCCGAGGAAAAGACGTTCGACGGAGACGCCTATCTTGTCGTCATCGCGCTCACGAACTCGGTCGGCGGCTTTGAGAACTTTGAGCCGGACGCCGAACTGAACGACGGCTTGTTGCACGTCTATTTGTTTGAAAGTCTCGGTTTCAAAGACGCGCTTCAACTCGCCCCGGCCCTGTTCACCGGTAAATTGAAGGAGACGGAAAGCGTCACATCGTTCACGACGAAACGTGTCCATGTCGATTCACCGGAGTCACTCCCCGTCAATGCCGACGGCGACACGGGCGGGAAGCTGCCGCTCACGTTCGAGGTGCTGCCGAGTCATTTGAACGTGTTAAAACCGATGTCTTGAGACGAGGCATAAATAAAAAGGAGTGGATCGAATGACCATCTCGCTCGTTCCTCTAGAAGCGGCTTCCGGAGCGATCGTCGAGACGTTCAACCGCTGGAATAACGATTCTGACATCGTCCATTTGATTCGCCCCAGTCGCTCCGAAGCCGAACTGACGGCTGAACATCGATTGACAGTCGATGAATTAAACGAGCGCCTCGCCACGCACGATATCTTCTTAATTTATGCGGACGACGAGCTCGTCGGAGAAGTGAACGTGATGTATGACGCGGCGCACTTGTATCGTCAAGAACCAGGCAGCGCCTGGCTCGGAATCGTCATCGGCGAGACGCACGGGCGCGGCAAAGGCGTCGGCACGAACGCGTTGCGTCTGCTTGAAGATCGGCTCCGGCATCAAGGAACCCCACGCATCGAACTCGGTGTGTTCGCCTTCAATGAAGCGGCGCACCGCCTTTACGAGAAACTCGGCTACGAAGAGATTGCCCGGATTGAGGCGTTCACCTATTGGGATGGACGACTTTGGGCAGACATCCGGATGGAGAAACGATTGACGTAGAAAAGCCCTTCCTCGCTCGAGGAAGGGCTTTTCCTATCAGTTGTTCAAGTTCTCGACTTCGACGACGCGGAACCCTTTTTGTTCGAGCTTCGCGACAATCTTGTCTTTTTTCGGTTCGTCACAGTCCGGCGGCAGCGTGATCAACACACGTCGCAGTACTTTACTCTTCGCATCGAGCGTCATGAGACTCGCGATCGATGAGTACCGGCTGACGATTTTCGTGATTTTTTCAAGCGCCCCCGCCTGTTCGCTCAAAGCGATCGTGACGACGTAACTTCCCGTGTCCCGGCTCCACGCCTCTTCGAGCATACCGAGCATTTTGCCGTGCGGCAAGATGCCGTAAAATTCATTGCTTTCGTCTTTTAACACGGCGATGTACGGTAATTCTTTGATCGAGAAGAACACTTGGAAAAAGCCGTCCGACTCGTGGACGTACTTTTGCGTGTTCTTAATGAGCGTCATGACGTTATCGTCTAGGCTCCCCTCGTTCATACCGTGACGATAAATGTGCATTTTATAAATGTTACCGCGGAAAAACGTTCCTGTCTCGTCGAGAACAGGGACGCAACGGTATCCTGTTTTCTCAAGCGTGTCGAGCGCTTCCCGTAACGTCGCTTTTTCACTGATGGTCACGACGTCTTTCTTCGGAATGCATAAGCTGTGCACTAACATGCGATTTTCCTCCTGCCCAATTGAAAGTGGTCTACACCCTATTCATTACTATTCCCCAAATATGATTGAAATCCTGCCATCTTATAATGAAAAGTTGAGGAGAACCTTTCCTGGTCATGGGATTTGTCGTAACGCCAAAAAGTCGTTATAGTGAAACTATCCAAACAGACAAAGGGGATTGAACGACTATGACGATGAAAAAAGCATTAACGATCGCCGGATCGGATACGAGCGGCGGTGCTGGCATTCAAGCTGACTTGAAAACGATGGAAGAGCTCGGTGTGTACGGTATGACGGCCCTCACGGTCATCGTGGCCCAAGATCCGCACAACGCCTGGCATCATGAAGTATTTCCAATCGATACGACGTTGATCGAGAAGCAAATTGACACCGTGCTCGCCGGAATCGGTGTCGACGCCGTTAAGACAGGTATGCTCCCGACGCCTGAGATTATCGAACTGGCAGCTCGTAAAATTAAAGAGTACGGCATCGAAAACGCCGTCGTCGATCCGGTCATGGCGTGTAAAGGCGCCGATGAGATCCTCAACCCGGACGTCGCCATCGCTATGCGCAAGCACCTCGTCCCGGTCGCGAAAATCATCACACCGAACTTGTTCGAGGCACGCATGCTCGCCGGTCTCGATAAGACACCGTCAACGATGGATGAGATCAAAGAAGCGGCCCGGTTAATCCATGAGCTCGGCGCGGACATCGTCATCGTCAAAGTCGGTGGCAAGCTCGGTTTTGATACGGCATTTGATGTGCTGTATGACGGAAACGAATATCGCCTCCTCGAGAGCGAAAAAATCGAGCCGGCCTTCACACATGGCGGCGGCTGCACGTTCTCTTCTGCGATCGCCGCATCACTCGCGAACGGACATTCCGTCGACGAAGCGATCGAAATCGGAAAAGCGTTCATCACGGAAGCGGTTCGCCACTCGTTCCGCCTCAACCAATATGTCGGACCGACGAACCATACCGGCTACCGTAAAAAATTAGCAA
The DNA here is from genome assembly GCF_020832205.1 of Exiguobacterium sp. Lineage (GTDB taxonomy): Bacteria > Bacillota > Bacilli > Exiguobacteriales > Exiguobacteriaceae > Exiguobacterium. The sequence goes on along the minus strand of NZ_JAFIFD010000038.1, from coordinate 62,043 downwards.
CACAATCCTAAACGGGTGACCCGGGGCGAACGCTTCGGGTCATCGTTTCCATTGGAGGAGAATAGCGTGAACCCGATTCAACCTGACTTGATTCAATCGTATTTAGACAAACACGTGACGACCCCGCTCTATGCCCACGTCGAGACGACGAACGGGGCGTATGCGACCCATAACGACCCTGATTTCCATAACGCCGGCATGTTCATCCGCAATGTCGTCATCGAATACAGCATCGGACAAATCAAAGGACAAGGCCCATACCGCGTCGGGTTAAAACTCGATCACGGTTGGCTCTATGTCGAAGGCTTGACCGATTTCGAACAGCACGGCGATCAGTTGTTACTCGCTGGCCACGACCGGCTCGGACGCCTCGCCTGTGCGCTCCATTTAGACATAAAACCGCTCCCGCAAGGGGCCACGGAGGTGGAAGACCAATGACTGGACCGTTGCTCGTCATTTTCCCGCATCCCGACGATGAAGCGTTCAGCTCCGCGGGAACGATCATCCAACATCAAAAGAACGGCTTCCCTGTCACGTACGTCTGCTTGACGCTAGGTGAAATGGGACGAAACATGGGATCCCCGATTTTCACGACGCGTGAAGAGCTGCCAAAAATTCGCAAACATGAACTCGAGGCCGCCTGTGCCGTCATGGGCATCGACGACCTCCGCATGTGGGGGCTCCGGGATAAGACCGTCGAATTTGAAGACGAGGCCGAACTCGCCGATCGCTTCAGCACATTGATCGCAGAAGTGAGACCGGCCCGAGTCATCTCGTTTTACCCAGGCTATGCCGTCCATCCGGACCATGAGGCGACCGCTAGAGCCGTCGTCCGTGCCCTTCAAGCCATCGACGCCTCTGAACGTCCTGAATTTTTAGGTGTCGCCTTCGATCACCGGACCGAATCCGAGCTCGGCAAACCGCACGTCATCATCGAGGTCGGTGGTGAGAGCGCATTGAAGCGGGAAGCGCTCCTCGCTCACCGTTCGCAGACGGAAGGACTTCTCCGTGCCATCGACAACGCAGAAAACGCCCACGTCATGGAATTACTCCAACGTGAGCGCTTTTATCACTATCCGTTCTCATGATTCATATGCGAGACGTGTCATGTACAGCAATGTTCCGACCGTCCCGAGACCGATCAACGTCCCTAATACGACAACGATATGTTCCATGTTCTCACCTCTACTTGGTTTTACGAACTAACTGAACAATAGGTTTCAATGACGCGTGCATAAGCACGCGTTTTTTTAGAAATACAAGAAGTAAATGACCGCCGCCAACACGACTCGATAAATCGCGAACGGGGTCAGTTTCACTTTGTTGATCAACTTCAAGAAAAATTGAATCGACATCAGCGCGAATAAGAAAGCACTGACGAAGCCGACAAGGAATACCGGCAACGTTTCAATCGTAAAGTAGCTCCACTTACTGTAAAGCGATAGCGCGCTCGCCCCAAACATGATCGGGACGGCCATGATGAACGTGAAGTCTGCCGCCGCCCTGTGACTCATCCCAAGGAGAACACCGCCTGAAATCGTCGAGCCCGACCTTGAAAAGCCTGGCCAAAGCGAAAAGCATTGAATCAATCCGACGCCGAGCGCCTGCTTGTACGAAATCTCGTCAAGCGTCGCCGTCGTCTGGCGCTTCACTCCTGACAGATCGGCCGCAATCATGAAGAATGCCCCGATGACGAGCCCGATCAATACCGTCTTGACCGAGAAAAGATGGGTATCGATATAGTCTTCAAACAAGAGACCGAGCACCGCTGCCGGCAACAGGCCGATCAAGATATGTAGCAGATTCAACTTATCGGTCTGACCGCGCCGGAACGAGACCAGTTCCCTCGGATTCAATAACTGTTTAAAGCGGTTCCGAAACACGACGATGACCGCTAAAATCGAGCCGAGTTGAATCACAATCTTGAACGTGTTCGCGACTTCCTGTCCTAAAAACGCGCTCGAATTGAGCCACAAGTCATCCACGACAATCATGTGCCCCGTAGACGACACCGGTGCGAACTCGGTCAACCCTTCGACGACACCTAACAAAAAACCGATGAACAACTCATACCATGACATAATGTGTCTCCTGCTCCTGTATTAGGTCTAATCATACATCGGCGTGAGTCGTCCCGCCCTCGGGCTTAAGACGTAAAAAAAGAGGGCGTTACGCCCCCTTTCCCCTTGTTTTAAAAAAACAAGCCGTTCAATGTGCTCCGCCCGCTACGTCGCCTGCTTCTTCACGTGGGATAAACAGACGACGATCCCAATCATTAGAAATGCGCCAAATAAAGAGCGCTCGGCTCCAACGACGAACAATAAACCAAGCTCGATAATGCTTCCGTGCAACAAGACCGAAACGGATGATTCGGTCGTCGCCCGTATGGCGGAAGGGACGCGGTGATGGAGCACGCCAACATAGATCGGCTCAATTGCGCCTGCGAAACAGGCCATTATGGCCATCCATACGAAGCCAACCGGGCTCGGAATACTTCCGAGTAGAATAAAGCCAATCCCGATTCCCCAGCCAATCATCTGATGCCAACGCACGGCCGACGCAATCCGAAGTAAATACGGGGCAAGTAGTTGTCCTGGAATTTGGATAAGCAATAGACCAGTCGAGATGACCCCGAACCAATAAATCGGGACACGAACGTCACGCGCATATAGTTGCCAAAACTCTTCGATGAAGTTGAAGGCTCCAATGACAAGGACGAATGAGAGGGTCAACGTGAGAAGCACTCGGTCGTTCCTTAGGAAACGGAAACCAGCCCGCAACTGACGCCACGTCATCGCTTCATCGTGCGTCCTCCGAACCGGTTCAACGAGCAATAGACTACAGCTCGTGGCGATGAACAGACTGCAAATCGACACGACATAATTCAATTCAAACGAGAACATTGCCGCAAGCAGACTTCCGCTAAAGGCTGCCACGACAGCAGCCACTAGGCCGATGGCGTTTAAACGTCCGACCCATCGTTCAAACACGGATTCGTGTCCATCTTGTTCGAGCGTCTCATATAAGAGGGCATGTTCCGTGCCGCTTCGACAGACCGCTCCAACTGCGGACAAGCTGATGGCGAAAGCGAAACCAAGAAATGAAAACGACAACAGCAACACGACAAACGAGCACCATTCCAACGCGATTCCGATTTGAAGCAGACGACGTCGCTCCATGTGATCGGCTAAGACGCCTGTCGGGACCTCAAGGATCACTACAATCACGGCGTAGAGGATCTCGATATAAACGACTTCTTGAATCGAGATACCACGTGATTCCCAAAATAGCCGTTCAATCGTATAGGCTGGAATCAACGCCTCAAACCACCGCATCGCACTGAGCAAACCGATATTTCGACGAACTTAACTAGGTGATCGCGCTCTTCGTTTCATCTTCATCTCCTCCTTACTCCTCTATTCCCGATTTCGCAAAAAAAGCCACGGAACGCATCCGTGGCTGAGCGATTATTTTAACAGGTTGAGCATCTCGCGATTGAAAGCCGGGATGTCATCCGGTTGACGGCTCGTGACGAGCTGCTCTTGGCAGACGACGACTTCTTTGTCAGCGTACTTCGCACCGGCATACTCCATGTCGACTTTAATCGACTTGTAGCCCGTTGCGTCGCGTCCTTCAAGTGTCTTAGCCGTAATCAACAGCTGTGGCCCGTGACAGATGGCGAACACCGGTTTTTTCGCATCCATGAACGCCTTCGCGAACTGGACGAAACGGTCGTCTTCACGAAGCAAGTCCGGTGAGAAGCCGCCTGGTAAGAGCAGCGCATCGAAATCTTCCGGCGATACGTCGTCGATGGATTTATCGATTGTCACTTTCGACTCACCTTGTTTGCCTTCGACCGTGTTCCCTGCCGATTTTTCAATCGTGACGACTTCGTGGCCCGCTTCCACCAATGCGTCGCGTGGCTCTGTGAACTCTACATCTTCAAACATATCTGTAATGAGCGTTGCTACTTTTGCCATATTGAAACACTCCCTCAATTTGTTTTTTCACACATAGGGAGTGTTCCACTCGACCTTCTCGGTTAAACCTTCAGCGATACTTTGAAACGTACGGATTGGCCCGTTCGAAGAAACGATACGGATAGTCACGCGCCTCACCGGTGTTCGGGATGCCGACGCGAGGTCCGGCTTCGACATCTATGATGGGTTCACCTTCCACGATAAAAAGCGGCTCGTGTTGGAGCGAATGCCCGTACAGGTTCATCGTGATGCCGAGCGCTTTCGTCAGCTTGCCCGGTCCGTTCGTCTGGTCGACCGGCTTCAGTCCGGGACGGTGCTGGTCGATCAACGCCTGGCCTTGAATCGGTTCGACCGCACGAATCAACACGGCCTCGGGTGTCCCGACTGGTCCGCTGACGACGTTCAAGAGCGTATGCGTGTGCATCTGATACGTGTAGACGTGACCTGGCAGGCCAAACATCACCTCGGTCCGATTCGTCCGTCTGCCCCCGAAACTATGCGCCGCTCGGTCGATGGCACCGAGATAAGCTTCGGTCTCGACAATCTTGGCGATGATCTCGCCTGTCGGGTGCTGATGGACGAGATAGTGCCCAAGTAGCGAGCGGGCGAGTTCAAGTGTCGGTTGTTCGTAAAAGTCTTTAGGCAGTCGTTTCATCGTCATCCCTCCTCGGTCTCATTTTCTCAGATGAGGACGGGGGGCACAAAGAAGATGCCCGTCTCATAACCTGGTCGCGATGCGCAGGTTTTTAAGGAATAAGCGCGAAACTGTAGTTAGGAGAAAGTGAGGCGAATCAAGTTGGGTTATTTATCAGATTTACGCAAGATGGTTGGGAGTCGTCCCTTGATCAGTGTCGGTGCCACAATTCTTGTCACGAACGAGAAGCATGAATTGTTGTTCCAACACCGTTCCGATACGTTCGATTGGGGCTTTCCGGGAGGGTCGATGGAACTGGACGAAACACTTGAAGACGTGGCGGCCCGAGAACTGAACGAAGAGACAGGGTTGACGACGCAACAGTTCGAACTCATCGGCGTCTGTTCTGGACCACGATACTACTTCAAATATCCAAACGGAGATGAGACACATGGCGTCATCCACTTGTTTCATGCGAAGCACGTGAGCGGAACGATGGAAATGAATGACGGGGAGAGCCTAGACCTGCGATTTTTTGCGCAAGACTCGCTCCTCGAACAGTTCGGAGATACGTTGTGGGAACTTGAGAGCTCTTATAAACCGATTCTTTAAACGGCACAACGAAACAAAAACGATCCAGGACCTCGATTGGTCCTGGATCGTTTTATGTGCTTACGATGCAATCTTCATCGCCTCACGTTGCTTTCCCAACTTCACGTATCCAAGAATAATCGAGAAAATCGGGCTGAGCCAGAGGAAGAAGGCGAACGGTGCGTATTCGAGTACCGGCACACCGAGTGTCGCCGCGAAGAACGCGCCGGACACGCCCCACGGAATGAGCGGGTTGATGACCGTCCCGCCGTCTTCAAGCGCACGTGACAAGTAACGCGGGTCGATGCCGCGATCGATAAATCCTTGTTTGAACGCTTGCCCTGGGAGCAAGATCGACAAGTACTGTTCGCCGGCGAGCAAGTTGACCCCAATCGAGCTGAGCACGACCGACAAGACCGAGCTGCCCGGTGACTTCAAACGGCGAAGCAACGCATCGACGATCGCTTGGAACACACCGAGCTCTCGGAGCAATCCGCCGAACGCGAGCGCGATCAAGACGAGACTGACCGACCAGAGCATCGACTCGAGGCCACCGCGGTCGAGTACAGCCGCGATCGTTTCGTTTTCAACACCTGACTGGAAGCCGCCTTGCATGACACCTAACCAGTTCGAGATGTTCCAGTTGCCTTGAACGAACCCGGCCGTCAACACACCGGCGAACATTCCGACGAGCATCGTCGGCAACACCGGCATCCGGCGGAACGCGAGCACGGCGACGAGAATCGGCGCGAGGAGGGTCACCCATGACAAGTTGAAGCGGCCTGCGAGCGCAGCCTGCGCCTCGGCGATTTGAACCGTGTCGGCCGCTTGACCGCTACGGCCGAGAATGGTGAACAAGACGAGCGTGATGAGGAAGGCCGGGACGGTCGTCCCCATCATGAAACGGATGTGGTCGAATAATTTCACACCAGCGACGGCCGGTGCGAAGTTCGTCGTATCCGAGAGCGGGCTCATCTTATCTCCGAATAGTGCCCCGGACACGATGGCACCGGCGGCAAGCGCCGGCGAAATCCCGAGCGCCATCCCGATCCCGAACAAAGCGACCCCGACCGTACCGACTGTCGTGAAGGCGCTGCCTGTGAACGACGACACGATCATCGTGATAAGCAACACGCTCGGCAAGAACCATTGAGCGGAAATCGTATTTAAACCGATGGAGAGGATCGTCGCCACCGTGCCGGACATTTGCCATACACCGATCAACATCCCGATGAGCAGTAAAATTAAGACGGGCATGATCGCTTCGCGAATCCCATTGATCATCGCCGTCTCGATTCGTTTAAAGTCACGCGTCCGATAATACGCGTACACCCCTATTAATACCATTGTGCCAAAGATCGCCATATGTGGCGTCGCTTTGGCCAAAAACATCAGTGCGAGCAAAGAAATTCCGCTCAGCAGCACGACGAATACAGCCTCTTTTCCTTTCATCTGCATCGACGTCCCCTCCTTTCAGTTCCATTATTTTCTACCTAACCGCTTAAACGCTTTTATGCGCGAAAGTGTTTCAGTGATGTTCCTTACTATACCTGCTTCTCTTTTCCCTGTCAAACGTCTTTTTATGGTAAAGTAAACGCTCGAGGGTGACCTCCGGAGTTCGTAACCTCCTCCGACATCAAAACTAGCGAAAAAGGAAGTGTGCAGTTTGCAACACGAAAAAGCATTGGTCGTCTTTAGTGGCGGTCAAGATTCAACCACTTGCCTGTTTTGGGCAAAACAACAATTCTCCCATGTGGAAGCCGTGACGTTCGCCTACGGACAGCGCCACGACGCGGAAATCGAAGTCGCGAAAGAAATCGCGGCCGAACTCGACGTCCCGCACCACATCCTCGATCTGTCCTTGCTCGGACAGCTCACCTCAAATGCGTTGACGAGACATGATCTCGACATCGACAATGCGGACGTGCCAAACACGTTCGTCGATGGACGCAACCATCTCTTCTTGTCGTTTGCAGCCGTCATGGCGAAACAACTCGGCATGCATCACATCGTGACCGGTGTGTGCGAGACCGATTTTTCCGGCTATCCGGACTGCCGCGACCAATTCATCAAATCACTCAATGTGACACTCAATTTAGCGATGGACTATCCGTTCGTCATCGACACACCGCTCATGTGGCTTGATAAGAAACAGACGTGGGAACTGGCCGACCGTCTCGGTGCGTTCGACTACGTCAAAGAACGGACGCTTACGTGCTACAACGGCATCCTCGGTTCAGGCTGTGGTGAGTGCCCGGCGTGTGTGCTCCGTCAAAACGGCCTTGACGCGTATGAGGGGGTGCGCGTATGAAGAACGCACCGTTCCTCGCCCCGACGAACGTCGAAGCTAAACAAGACGGCTCGCTCATTTATTGTCCGCATCGCGTGCAAATCGTCAAAGAAGTGACGTTCGACGCGGCGCATCATCTATTCGATTACGACGGGAAGTGCCGCGCCCTCCATGGACACACGTATAAGCTCCAAATGGGGATTAGCGGATTCCTCGACAATCGCGGGATGACGCTCGACTTCGGTGACTTAAAAGCCATCTTTAAAGAAGAGCTTGAACCGTACCTTGACCACCGTTATTTGAATGAATCATTACCATATATGAATACGACCGCCGAAAATATGTGCTATTGGATTTTCGAGCAACTCGCCAAACACTTACCGGATGAGCGCGACGTCCGTGTCGAGTTCGTCAAATTGTATGAGACGCCGACATCGTACGCCGAGTTCCGACGTGAATGGTTGGTGGACTGATGAAAATCCCTGTCCTCGAAGTATTCGGCCCGACGTTCCAAGGAGAAGGCCGCGCCATCGGACAGAAGACGATGTTCGTCCGGACCGCCGGTTGCGATTATCGCTGTTCGTGGTGCGACTCCGCCTTCACGTGGGACGGCTCGGAAAAACCGGACATGCTCTCGGCCGATACGATCATCGAACGGCTTGATGAGCTCGGTGCATACGACTACGTCACGATCTCAGGCGGAAACCCGCTCCTCATCGCCGGCATGAAAGACTTGGTCGAGAAGCTGAAGGCACGCGGCGTCAAGCTAGCCGTCGAGACACAAGGGAGCCGCTATCAAGACTGGCTCACGCAAATCGACGACGTGACGCTCAGCCCGAAACCGCCGTCTTCCGGCATGTCGACCGACTGGGAGAAACTCGACGCCATCGTCGAGCGCCTCCGTCCGGAACAGACGACGTTCAAAGTCGCCGTCTTCGACGAACTCGATCTCGCCTACGCGAAACAAGTCCAGACGCGCTATACACCGGACGTCATGTACTTGTCAGCCGGTAACCCAGAGCCTGGTGCGGACGGTGACATCACCGACGCCCAGCTCCGTCGTTTGAAACAATTATGGGAAGACGTCGCGCGCGACCCGTCGTGGCAAAGCGTCCGTGTCTTGCCGCAACTGCACACATTACTGTACGCCAACGAACGTGGCGTCTAAGGAGAATGAATATGAGACCAGAAGACTTACAAGACTTGTCGCTCCTCGGACAGAAGAGCGTCCCATACATTTTTGAATACGCACCGGACGTGCTCGAAGCGTTCCCGAACCGTCACCCGGAAAACGACTACTTCGTGAAGTTCAACGCCCCGGAGTTCACGTCGCTCTGCCCGATCACGAATCAGCCGGACTTCGCGACGATTTACATCTCGTACATCCCGGACGAAAAACTCGTCGAGTCGAAATCGCTCAAGCTATACTTGTTCAGCTTCCGCAACCACGGGGACTTCCACGAGAACTGCATCAACGTCATCGGAAAAGACCTCGTCAAGTTGATGGAACCGCGCTACCTTGAAGTGTGGGGCAAGTTCACGCCACGCGGCGGCATCTCGATCGATCCGTACTACAACTACGGAAAACCTGGAACGAAATACGAGAAGATGGCCGAACATCGCCTCTTCAATCACGACTTATACCCGGAGACGGTCGACAACCGTTAATTCAAAAAGTAGACGCTCCCGACGAGGAGCGTCTACTTCTTTTTATAGCGATTGATCTGTCGCTTGATCGGTTCCCGGAACACGGTCGCGACGAGCGTCAAGACGACGAAGACGGCAAGGGCGAGGATGACCATCTTCAAGTCGCCACTCGCGATGCTGCTGCCGAGGAAGTTGTTCGCGAACGCACCCGGGACCATGCCGACCATCGTCGCGAATACATAGGCCGGGAGTCTCACTTTCGCGAGCCCTGAGGCGTAACTGACCAAGTCAAAGTTGACGAGCGGAATCAACCGTAAAATCAACACGTAAAAAAAACCGTCCTCCTCGATTTTGTGTTGGATTTTTTCATACTCACTCGATTCAAAATGTCGCAAAAAGCGGTCTCCGAACCGAATCGCGACATAGTAGGCGACGAGCGCACTGAGCGTGGCACCGATGACCGTATAGACGACACCCGGCAACGTCTCGAACGCCAGTCCGCCCGCGACGGACAAGACGGACGTTGGAAATAAAATCAATGGGCGAACGGTGAACAGGATGATGTACACGACTGGGGCGAGCCAGCCAAACTGGACGATGTAATCGCGGATCTCTCCTGGTCGCAAGTCGATCCACTGATAGAGGAGCGTCGCTGTCCCGAATACGAGCAACACCATCGCGATCATCCACTGCGTTTTCCATTTGTTCATCGGCCGGCCCCCTCTCTTTCTTTCATCATATCGCCTCGACTCGCAAAAGTAACGCCTTCCTTTTTTTAGGGAGCGCCTTATGGTACGGTTAAAAAAAGCAGAAGGAGGAATCCCTATGTATTTGGCAGATGCCATCAAGTTGAAGAGCCTGCTCTTAAAGCAGATTGATAAGTTGTCAGAGGAAGTGGAGCGGGTCGCGTTCATCGAACTTGAGACAGATGAACCGCTCCCGACCATCCAATCCCGTTCGATCGAGGATATCGAAGTCGAGCTGCAAGCGATTCGCACCGATTTGCGCCGCCTTGACCGGCTGATCTGTGAATCGAACTTACAAACGATCATCGAGACGAATGACGGACCGCTCCCGCTCGTCGAAGCGATGGAGTTCGCCATTCAATTGAAGGCTCAAGCCCGCATGTATCAAGACTTGGCCGAACGGCCGAAACGTGAATTTCAATCGAGTTATGGCGGAAAATCTGTCATTATCAAACATGCCCTCTACGATCCGGAATTGTACCGGTTGAAGGCACGCGATGTCGAGAAACGGACAAATCGAATCTCGAGCGCCATCGACGCGGCCAATTACCGGACAGAAATCGACTTCGATCCGAGCCGCTATATGTAACAAAAACGCGTCGGACAAATCCCGACGCGTTTTACATGTGATGATTATGATGGTCGTTGTGGTGATGGTGATGCGAGCTCGAACTACGTCGCGGAGCCGGCTCATCGGCGAACTTATCCCCGTCCAATATGCCGAGCCGCTTGTATTGGCGGTCGACCCGCGCCTTCGTCTCGTCGCTTACGTGTGGCGACTCCATGACCAACTGGTAACTGCCGAGTGCGACCCGGAACGGCTCCATGTATGTCCGATCGATCGGGAACGACGTCACGTCCCGCAAATAATCTGCGAGCCGATTCGCCGCCTCGTCGTCCGGATGGTCAGCGAGTTCCGTCGCAAAGCGTTGCATATCTTTCAACAGACCTTTCGTCTTCGTTACTTGGCGAATCATGCCTATAATAGCGATGATAATCACGGTCACAATGCCGATAATAAAAATCGGAAAAATACTGAACATCCCACTAAAAAAAGAATCTCCCATCCCTGTCGAATCGATGTATCCTTCTTCCCCGAACGCGAACGTGTTGACCATGTCCTCTCCCCCTTTTTTCCTTTATACGGACGCCGCTTCGTTTGGTTTCATGCCTACAAAAAAAGCCGCGGCACTCGCCACGGCTCAATCGTCAGTTCAATTGTTTCTCCATCATGATGCGTGGTTCGTTATCTTCCGTATACGCCCCCATGATGTCGTACCCGCACAACAAGTTCAAGATGATGACGCCCTTGTTCGTGTTGCGCGCTTTCGTCCGAATCGAGTGGAACCCTTGCGCTTTCACCCATTCGAGTTGCGTGTCCATCAGCTTGCGGCCGATCCCATGTTTTTGGAACTCCGGATGCACGCCGCCGGCCCAGCTATAGAAGCGATACGGCTCAGCCTCATATCCGATTTTGAAGCCGACGAGCCGGTCTTCCGAGAAGGCGAGCAATACGAGCGGGTTGGCGTGACGATACAGTCGTTCTTTGAAACGCAGTTGATCGATGTCGCCATACAGGCGGCGGTACAGATTAAAGAACTCCTCTTCAAATTCGTTAAAGTTCGTTGTCACATCTTTCACGATAAATGAACTGGTCGTACTCATCTTTCCATCCCCTTTCAACGTGTGAACAGTGCGCGTACGCCTGTTTACTTCGCCGTCTACTCAGATTTTCCTGTCTCCCGCTCAAAAGCGGTCAAACCTTTTTGCTTATACACCCCGAGTGAACGCTTCGGCAAACTCTTGACCATCCAGTCTTTGAGCACCCGTTGTTTCTCGGCGATCGTCAATCCGTAACCTTCCGTCACCACGTGCCTCGCCCGTGTCGTGACATCATACAGAGAGATGGCGGCGGCGACCGAGATGTTCAAACTTTGGACGTAACCTTGCATCGGGATGATGTAATTCCCGTCCGCCTTCGCAAGGGCACGTTCGGAGACGCCGTGATGCTCATTCCCGAACAAAAGCACGGTCGGCTTCGTGACGTCGACGTCCTCGAGCGGAATCGCTTCTTCGCTCAATGCCGTCGCGAACACTTGATACCCGTCCGCCTTCAAGCGGTCAATCGCTTCCTCAATCGACGGATGTTCGACGACATCGACCCAGCGATCGGCGCTTTTCGCGATAATCGAGTTCGGTTTGAACTTGGCCCGTCCCTCGACGACGTGAAGCGTCTGGACACCGAACGCGTCGGCCGAACGGAGTACCGCTGACTGATTGTGCGGGTCGTCTACCCCTTCGGTCAAAATCGTAATGTGGTTCGTCCGCAGTGCGAGGACGTCGTACATGCGCTTGACCCGATCCGGCATGAGGAGCCCGTACAACAATCTGTCCTCTTCTTTCAATATACCTGTCTGTAGCAACTCATCTAATAAGACCGCTTGTTCCTCTTTCGACAAAGCGGACGTCGTCTGTCTCCAACCCATGATTCTCGCCCCTTTCAACCTTTAGTATTGTAGCGAGATTCGTTTCGCCTGACAAGTTGCCGCCTCGAATGGCACGATCGGCTCGCCGATGAAAATAAATGAAAATTAGGAAACCGGTTGCACAAATCTATGCAATCGATTACAATCATTTATGCAAGCGATTGCATTAGCATTCGCATTAACCAGATAAAAAGTTCCGCACAGGAAGGAAGCGTATAGCATGAAACAACTCATCTCGTTCGACTTTTGGCAAAAACTCGGCAAGGCGTTAATGGTCGTCATCGCCGTCATGCCAGCTGCCGGTCTTATGATCTCTATCGGTAAATTGATCGGTATGTCCGCCGGAGACGTCGGTATCTTACTGACGACGGCTCGCATCATTGAAGACTTAGGTTGGGGCATCATCGTCAATCTACATATTTTATTCGCAGTCGCCATCGGTGGCTCATGGGCAAAAGATAAAGCCGGCGGTGCTTTCGCGGCACTCATCGCCTTCATTTTGATCAACCGCGTCACTGGCGCCATCTTCAACGTCAACGGTGCCATGCTTCAAGACTCTACAGCGTCCGTGAAGTCGCTTTTCGGAGCCGACCTCGTCGTCGCCGACTACTTCACATCAGTCCTCGGCTCACCAGCCCTCAACATGGGTGTGTTCGTCGGGATCATCGCCGGTTTCCTCGGTGGTGCGCTCTATAACAAGTTCTACAACTTCAACAAATTGCCGAACGCCCTCTCGTTCTTTAACGGAAAGCGTTTCGTCCCGTTCGTCGTCATCCTTGGTTCAGTCGTCGCGGCAATCGCGCTGTCAATCATTTGGCCGACGATTCAAGGGGCACTCAATAGCTTTGGTGAGTGGATCGCGACGTCGCGTAACACGGCACCGGTCCTTGCACCGTTCATCTACGGGGCACTCGAGCGTCTGCTCTTGCCGTTCGGATTGCACCACATGCTCACCGTCCCGATGAACTATACGGAACTTGGTGGCACGTATACGATTTTGACAGGGGCAACGGCCGGATCCGTCGTAGCCGGACAAGACCCGCTCTGGTTGGCATGGGTAACGGACCTCGTCAACCTTCGCGCCGCTGGGGACACGGCTGCTTACAACACGTTACTCGCTGATGTTGTACCAGCCCGCTTCAAAGTCGGACAAGTGCTCTTGTCGTTCGCCGCGCTTATCGGTGCTGCCTATGCGATGTACCGCAACGTCGACGCTGACAAGAAAGCACAATACAAGCCGATGTTCCTATCGGCCGGTCTCGCTGTCTTCTTGACAGGTGTCACAGAACCGATCGAGTTCATGTTCATGTTCGTCGCGCCAGTGCTTTACGTCGTCTATGCGCTCATGGCCGGTGCCGCCTTCGCCTTGGCGGATATCATCGACCTTCGCGTTCACGCGTTCGGTGCCATCGAGTTGCTCACACGCATCCCGATGATCGTGAAAGCCGGTCTTCTTCAAGATTTGATCAACTTCTTCCTCGTCGCCATCGCGTTTTTCTTCATCAACTTCGGTGTGTTCAACTTCTTCATCAAGAAGATGAACTTGCCGACGCCAGGACGCAACGGTAACTATATGGAAGAAGTGAGCGAGAAATCGACAATGACCGGCAACGAGCAGGTCATGGGGATTATCGCCCTCCTCGGTGGGGAAGAGAACATCGAAGACGTCGACGCCTGCATGACACGCCTTCGTGTCACGGTGAAAGACATGTCGCTCGTCTCGGAAGAGAGCGAATGGAAAAAGAACGGCGCCATGGGTCTCATCTTGAAAGACCGTGGGGTCCAAGCAATCTATGGCCCGAAAGCCGACGTATTGAAGTCAGACATTCAAGACGTCATCGGAGCATAATCAACAGGCCAGCTCGCACGAGTTGGCCTGTTTTTTCTAAAGGAGGATCATCGTGAACATTTTGACGCTCAACTGCCACGCCTGGTTAGAAGACCGCCAACAAGAAAAAATTGATTCCATCGTCGAACGGATCGCGAGCGAAGAGTATGACATCATCGCGCTGCAAGAAGTGAACCAACATAAAGAGGCACCGATCGTCGACGGCATCATCCGTGAGAATAACTTCGCCCACGTACTCGTCGAACGGTTGAAAGAAGTCGGTGTGACGTACTATATGACGTGGGACTTCGCTCATTACGGCTATGATATTTATGAAGAAGGCGTCGCCATCCTGTCCCGGACGCCATTCCTCGCAACCGAATCGTTCTTCGTCTCGAAGACGACCGACCCGAACAACTACAAGTCCCGAAAAATCGTCAAAGCGATGGTTGACGGATTTGATGCGCCGACGGCCGTCTATTCTTGTCATCTCGGCTGGTGGCACGACGAGGAAGAGCCGGTCCGTCATCAACTTGATGAATTGCTCCGGCGTGTCGAGGACGACGACCGCGCCTTGCTCCTCGGTGACTTCAATAATGACGCCTTTTTGCGTGGTGAAGGTTATGATTACTTGATGGACAACGGGCTCCAAGACTTGTTCTTCCTCGCGACCGAACGGGAAGGTGACGCCACCGTCCAAGGCAAAATTGCCGGATGGGACGAGAACAAGCAGGCGCTTCGAATCGACTTGATGTTGACGAACGCGCCGATTCACGTGTCTCGGCACGCTGTCGTCTTTGACGGCGAGAACGGCCCCGTCGTCTCCGATCATGCCGGTGTCGAAGCGACCGCGTTTTGGCGCTGACTTGACCCTTTTCTCTCACTCGATGAGAGAAAAGGGTTTTGCTTTTGACGAAATTTCGGTATCGTTGGAAACGACTGATGTCTAACAACTATATTTTTGAAAGTAGTGATTCATTTTGACGACTTCTTCAACGCTCAGTCGCACCGACTGGACGCTTATCTTATCACTCGCCCTCCTCACATTCGTGCTCGGGACGAGCGAGTTCGTCATCGTCGGCATCTTGCCGGATATCGCTGACGGGCTGTCCATCTCGATTGCGACAGCCGGTACGCTCGTCTCGGCGTTCGCCATCACGTTCGCCATCGGGACGCCGCTCACGATGTCATTCACGAGCCATTTGCCGAAACGAAAACTCATGCTCGTCCTCACATTCGGCTTCATCGTCTTTAACTTATTCAGCAGTTTGGCGCCGACGTACGGCATCTTGCTCATACTCCGGATGTTGACTGCCGTCGTGACCGGTGTCCTCATCTCGCTCGCGATGCTCGTCGCCAGCGAATCGGTACCGCCCGGAAAGCGCGGGATCGCCGTTTCGTTCATCTTCGGCGGGTTCACGATGGCGAACGTGTTCGGTGTCCCGCTCGGCACGTTCATCGGTCAACGAAGCGGCTGGGAAACGACGTTCATCTTGACGACCGCTTTAGGAGTCGTCGCATTTTTCGCCGTCTACCGTGTCGTACCGAGTCAGTTGACGAGCGCGCGGACGTCGATTGCTGACCAGTTGCGTCTGTTAACGAATCCCCGCATTTTAATCGCCTTCTTTATCCCGGCGTTCGGTTTCGGTGCGACGTACGTCGTCTACACGTATCTCGTCCCGATCTTAAAAGGGGTGCTCGGGGTGCCGATTGCTTGGGTCAGCCCGATCCTGTTCGCTTACGGGTTCATCTCGATTTTCAGCAACATGGCGGCCGGAAAGATTGCGAGCCACAATCCGATCGGTCGCCTTCGCTTCGTCTTTCTCATCCAGGCGTTCGTGCTCGCCGCGCTCTATGTGACGACCGCGAACGTGACGCTCGGCCTCATCAATATCGCACTCATGTCGTTCATGGCGATCTTGCTCACGACGTCGACGCAAATTTACTTGATTGACTTGGCCGAGAAGTTCAATCCGGACGCGAAAGGTCTCGCCTCGTCACTCATGCCTGTCGCAAGTAACGTCGGGATCGGGATGGGGTCAGCGCTTGGCGGACTCGTCTATGCGAATGCACCCGTCATGACGCTCGCCCTCGTTGGAGGCGCCGTCGCCCTCGTGACCGCGCTATTGACAGCAATCAGCTATCGTCTTGACTGACGTTAAAACAGCGTGCCCGATGCGGGCACGCTGTTTTCATAACCAATTCAATATGTGTGCAATCGTTTCGTCGAGCTGTTCTTTCGCGCTGAGCGGACTATCGTTATCCCCGTCCTGCGGGCCGTACATGCCGAAGTTGGCGTGATTGCCGCCTTCGATTTGATGGAACGTGGCGTCACTCGGGACGTCCTCACGGCTCGCTTCGATATCGGCCGGCGTGGCCAAGCCGTCCACTTCGCCTGAGACAGACAACACACGCAGCTCGCTCTCTATCATCGAGCTGATCGGATACGAGGCGAGGAAAATGACACCGTCGACGAGACCCTCGTTCTCGAGGGCGAATCCGGACGCTGCTGACCCGCCGAGCGAGTGCCCAGCGACGATCCAACGTTCGATATTCGGGTGTGCCTCGATGATTGGTTCTGCCGCATCGATATCTAAAATCCCTAAGTTCAACCGGAGTGACGGAATCGCGACAAAGATTCCTTCTTCCGCCAACTGTGCGCCGTAATAAGCGTATGCTTCTTTGTCGACTTTCGCTCCCGGATACAAGATGATCCCGACCTCGCTCTTCGGGTCCCCGAATTCGAGCCGATTGTCCACTTCCGTCGCCTCGGCCGCGTAACCGAGCGCTTCCTCTGTCGGTCCATACGTCAATTGCGTCCACACAAGGAAGCCGATGACGGCGACCAAAATGAGTCCGAACAGGCCAAGCCCAACCCACTTCAGTTTTTTCTTCATTATATACCTCCATTTGCATCCATTTCCTCGTCACGGTACACTAGTAATAAAAAAGGGAAATACCAGGGGGACACCATGACCAAAAGTTCTGTAACCACGACAATTCAGTGGTTTATTTTTATTTTAGCTACGAACATTGTACCACCGCTCGCGATTGCTGCCTTATTTGAACTGTCGCCGGCCGACACGATGACGTTCATTTCACGCTCACTGTTCGTCTTCGCACTGTTCAGCATCATCCAGACGCTGTTCGGCCATCGGTTGCCGATTTTAGAAGGACCGGCCGGCATTTGGTGGGGTGTGTTCACGCTTTACGCTTCGATCGGTCCAGCCCTTTACGGAAGCGGGCAAGAGACGCTTCAAGCGCTCGGCTTTATGCTGTTCTTGAGCGGGGTGCTCGGCGTGATCATGACCGTCACCGGGCTGCTCCGGCGCATGTTGTCGCTGTTCACGCCGCAAGTGCTCGGCGTTTACATGATCCTGCTCGTCCTCCAATTATCGGGTGCCGTCATTAAAGGCGGCTTCGGTGTGACCGATGACGGGATCAACACCGTCCAGGCCGTCGCGACAGCTGGACTCGTCTTGTTCGCGCTCACGCTCGAACGAAGCCGTTTCAAACAGTACGGTCTCGTCATGACGCTCATCGTCGGGTTCGGCCTGTTTAATCTGCTTGGGCTTGGTAACCCGATCATTCATTCCGATTCATGGTTCCTCGTCCCAGAACTGTTCCCGTTCGGCGCTTGGGTATGGGATTGGAACTTACTTCCGACAGCGTTCGTCATCACGCTTTTGCTCATGACGAACGTGCTCGCGAACATCAAATTGATTGAACGCATCGTCAGTTCGCGGACGAAACAACAAGTCGAAGGCAACGTCCCGGCGTCAGGTGTCGTCAGCGGTGTCAGTCAAATCGTCGCCGGTTTGTTCGGAACACCAGGACCGGTCGCCATTTCCGGGACTGCCGGCTTCTTATCGTCGACAGAAAGTGTCCATCGTGCCCCGCACCTCGTCGCCCACGCCTTGATGATGGTGCTCGCCTTGATCGGACCGTTCGTATCGCTCATCGCCAGCATCCCCGCCGCGGTCGGCTATGCCATCGTCACCCCGCTCATCGCGACGATGATCATCATCGGGATCAACGAGGCGGCGTTTGAATTGAACCAGAAGACGGCGTCGCTCACCGTCGGCCTGCCGCTCGTCATCGGGGCCGGAGCCATGCTTCTCCCGCCTGGCGCGATGAACGATTTACCGCCGCTTCTCGCGACTGTCTTCTCAAACGGACTCGTCCTCGGAACCGTGGTCGCGTTGACGACGGCTATCTTGAGCCGTATCCACGACTAAAAAAGAACTGACCTCGCGAGAGGTCAGTTCTTTTCGCTTACGTGCATATGGAACGCCGCATCATGCGGCAAGACGGCACCGTCTTCCGCTTCGTAGTGCGTGCGGTCTTTAAAGTAGGCCGCAATCGAGAGCGTGTCGCGGTGGAGCGCCCGTTTGAACGCTTGTTCGGCCGTGACCGGGGTCGCGTCATCGTTCTTCAGTTCGAGACCCATCAGTTTGTAGCCAATCGTTTGACCGCCTCGGCTCATTTGACATGCCTCAAGAGCGTAAGAGACGAGCGTCGGGGTAATGACGGCATGGACGAACTCGCTCTTCACTTTCTTTCGAACGAGTTGCTCCACGCCATAACTGACGAGTCCGGCAATGACACCGTCGATCAAGACGGCTTGCGTGCGTCTTTTCGTCAATTGTCTCATCGGCTGATCCGCTGCATCATTCCGGACGTCAACACTTCTGTGCCTTGCCCTTCTTCCGAGGCGATAATTAACGCGCGGGCCACGTGGAGCGCTTGAATCGGAGCCGCATCCGGTATGTTCTCAAGCAACAGCGTTTGGAACGGACGGCTCAATACTTCTGCCGTCTTCTCCCCGAGCCGGAACGAGTCCCGTTCTCCAAGCAGAAGCGACGGGCGCGCAATGACCAAGTGTTCAAAACCGAACACTTTCAGTCCGTTCTCGAGTTCCCCTTTCACCCGATTGTAGAAGAACGGCGATCGAAGCGATGCCCCTTGTGCCGAGACGACGGCGTAACGTGTGGCACCGTGTTGTCTTGCGACGCGCGCGACTTCGAGTGGCAACTCAAGATCGACGTGCTTGAACGCCTCTTGCGACCCTGCGACGGCGATCGTCGTTCCGAGGGCACAGTACACGTCATCGATGTGCGGTAGCGCCTCGTCCATGTGTTCAAAGCCAACGACCTCATGTAACTTCGGATGACTCCACCGTTTCGTGCGGCGGACGACAATCCATACCGCGTCGTACCGTTCTTCTTCTAGTAACTGCTCAACGAGTTCACGGCCAATCAGACCGGTCGCGCCGACCACGAGTGCTGTTTTTCCCATGCTTGTTCCCCCTTGTTGCGTAGTTGCTTTCAGTCTAGCTGACTTGCCGTTCCTCGGCAACGGCTGCGACCGGACGGAAACGGTCGACAAGACGGAAGAAGCCGTTCAAGAACAAGGCGGTGAAAGAACCGGCGACGATGGCACTGTCGGTGAACAGTTGAATCGCGTCTGGCATATTGGCCACAATGGCTGGATTCGCGGTGATTCCGAGGCCGATTCCAATCGACAGCGCAATCGTGATCAAGTTTTCGTTCTTCGAGAAATCAACTTGGCTCAAGATGCGAATCCCGGATGCGGCAACCGTCCCGAACATGACGAGCATCGCCCCGCCGAGCACCGGTTTCGGGATGAGTGTCGTGAACGTCGCGACTTTCGGCAAGAAACCGAGTAAGATCAACAGTCCGCTCGTCCAGAAGATGACACGGCGCGATTTCACACCGGATAGTTGAACGAGCCCGACGTTTTGACTGAACGTCGTGTACGGGAAACTGTTGAAGATGCCGCCCAAAATTGTGGCGACGCCTTCAGCTCGGTACCCTTTCGTCAACTCATTCGACCCGATTGGTTTTTTCGTGATATCGCTAAGCGCGAAGAACACACCCGTCGATTCGATCATCGAGATGATGGCGACGAGCGTCATGACGATAATCGCCGAGACGTCAAACGTCGGCATCCCAAAATAGAACGGCTGCACCATTTGGAACCAACCGGCATCACGGACCGGGCTGAAATCAACAAGTCCGAGAAACGCAGCGACAGCCGTCCCGATCAAGACAGCGAACAGAACGGCGGCGGCACGCGTAAACACCGTTCCGAGTCGGTTCAAGACGATGATGAGCGCAATCGTCAACCCGCCGAGCGCCAAGTTTTGCATTGAAGCGAAGCCAGGCTCACCTGGCATTCCGCCTCCGATATCATTGATGGCGACCGGGATGAGCGATAGCCCGATGATCGTCACGACCGAACCTAAAACGACCGGCGGGAAGAAACGCGCCAGTTTGCCGACGAACCCTGAGATCAAGATGACGATGATTCCGCTGGCGATGAGCGCCCCATAGATGGCCGTGATCCCGTTTGAGTTGCCGATGGCGATCATCGGACCGACAGCGGTAAACGTACAGCCGAGCACGACTGGGAGGCCAACACCAGTGAAACGTGTCGTCCACACTTGTAACAGTGTCGCGATCCCGCACATGAACAAATCGATGGCGACGAGGTACGCGAGTTCGGTCGGACCGAGCCCAATGGCACCACCGACGATGAGCGGGACGATGGCAGCCCCTGTGTACATGGCCAGTAAGTGTTGAAACCCGAGACTGGCAGTTTTGAACGTATTCATCGAACGCCCTCCACGAATGAGATGTGTCCTGCTTCAAGCTTTGCGATGCGCGCGAGCGACTCGACGCGGTAGCCTTGCGCCAGCAACTTCTCCCGTCCCGGTTGGAACGACTTCTCGATGACGATCCCGACACCAGCGACCGTCGCGCCGGCCGCTTCGACGAGCTGCGTCAAACCGAGAGCGGCTTCTCCGTTTGCGAGGAAATCATCGATGACGAGTACACGGTCTCCCGGATTGACGAAACGGCGGCTCAAACTGATCCGGTTCGTCTCTTGTTTTGTGAACGAATAGACGTCCGCTTCAACGAGGTCGTCTTGGAGTGTGAGCGATTTCCGTTTCCGGGCGAACACGAACGGAATACCAAGCTCGAGCGCCGCCATCATCGCCGGGGCAATCCCGCTCGATTCGAGCGTGACAATCCGGTCGATCTGTTCATTACGGAATCGCTCGGCAAATTCACGGCCGATCGCCTGCATTAATGCGGGATCGACTTGGTGATTCAAGAACGCATCGACTTTCAATACGTGTTCGGATAACGCTTGTCCTTCATCTCTGATCTTGTCTTCTAACTGCTTCATTGTTTTTCCCTCCAACAAAAAAATGCGATTCGTCACCCCAACTCGGGAGGCAACGAACCGCATGGAGACACAACGAATACACACGACTAGCGCCACCCGTAGTCGAACCATTTACGGTGGTTCGGTAGAGACTTGTGAGCCATATTCTCACGGATATACGAGTGCGAATCTTTTATTTATAAGATAAAACTTATTGTAGACGATATATTTGGAAAAGCAACACTTTCTGAATAAACGGTCAAAAGTTCGATTTTTCTGAAACTGCTGTATACTGAACGTATACGAACGAGGATGGGGGCGATTATGCGATGAAGCTATTTGTATTAGGCGCGACCGGCCGGACCGGTCACCAGTTCGTCGACCAAGCGACAGAACACGGCCATCACGTGACGGCTTTCGTCCGTGAACAGAAAAAATTGATTCCGACACCGCAACTTGAAATCATCGAGGGCGACGTGATGGACGTCTCTGCCTTGACGGACGCCATGGTTGGACACGACGCGGTCATCTGCTGTCTTGGAACTGATCTTTCAGATGAAGACTTCCTTGCCCGCGTAACCGATGCGCTCGTCCCGGCCATGAAAGCGAACGGCGTGACACGCATCGTCTATCTCGCGTCGGCCGGCATCGACAAAGAGATTCCAGGCATCGCCGGAACGGTCGTGACGTTCATGCTCCGGAAGCCGCTCCGTGATCACCGGGCCGCGGTCGACCTGTGGCGTAACTCGTCGTTCGATTATACGATCGTGCGGCCGATGCAATTGACAGACGGTCCACGGACGTCGGTATATCGCGTCTCCGTCGATGGCATTCCAGACAACGGGAAACAGATTTCACGGGCCGACGTCGCCCAGTTCATGTTGAATGCCGCCGAAGACCAGCTCTTCATCCGCCAATCGATTGGACTGGCGTACTAATTTTTTTGAATTCATGCTACAATATCGGATAGTCAAATTTGAAGGGAACGAATACGAATTATGAGTATATTAACGGTACAAAACTTGAGCCACGGTTTCGGTGACCGCGCCATTTTAAACGACGTGTCTTTCCGTCTATTGAAAGGCGAACACATCGGCCTCATCGGAGCGAACGGTGAAGGAAAATCGACGTTCATGAACATCATCACACGCAAACTCCAACCGGACGAAGGGAAAATCGAGTGGGCGAAAAACGTCCGTGTCGGTTATCTCGATCAACACGCCGTCCTCGCACGCGGGATGACGATTCGTGACGTGTTGAAAAGCGCGTTCCAATACTTGATCGACATGGAGACACGCATCGGCGAACTCTACATGGAGATGGGTGACGCAACGCCGGAACAGATGGACGACATGCTCGCTGAAGTCGGCGAACTGCAAGAGACGCTCGACTCGAACGACTTTTACATCATCGATGCGAAAGTCGAAGAAGTCGCCCGTGGACTCGGTATTTTAGACGTCGGACTCGACCGTGACGTCGCCGATCTTTCAGGTGGACAACGGACGAAAGTGTTGCTCGCGAAGTTGTTGCTTGAGAAGCCGGACATCCTCCTCCTCGATGAGCCGACCAACTATTTGGACGAGATCCACATCGAGTGGTTGAAGCGTTACCTTCAGAACTACGACAACGCGTTCATCTTGATTTCGCACGATATCCCGTTCTTAAACAGCGTCATCAACTTGGTGTACCATATGGAAAACCAAGATTTGTCGCGTTACGTCGGCGACTACGACAAGTTCATGGAAGTATACGAAATGAAACGGTCGCAGCTCGAGTCAGCTTATAAGCGCCAACAAGCGGAAATCGCCGATTTGAAAGACTTCGTCGCCCGCAACAAGGCACGCGTGTCGACGCGCAACATGGCGATGTCACGTCAGAAGAAACTCGATAAGATGGACGTCATCGAACTGAGCGCCGAACGCCCGAAACCAGAGTTCCGCTTCTTGCAGGCACGTACGTCAGGCCGACTCATTTTTGACGCCAAAGACCTCGTCATCGGTTACGATGAGCCGCTCTCACGTCCGCTCGACCTCCAAATGGAGCGCGGCCAGAAGATCGCTCTCGTCGGTGCGAACGGGATCGGAAAGACGACGCTATTGAAGAGTCTACTCGGCATGATCAACCCGCTCGAAGGAACGGTCGAACGCGGCGAGTTCTTAGAGATCGGGTACTTCGAACAAGAAGCGGCCGTCAGCAACAACACGTGTATCGAAGAGATTTGGAGTGAGTTCCCGTCACTCAACCAGCAACAAGTCCGGGCCATGCTCGCGAAGTGCGGTCTCATGACGAAACATATCGAGAGTAAGATCGCCGTCCTTAGCGGGGGGGAGAAGGCGAAAGTCCGTCTCTGTAAGCTCCAAAACAACGAATCGAACTTGCTTCTTCTCGATGAGCCGACGAACCACTTGGACGTCGACGCGAAGGAAGAGTTGAAACGCGCCTTGAAAGAATATAAAGGCAGTATCCTGCTCATCAGTCACGAGCCGGAGTTCTATCAAGACATCGTCACAGACGTCTGGAACTGCGAGTCGTGGACGACGAAAGTATTCTAATTTGTAGAGGAAGTGTCGCATGAATGGCCCGATCCAACTGAACGAACGCATCGTGCTGTACGACATCATTCGAGGATTTGCCTTATGCGGCATCTTTCTCGTCAATATCCCAAGCATGCTCGGAAGCGACTGGATGTTCGGTCGCCCCGACTACTACGGGAGCGACCTTGTCGTCCGGACGTTGTTCGACTTGTTCATCCAGACGAAGTTTTATACGATTTTCTCGCTTTTATTCGGAATCGGCTTCTCGATTTTCCTCGAGCGCTCGTATGCGCGTGGGGAGTCGGCGAGCCGTTACGTCCGGCGCATCGTCGTTCTATTTTTATTCGGACTCGCTCACCTGGCCATCTGGTCGGGTGACATCTTACATACGTATGCGATGTGGGGCTTATTGCTCCCATTGTTTTATGGGTTGAGCAATCGCGCGATTTTGACATGGGCGTGGAGTTTGTTGATTGGGAGCTTCTTCTTGTTTTACGTATCATCTGCGCTCGTGGAATGGACGAACGGCGGTAATTTCTATGGCGGGACTCCATTCCCGACTGCATATAATGACGGATTCGGCGCTTGGTTCGATTATCGCCTTAACGTTGAAATCTTTTCTGCCATCTCGAACTCCCTTCTCGTCGGTGTGGAGATCTTCAGCCTGTTCTTGTTCGGTCTCTATATCGGACGAGAGCGGAAGCTACTCACCTGGACGATCCAAGGTTTGACTCGAACAGCGATCATCTGTGCCGTACTTGCCCTGCCGTTCTTCGGCGTCATCTTGTGGCATCATTATGGGGACGGGTACGTGTATTATTGGGTCAACTTGATTGCCGTCCTCGTCTCGGGGAAACTGCTCGCGACGACATACGTCTGTTTGTTCACGATCGCCGTTCGCAAAGGGCGTGCGTTCCGTCCGCTTCAGGCACTCGGTCGCATGGCGCTGACGAACTATTTGACGCACACGCTCGTTGTCGTGATTCCCGTGATCTCACTCGGTTATTACGGACACCTGTCGTTGACGCAAGGAGTGTTCGTAAGCATCGCGATTTTGATCGCGCAAGCGTTCTTCTCGATGTGGTGGCTCAAGTCGCATCGCTACGGTCCGTTCGAGAAGTTGTGGCGCATCGGAACGTATGGGTTGCAACAAAAATCCTAACAAGCATCATTAAAAAGGCTCGAAGCAGACGCTTCGAGCCTTTTTTTACGTTCAGCGGTTTAGTTTCGGTTGCATGAAAGGGGAACGGTGCCACAACATCAGCGCAATCCCGATCCACAGCGTCAACCCGACATACATGAAGAACGTGTTGACGTTGAACAGCTGGTTGTTCATGTAGATGGAAAAGACATCGCTCGTGATGCTGTTCGCGTAGTCCAAGTCTCCACGACCTACTTGATTCATGACGATATCCTTCACGTACGTCCGGTATCGGTCGAATTCATTCATCTGATACCGGTACGCCGCAACAAAAATCAGCGGGAGGACTAGGAAGCCGCTCCATAACAAGCGCGTGCGCACGTTCGCCATCAGTTCCATCCAACCGAGCATGAAAAACAATATGAAAAAGAAAAGAAAAAACAGACCGAGGAACGCCGGGTTCCCGTTCCCCGATATGTCCGCCGGGTCAACAGTCAGCAAATTCCCTAAGTAAAAAATACCAGCGCACACCCCGAAGCCAAGTCCCATCATCCAGCCGATTCGCTTATTGTTCATCTGCTCTCCCCGTTCATCGTTTAATTCGTTTCACGTTCTTCCCTTTTTATTATAAGGCTATTTTTTCCAAATACACAAAAAAGTGAACACCCTGCTCACACAGGATGTTCACCGATCTTTTACTTCGTCGCCGTCTCTGTCAAGACAGGAACGATTTGTTTTTTACGTGATACGACGCCAGGCAATGTCGCGAGTCCGTTTTGGAGTTCGACGTTGAACGCTTTTTCGAACAAGTGATGCTTGTCTCCGACGACGAGTGCTTCCGAGTCGTTCGTCAAAATGTTCGTGATGGCGAGGACGAACAAGTCGAGTTTTTTGTCTAACACTTTCACAGCCATCGCTGCCTCGACATCAGCTTGACGGTTCAAGACGTCGTTTGCGTCGACCGTGTTCACTTGTGCGATTTCGACACGATAGTCGCCCATCGCAAACTCTTTCGAGTCAAGTGTGATCAGTTCTGCCACCGTCTTCTGGCTAAGGTCGGCACCGGCTTTCAACATCTCGAGACCGTATGTCTCGACATCTGTGCCAGAGATTTCAGCAAGCTCTTTCGCTGCTTTGACGTCCTCGTCCGTGCACGTCGGTGATTTGAAGAGGAGCGAATCCGAGATGATTGCCGAGAGCATCAATCCGGCCATGTCCGGCGCAATCTCAACGCCGTGTTCTTTGTAGAGTTTGAGCAAAATCGTCGCTGTGCAACCGACTGGCTCGGCCCGGTAGTAGAGCGGGTCTGCCGTCTGGAAGTTGCTGATGCGGTGATGGTCGATAACTTCAAGGATGCGGACGTCTGCGATGTCGTCCGCGCTTTGTTGGAATTCGTTATGGTCGACTAAGATGACCGAGTTCGCTTCATCCGATACGCGTTCGACGAGACGAGGCGCTTTCACCCGGAAATGGTCGAGTGCGTATTGCGTCTCGTTGCTCACTTCACCGAGACGGACCGCTTCTGCGTCCATCCCTAATTTTTTCTTAAGTTCTGCGTAGGCGAGTGCCGAACAGATCGTATCCGTATCTGGGTTTTTGTGTCCGAAGACAAGTACTGTACTCATAGTTCATTCTCCTCACTAAAAATAGTTTTCCCTCATTCATTATAACGTCAATCCCCGTTCTTTCAATTCCAAAACAAAAAGAGCCAAAGGGCGGCTCTTTACGATTGTTCGTCTTCATCGGTCTCTTCGAGGTCTGAATGATCCCCTTTTGAATCTTCCTCGTGTGAGATATCGGGTTGATCGCGTTTTAATTGCTCGCGTTCTTCTTGTTCACGTTTATCTTTTTCTGACATCTGACTCATCCTTTCGGTTGATTGTCTTGTCGTAGACTGTTCCCGAAGGAGATTTGATTCAAACGGATGTCTCGAATCTGTAAATAAACTGTGATGTCACGCTTGAACGAACACGACCTCGTCCCCGCGAAGCTCGACATTGACGTCTTGCCCTTGGAACAACCACTCATCTTGCTCGGCGACGACGAAACGAATCCCGTCCGCCTCTGTCTCAACAGCAGCGTTGTCGATGTCTTCCGTGATGACCCCGACCGAGAAACCGTGCGTCAAATCGGTCGATCCCCCGTACTTGGCAAACAAACGCACCGTTTGGCCCGCTTCGACTTCCATCTCGTCTTTAAAGAATTGCAGCGCTTCTTCTGTCACGTTGATCTTCATCTGACATCCTCCTCTCGACTTCTGTCTTCATTCTAATCGTTTCTAAATAGTCGAGCGAGGAAGTTGCCTAGAGCGTCGTGCCGGGAAGATATGTGACGACCAAGCTTTTCGTCGTCGGCGCACATCCGTTCATCTCATTGAAGGTCACATCAAACAGCGTACGCCCGATGTCTTCGTTCGGTGCGTGCATCGTCGCCAAGCCGAACGCCTGTCCGATCGGGTGTCCATCAAAGCCAAGAATCGCAACGTCTTCCGGGGTTCGCACGTCGCGCCGGCGCAACTCTCCTAAAAAACCGAGGGCGACATAGTCAGACGAGAAAAAGAGCGCGCGGGGGCGCTCTTGTTGAGACAAGAATACCGACGCCAACCGAATACCGTCCTCGCTCGTCAAGTAACCGCTCCATACCCATCGCTCACGCGCGGACGCCACTTCATCGAAGTACGCCCGCTGACGCGCGATGGAACTAGGACTATCCGGTCTCGACAAGACGATGCCCACGTCCTCGTAACCAGATTGCGCCAACAAGCGCAAACCGGTGCAAAAGGCAGTGTAATGGTCGACATGGACAGACGAAATCGTCTCCGGTGCCCCGACGGTTGTGACGGCGACCGGTCCGTATGCACGATACGTCTCCATTTCTTCGAACGTCATCGTATGCGACAACACGATTGCGCCATCTACTTCCCGGTGCTTCAACAAATCGAGCGCTTGCCGTTCTTGGTCGAGCCGATACTCCGTCTGCCACATGACGAGCCGATAGTCTTTCGCCAGTGCGGCTTTCGCCAGTCCGTTGACGAACAATCCATAGTACGGATGGTCCATGTAAGGCAGGACGACGACGAACCGTTGCGTCCGGCCCGTCGATAACGTGAGCGCTTGCTGGTTTCGCAAGTAACCGAGTTCTTCCATCGCGCGTCGCACCCGCTCACGTTTTTCGGTCGATACGTAGGGATGTTCATTGATCACGCGCGATACCGTCGTCACCGATACGTCGGCACGTTTGGCGATGTCTCGAATATTCGCCAACTTGTCTCACCTCAATTCGTCAGTCTTTGCATATAGTGTACCCACTGCGCCTCCTGACTGTCACCTTTGTCTATCACTTGGGACCGAATCGCTTGGACGAGACGGAACCGTTCCTCGATAGGCAATTGAAGAAATTCATCTTGGAAATGGGTGCACAACATCTTTCCAAGCGGTGTGTACAACTGATTGATCACGAGTTCATAGACGATACCGCTACACCACGTCTTCCACGTCGTTGGATTCATCAGGCTCCCCTCCTTTGATTCCACCGTACCTCCTGAAACGCGTTTCAGAGCAAGAACTATTTTCGCTTCCACCTATTTCCGAACATTATCTACTCCGATTAGAATTTTTTAGACTTTTTGCTTAAAAACATTGACGATACTTCTTCCTTTTTGTATAGTCATCAAGTTGATAACGTCTGTTTTATCTGATATCCGAATTGAATGTTCGGAAATTCATCATTATAAGGAGTTTTCTCTATGAACTTATTCCGTCTCGAACAACATGGAACGAACGTTAAACAAGAAGTGACCGCAGGGGTCACAACGTTCGTTACGATGGCTTACATCTCGGTCGTCAACCCAGCGATTTTATCGGACGCCGGCATCCCGTTCGCCCAGGCGTTCACGGCGACGATTATCGCGATTTTGATCGGGACCGGCTTGATGGCACTTTACGCCAATCTACCGATCGCTGTCGCCCCGGGTATGGGATTGAACGCATTCTTCGCATACACGCTCGTCGCTCAACAGCAAATTGCCCCGTCGACGGCGCTCGGTGTCGTCTTCGTCTCGTCTGTCTTCTTCTTAATCTTGTCGTTGTCCCCAATTCGGACGAAACTGATTCAAGCGATTCCGGCGTCACTCAAGCACGCCATCACGACCGGAATCGGGTTGTTCATCGCTTCACTCGGATTAAAGCTGTCAGGACTCATCGTCGCCGACGAGGCAAACCTCGTACGTCTCGGTGATTTGTCGTCCCCGAGCGTCTTGCTCGTTCTCGGCGGTTTGATCGTCTCGGCACTTCTGTTCTCCCGGAACGTGCCAGGCTCACTCCTCATCGGGATGGTCGTCACGGGCATCGCGGCTTATTTCATGGGTCTGTTGAAGATTGAAGGCGTGACGGCGATGCCGACGTTGCCGGAAGGGCTCATGGTCAACCCGGTCACGGCGTTCACCGATGTGATCCAATACGGACTGTTCGGCGCTGTCTTGTCATTCTTCCTTGTCACCTTGTTCGATACGACCGGCACGCTCGTCGGTGTCGGCAAACAAGCCGGCCTCATGAAAAAGGACGGCACGATCGAGAACGGACATCGCGCGTTGTTCGCTGACTCACTCGCGACGATGGGCGGATCGCTCGTCGGGACGAGCCCGTCCACGGCGTATATCGAATCGGCCGCCGGTGTCGCCCAAGGCGGACGGACCGGTTTGACGACGGCTGTCGTCGCTGGCTTGTTCGGACTCACACTTTTCTTCAGCCCGCTCATCGGTGCCATCTCAGGTGTCGCTGCCATCACAGCACCGGCGCTCATCATCGTCGGCGCACTCATGTTGACGAACGTCCGCTACATTGACTGGTCGGACTTCAGCGAGTACTTCCCGGCGTTCATGACGATACTGATCATGCCGCTGTCGGGGAGCATCGAGCGCGGAATCGCTTTCGGATTCATCCTTTATCCGATCTTTAAAGCGATGAACAAAGAGACGGTCCATCCACTCATCTACTTATTCGCAGGATTGTTCATTTTGGAAATGTTCTTCCTATAATATTTAAACTGACCCTCGTCGGAAGACGAGGGTTTTTCTGTTATTAATCAGGGAATGACTGTCGTATAGCAGAAAAGGTGTGAACGTCTATTCATTATCATCCCGTTCTCAATTAGACAGGATTTTACAATTTTTTGTGAGAATCGTCCCATTTTTCTTTATTCTCATCCTGATGTTATGGAATAATGGCGTTGAAACCGTTTACGAATATAACTATTTACAGGAAAGAAGGAATGAACATGCCTAAAGTGGCGCTGTTCGTCACTTGTCTCTCCGATACGTTGTTCCCATCGGTAGGACAAGCGACGGTCGAACTATTAGAACATCTTGGTTGTGACGTCAGTTTCCCGTTCGAGCAGACGTGTTGCGGTCAGCCTGCCTATAACAGCGGGTATCATGAAGAGACGAAAAAAGTCGCCAAACATATGATCGAGACGTTTGAAAAGGCGGATGCCGATTACATCGTCGGACCGTCGGGTTCATGCGTCATGATGATGCGCGATTACCCACACTTGTTCAAAGACGACCCTGTCTGGAAGACGCGGGCCGAGGCCCATGCGTCGAAGACGTTCGAATTGACCCAATTCATCGTCGACATTCTCGAAGTGACAGACGTCGGGGCGAAGTTCCCGGCGAAAGCAACGTATCATGCCTCGTGTCATATGACCCGGCTCCTCGGGATTGAAGCGGCCCCGGGACAACTGTTGCGGAACGTCGACGGGTTGACGATGTTGCCGCTTGAAAACGTCCATAACTGTTGCGGGTTCGGCGGGACGTTCTCCGTCAAGATGCCGGACGTGTCGGTTCAGATGGTCGATGAGAAAGTGGCATCGATTTTAAACTCGGGAGCGGACGTCTTGATCGGTGCTGACGCCTCCTGTCTAATGA
Organism: Exiguobacterium sp.; assembly: GCF_020832205.1. Lineage (GTDB taxonomy): Bacteria > Bacillota > Bacilli > Exiguobacteriales > Exiguobacteriaceae > Exiguobacterium. The sequence goes on along the minus strand of NZ_JAFIFD010000038.1, from coordinate 31,049 downwards.
ATATCGGCGGCCGCCTACATAAACAAGGGCACCCGATCAAAGTGATGCATATCGCAGAAGTGTTGAACGAAGGGGTGAAACAAACATGAGTATGGGGATTCGATTAGATGAAAAGTTTCAAGCACGCCGCAAAGACGGGATCGACAACCCGTTCATGCGGCAAGCTGTCAGTTCGGCCCAAAACCGGCTCCGTGACGGCCGGCTGAACGCTGCCGGTGAGCTCGGGGACTGGGAGGCATTCCGTGACCATTCAGAAGAGATTCGCCAGCACGTGCTCGAACATCTCGACTATTACTTATACCAACTAAGTGAGAATATCTCGAAACGCGGCGGCAACGTCTTTTTCGCGGAGACACCGGAAGAAGCGAACCGATACATCCGTGAAGTCGTCCGCTCCAAAGAAGCGAAACATGTCGTCAAATCAAAATCGATGGTGACGGAAGAAATCGGGTTGAACGAGGCGCTCCATGAGGAAGGCTGTACGGTCGTCGAGTCGGACCTCGGGGAATGGATCCTTCAACTCGACAACGACCCGCCGTCCCATATCGTCGCCCCTGCCCTCCATAAAGATCGAAACGCCGTCCACGAGACGTTCACCGCTCACGGATACTTCGGAACGAATGATCCGACCGAGCTCGGCCGTTACGCTCGTCGCGAGCTGCGTAAAGATTTTTTGAAAGCGGAAGTCGGGATCACCGGATGTAACTTCGCGATCGCCGAGAGCGGTGCCGTCGGTCTCGTCACGAACGAAGGCAACGGCCGCATGGTCACATCGCTCCCGAACACTGTCATCTCCGTCATGGGAATGGAGCGGATCGTCCCTTCCTACGAGGAATTTGAAGTGCTCGTCAACATGTTGTGCCGCAGCGCCGTCGGACAACGGCTCACGTCTTACATCACGACGTTTGCCGGTACGAAAGGCGCCGGAGAAGTCGATGGACCGGAAGAGTTCCACCTCGTCATCGTCGACAACAAACGCTCTGGCATTCTCGGCACGCAGTTCCAGTCGGTGCTCCAATGTATCCGCTGCGCCGCCTGCATCAACGTCTGTCCAGTGTATCGACACATCGGCGGTCACGCCTACGGCTCGATTTATCCAGGACCGATCGGTGCCGTACTCGCCCCGCTGCTTGACGGTTACGAGAACTATAAAGAATTGCCTTACGCCTCGAGTTTATGCGGTGCCTGTACAGAAGCGTGTCCGGTCAAAATTCCGCTCCATGAGCTGTTGATCGAGCATCGCCGCGTCATCGTTGAAGAGAAAAAACAATCCCCGTTCGTCGAACGCATCGCCATGAAAGGGTTCGCTGTCACGTCATCAAGCCCGTTCCTATTTGAAGCGGCCGAACAGATGGCGCCGTTTGCGACATCGCCGTTCACAAAGGCTGGTCAAATCGATAAAGGCTTGCCGGCTTGGACCGACTCAAAAGACATGCCCCAACCGGCTAAACAGACCGTACGGGACTGGTTTAAGAAACGGGGGAATACACAGTGAATCCAGGAACAATTACGAACCGGGAAGATTTTTTGAATCGGATTGCCAAACAACTCGGACGCGACGTCGATTTGACCCCGCCCAAGCGTGTGTACAAGCACCGTCCGCAAGACGAGGTGTTGAAAGACGCGTCTGAAGAGGAGCTCCTTGAGACGTTCCGTATGGTCGCGATGCGTATCCATACGGACGTCATCGAGTGCGAAGCAAACAACCTCGACGATACGTTGCGCCTGCTCATCGAACGTTACGAAGGAGCGGCCATCATCGCCGAACACGATGACCGCCTCCGAGCATGGGCGCCTAAAACGAGCCAATCGTTTGACTGGTGGGACGCTGAACGTCCGGATGAAAGTCGCGCGTTGGCCGTCAAAGCCGATATCGGCATCACCATCGCTGACGAGGCACTCGCTGAGAGCGCGACGATCGTTCAATATGCGAAGCCCGGAAAGTCACGGACGATTAGCCTGTTACCGCAAGACCATATCGCTATCGTCCCGAAATCGGTACTCGTGCCCCGGATGACACAGGCCGCGAAACGGCTCGCGGAACTTGATCGTAACGGTGAACTTGCCTCGCCAAACGGCGTCAACTTCATCTCAGGACCGTCGAACTCGGCGGACATCGAAATGAACTTGATTGTCGGGGTGCACGGACCGGTGCGCGTCGCCTACTTACTTGTCCATGACCTATAATAGAAAAAGACTCGCTGCGGCGAGTCTTTTTGCGTTCCATTTATTCGACGGTGATGCTCCCGTTCGAACTCGTCAGTTTGACTTCAACTGTCCCGTCCCCGAACGTCCGCTCGTTCGCCCGATCCCCGAACAGCTCGACTTTGCCGTTTCTCGTCTTGGCGCGGATGACGGCGTCACTCGGATTCTCCTTCAGACGCAAATCGATTCGTCCATTACTCGTCTTCAGACGGACCGGATGCTCGAGCGCATCAACCACACAGTCGATGCGTCCATTCGACGTCTTCGCATCGATCGCGCCGTTCACGTCCTGGATATCGAGACGCCCGTTTGACGACTGAATATCGAGACGGTCCACACTCGAGGCAAGCACCTCTACACGCCCGTTCGATGATTGCGCGTCAAGCGTCTGTCCCGTCATCGATGTGAGACTGACTTTTCCGTTCGAGGAACGGAATGAGCCACGCTCGGCCCGGATCACGTTGGCCGTGATGGTACCGTTCTCGCTCTCGACCTCGACCGTTGCGGCCTCGAGGTTGCGCACGTCACAAGAACCGAGACGATTTTTAATCACGACTTGCTCATACGCATGACGCGGCAGCTCGACGTGCAATACCGGCGCCTTTGTCACCGCCCAAGCGAACAAGTTCGACAGACCGAAACGGCGCTCCGATTCGATTCGAATTTCAAGGGTGTCCCCGACGATATCCATCGTCACCCCGTGATCCCGTTCCGTCTCTAACGTCGCATAGGCAAAACCGTCATGAGACGGGACCACTTGGACGTGCGCCTGCAGGACGTTGATGGAAACGTTACGAAATGCCACGTTCTGACTTTTCACGACGGCAGGCTCTTTTGGCACATCAGACGACGGCTCGACCGAACCAAGCAACTCGTTCGCGAGTGCGTCTGGTGTACCGAGCTCCTCGATCATCGCAGCATCACTCTTCCCATCGAGGCGTCCGCTCGCGAAATATTCGGACACGTCCCGTAAAATGTCGACTCGTTCGATGACGCTCATCCCCATCAGCAACCGTTCAAGTTCAAGTAAATATTGTTCTTCTGTCATACATCGTCTCCCCCTTCGATCAGTTCATTGACACCGGTCGTGAACAACTCCCATTCCGCGCGCAGTTCGTCTAAGTGCCTCTTGCCTTGATCCGTGATCGTATAGTACTTACGCGGCGGGCCTTCTGCCGACTCTTTTAAGTACGTCGTGAAGTATCCTTCAGACGTGAGCCGCCGCAACAACGGATAAACAGCACCTTCTGAAATGGCGACTTTCACCGAAATCGCTTGGACGAGCTCATACCCGTAACGATCGCCTTTTTCGACGAGCGCGAGTACACAAAGATTGAGCACGCCCTTTTTAAACTGAGGATTCATTTTCTCGCCTCCTCTACTATACATTAAACAATAGCTCATCGTTTGCTATTATTCAATAGACAATAGTTGAATTTCCGCTTATTTCTTGATTGGTGGCAACAACTGGTTGAAATCTGTACAATGAAGGGACGGCGCAGTTAGGATATTTGTCACAGCAGGAATGTACGTAGTTCCAGGAAGGAACGGTCTATATGAAAGCTTGGATTGACCAGCGGATCGGAAGGCAGTTTTTATTCGTCTTCTATTTATTCATCGGACTGATCCTCCTCACTTCACTCGCCGTATACGTGTATACGGAAAACCGAATCGAACAGACGACGACCTCGCTCGAGAATATTAGCGAACGCAGAACGAACGCGACCGAGTTATTCGAGACGTGGCAGTCGATGCAATATGAGATGCGCGGGTACGTCATTCTCGGGGATGAGGAAATGCTCACCCGTGTCAAAGATAAACAAGCGTTAATTGAGACACAGACCGCCTGGTTCGAAGCGAACGCGGTCACTGAAAAAGAACAGACGTATGCAAGCGACGCTCGCACCCTCTTCTCGGCCTATCAAGAACGGGTCATGCCGAGCCTCGAACGATACGTCGTGGCAAAACGAGCTGGTACGGTCACCGAACCGTTCCTCCAAATGCCGACACTTGGAAAAGTGACGCCCCAGGCGGAACCACCAGCAGACCGAAAATTTAAAATCAATTCGAAAAGTGCGGCTGATATGAGCGCGAGCATCGTCGACATGGAAACCGTCTTCACCGAATATCGAAACTCCTTGAACGAGGAAGAGAATCAACTACGTGAGCAGCTCGCCACACATACGAAGTGGGCGCAAGTGCTTTGGTTACTGGCGTTGCTCGGCGTCTTGCTCATTCTCTTCATCGCGGCTCGTCCGTATGTGCAACGATTGACTGGCCAGCTCCAAGAGTTGATCTCCAACAGTGAACGCATTGCCGACGAACAAATCGTTCCGACGCGGTTCGCCTCTTCACGAAACGAAGTTGGACAGCTGACCGACTCGTTTCGACAGATGGCCTCATCGCTCGCTATGCAACGTCACCAAGTCGAAGAAGAACGCGAAAAAACGGCTCGCCTCTTGCACTCGATCCGGGACGCGGTCATTTATGTGGAACATACGACAAATGAGAAGTTCGCCAACCAGGCGTTGTTCGTCATGTTTAATCAAGCGATCACGAAACGCGATGGGATGGATTTATATCACCTTGATGCCGATCTCGAAGAACTCGGACTTCAAGTCGATCAGAAGGATTCGTTCTTCTCCTTCATGCGTCGCGCCTTCGCCGGAGAGAGCATGGAAGAAAGTGAAACGTTCTCGATGAATCAAGAAGAACGGTTCATTCAAATGTATGCTGAAAAGATCCATTTACGGGGCACGAGCCACGGTACGATGCTCGTCTTCCGGGACGTGACCCAAGAGACCGAAGTCGACCGGTTGAAGACGGAACTCGTCTCGACGGTATCCCACGAGTTACGGACGCCGCTGACAAGCATCATCGGCTTTACGGAACTGTTGCGCCACCGTAGCTTGAGTCCTGTGCGCACAGATCAATATTTAGGGATGATCCATCAAGAGACACTCCGACTCGAAGACTTGATTTCCAATCTGCTCGATGTGCAACGGATGGAATCCGGAAAGCAAGCGTATCATAATCAGCCTGAGTCGTTGCACGACATCCTTGCGGAGACGATCGCTATCCAGCAAGGCTCGAGCCAGCACCACGATTTGTCACTCGAATGTGATACGAACCTTCTCGTCTACGGAGACCGAAACCGCTTGAGCCAACTGTTCACGAACTTGCTTCATAACGCGGTCAAGTATTCACCGGAAGGCGGTCAAGTCCTCGTATGCGTCACATCTGATCAGTCAGACGTTATCGAAATCGCCGTCCAAGACGCCGGAATCGGCATCCCGACGTCGGCGATGCCGAAACTGTTCGACAAGTTTTACCGCGTCGACAACTCGGCCAGCCGTAAAATCGGTGGGACCGGCCTCGGTCTGGCCATTTGCAAAGAGATTGTCGAAGGCCACGGCGGATCGATTCGGGTCGATTCCCGAATTGGTCTCGGCTCGACGTTTACAATCGTCTTACCGAAATATATCGCCGAAGACAAGATGAGCGGCTAAACAAAAGGGATGACTCGCCTGCGCGAATCATCCCTTTTATTATTGGACTTTATTTTCTGGACCGAATGAGGGATAGAGCGATAAACCACCGTCCGCAAAGATTGTCGTACCGGTCACGTAAGACGATTCATCCGAAGCGAGCCATGCGGCCACTGCCGAAATTTGTTCGGGACGACCGATCTCATGCGTCGGGATGAGCGCCTCAAGCCCTTCTTTCTCTTTCGGATCACGCATCGTCTCTTCATTGATTGGTGTATCGATGGCACCCGGGGCGATCGCATTGACGCGAATCTTATTCGGGGCATATTCGAGCGCGACCGATTTCGTGAACATCTTGACGCCGCCTTTGCTCGCCGCGTAATGCGTATAACCTGGGCGTGGAATGACTTCATGGACAGACGACATGTTAATGATATTTCCTTGAATCTCATGTTCGACAAAATATTTCAAAGCGGCCCGCACGCCAAGGAACGTGCCTGTCAAATTCGTATCGATGATTTTCTTCCAGTTATCGAGTTCCATCTCGTGCGTCTTCGCCTCGACTTGTACACCAGCGTTATTGACGAAGATATCCATCTTCCCAAATGTCGAGACGGCGGTTTCAATCATTTTTTCGGCGAGGCCTTCCTCGGCGACGTCCCCTTTGACCGCCACGGCTTTTCCTCCGGCTTCTTCGATGCCACGGATGACTTCATTCATCTCTTCTTCACTGCTGCGATAGTTCAAGACGACGCTGACGCCTTCTTTCGCATAACGCTCAGCGACCGCTCGACCGATTCCTTTCGAACTTCCGGTAATAACTGCGACTTTTCCTTTTAATTCTGGATAGTTGGCCATGTCGTTTCCTCCTTCAGCTTCTCGTTTTGTAGTTTCCTCATTCCCTTCTTACTGAAACCTTTTGGCCTCTATTTTGAATATTTATGGCAAATCTACTATACTGAAACCAACTATTCGTTCTTAGGAATCGTCTGAACGACATATAATCTTATTTTGATGGAGGTGACTCCCCGATTTTTGGGGGAATTTTTGGACAGTCCCATGTTACTCAGTTTACTCATCGTCGCCCTGCTCATCTTCTTGACCGCATTTTTCGTCGCGGCCGAATTTTCAATTGTTAAAGTACGCAGTGCAAGACTCGACCAGCTCGTGCTCGAAGGAAACAAACGGGCAGTCGTCGCAAAAAAAGTGATTGAAAATTTAGATGACTCACTTTCCGCTTCACAGTTTGGCATCACGCTCTCGGCACTTGGACTCGGTTGGATTGGTGCCGATCAAATCGAAGGAATGATGGAACCGCTCGTCAATTTGTTAAACGTCTCGCCGACGGTCTCCACGATTTTCTCGTTCTTACTCGCCTTTCTGCTGATCGCTTTCTTGCACGTCGTCATCGGTGAACTCGTGCCGAAGACGCTCGCCGTGCATGAGGCGGAAAAATTGACGCTTCTCGTCGCCCGACCGCTCTATGCGTTCACGAAATTGATGTATCCGTTCATTCGCGTATTGAACAGCCTGGCCCGTCTCACACTTCGCTTGTTCGGTGTACAGACGACGGCCCAAGAGACGGCCCACTCGGAAGAAGAACTGAAAATCATCATGACAGAGAGCTTCAAGAGCGGAGAAATCAATGAGAACGAGCTCGCGTACGTTCAGAACATCTTCTCGTTCGATGAACGGATTGCCAAGGATGCGATGGTACCCCGTATGAATATGGTGACGATTGATGAGGAAGATTCAATCGAATCGATTATCGCAACCGTCCAAGAACACCAGTACACGCGTTATCCCGTCACCCGTGACGGCGATCGCGATGACGTGCTCGGCTTTGTCAACGCCAAGCAACTGTTCACGGCACAACTTACGAACAGTGACGCCCCGTTCGAGTCGTTCATCCATCAGTTACCGCTCGTCACCGAGTTCACACCGCTCCAAGAAGCGATGGTGAAGATGCAGAACGCTCGCACGATGATGTGTCTTGTCATCGACGAGTATGGCGGAACAGCCGGACTGCTCACCATTGAAGACATTCTCGAAGAGATCGTCGGTGAGATTCGGGACGAGTTTGACCGGGATGAGCAAGCCGAGATTACGGAAATTTCACCAGGACATTACCGGTTGTCAGGTCTCGTTCTCACCCAAGAAATTGAAGAGCGTTTCGGTATCGAAATCGAAGACGACGTCGATACGATCGGCGGTTTTGTCTTGTCACAAAAAGCGAACGCCCGGACCGGCGAACGGTTCACGTTACAAGGTGACCATGAATTGATCGTTCGTGAGGTAGACAATCATCGGATCGTTTTCGTCGATTTGATTCTAGCCCATAAAGACGACATTCAACCCGAAGTCAACTGACTCATTCCGCTAGCCTGCCCGTCTCGACCGGGGCAGGCTTTTCTTATGTACTCAGAACTGTCGCTATATTTTCAAGCGTTGTCGTGATATACTGCACATATGTTGCTTATTTGAGTGCGTGTCACTCATTGACACAACATCACCGAACTATTCATGATTGTTCGGTCCAACAACTACAGAAAGAAGGTTACGCATGGAACGTAAACTATTTTTAATTGACGGTAACTCCATGCTGGCCAGTGCCTATTACGGTGCCGCCGCGAGCCGAACGAAAAAAGGACGCGAGGTATCTAAAAACGATCGGAGTGCCGTCATCGGAATGACTGGCCTCATCCGGACGATTCTACGCAGACATCGTCCAACCCATTTTGTCGTCGTGTGGGACGTCTCACGTGAAACATTATGGCGTCGAGAGCTATATCCAGGCTATAAACGCCGTCGTCGCCAAACCCCACCCGAGTTGAAGGCTCAAATGGAACTCATGCGCCAACTCCTTGAAGAGAGCGGAATCCCGCAATATCAAGTAGAAGGGTATGAAGGTGAAGATTTGATTGCCCACATCGCTCGGAAGTTCAGCTGCAGTGCTCCTGTCGTCATCATGACGAAGGATAAAGATTTACTTCAGCTCGTGAGCCCACGCATCACCGTCTGGCTTCAGACACAAGAACTGCAACAAATGCAGGCGCGTTGTGACATTAAAGACAACCGTCCGCTTCCGCTCAAGCGACATCTCGAAATTCGTCCGGAAGAAATTGCAGCACTCTATGAAGGCTTGAAGCCAAAACAACTCTCCGCCGTCAAAGCGTTGACCGGGGACCGTTCCGACGGGATTCCGCCTGTGGCGGGACTTGACGAGAGTCAGTCGGTACAGTTGATCAAGCGATTTGGTTCGCTCGAGAAATTGTATACCGCGCTCAGCGTCAAAGGCGACAAGCGACAACAAATCAATGAAACGATCGCGGCACTGACGTCAGAGGAAGTGCCCCGTAACTTGAGACGCACCCGCAAGAAAGCCGAGCGCAACATGGAGCTCGTCCGTCTCGATGTCACGGTGCCAGAACTCGAACATTTGAAGCTGGCTCATCTCGAGCTCAGCATCAATTCAAAACGAGTCGAACAAGCGTATCAAAAACGCGGTATTCGTCTCTCGTTTGATTCGAGTCAAAAGAAAATTTCAGCACGCTAAAAAGCGCGGACATCAGTCCACGCTTTTTATATTGACCGTGATTCCATCTTCGTCGGTGAGCGACCATTCCGGGTTCGTTCCTCCAAGTTCGCGGTTCGTCGCCGCGTCGACGAGCAACGTCCACGCCTCTAGACCGGCCTCTTCACCCATCGGCTCACTCGGACGAGCCCATACGTTCGTCCCGATATGGTGATGATAGCCGTCGGCCGCGAGGAACAACGCGCCCGGGTACGAATCAGTCGTCACGGTGAAACCGAGGCGAGTTTGATAGAATAACTTCGCCGCTTCAAGGGAACGTACTTTAAAGTGGACGTGTCCCATCGTCGTCCCGTTCGGTAAACCGCTGAACGGTCGGTCGGCTGCCGCTTCGAGCATCGATTCGTACTCGACCGGATCCGTCGCCATCTTTACGTGTCCATTCGCTTCATATTCCCATTGTTCGCGGGGGCGATCGGCGTACAGTTCGATGCCATTACCTTCCGGATCACTCAAGTAAAACGCCTCACTGACCAAATGGTCACCTTGCCCGACTTCGATCCGTTGCTCGATCAAGTGACGGAGGATGCGCCCGAGTTCGATGCGATCCGGCAACAAAATCGCCATATGGAACAAACCGGCTGTGCGTAGATTCGGGCGAACACCTTTCACTTCATGTAAGACGACGAGCGCCATTTCACTCGTTCCGAGCGTGACGCGATCGACTGTCGTTTCAAGCACAGCCATTCCGATGACGCGTTCGTAGAACGTTTTCATCGTTTCTAAATCATTGACGCGCAACGTGACGGCGCCAAGTTTGATATTGGTTAACTTCATGTTTTCTCACCTCTATCTTCAGTATACCCGTTAAGTGAAATCGACAGAAGACGGCACAAAAAGGTGGTATAGTTACTTAAAAGATACTAGTGAAGGGGGGAAGCTCGTGACGAAAATATCAAGCTGCGAAGTCGATACGGCGCTCGAACTGATCACCGGGAAATGGAAACACTCGATCCTGCTCGCGCTTATCAACGGCGACACACTCCGGTTCAGCGAGCTGAAGCGTTCGCTGCCGAACATTAGCCAAAAAATATTGACTGCCCAGCTTCGTGATTTAGAAGAGCAAGACATCATCATTCGGACCGTCTATCCGGAAGTCCCGCCTCGCGTCGACTATCGATTGAGCGAATACGGGAAAACGCTCATCCCGGTACTCGAGACGATGAACGCGTGGGGCATCCGCCATGCGGAGCACATGCGTCAAAAGTGACTTGTCCACATGTGGATAACCCGATTCCACACTTAATCCCACTACTTATCCACAGGAGGCTCGCATGATTCACTATCCACAATTAACCGGCAGAACGGTCGGTGTCACCGCACCGTCGTCCGGCATCCCGACCGAACTCCACCACTTACTGCATGAAGCGGAGAAGACGTTCTCGCGTCGTGGTTTCACGTTACGCTTCCAGCCGTCGAGCTGGACGCAGTCAAACGCGAAGTCGGCGCCGGCGGACGTCCGAGCCCGTGAGTTGACGGCATTATTTCAAGACGAAGCGATTGATTTGATTATCCCGCCATGGGGCGGGACACTCTTGATTGAAATTTTAGACCAAATCGACTGGGATAGGCTGCCCGCCAAGTGGATGCTCGGTTATTCCGATGTCAGTTTGTTTTTGTTCGTCTATACGCTAAAGACCGGAATTGCCTCCGCGCACGGGACGAATCTCGTCGATCTTCGCGGTGAGGAATGGGACGAGACGAGTTCACGCTGGCTCGACGTCATCTCGGCAAAAGAAGGCGAGACGGTCATTCAACGTGCCTCTGAGCACTATCAAAAAGAATGGCAACACGGAAACCCAAGTCCGCACATCTATCATTTGACCGAGACGACAGAATGGAAGTCGATCGGCGGCAATGAAGCGACCGGACGCTTGCTCGGCGGCTGTATCGATGTCCTCTTGCATACAATCGGGACGCCTTATGGCGACATCGCTTCGTTTCAACGGGACCGATTGAACGGCGAACCGATCCTTTGGTACTTCGAGAACGCTGAATTCGATGTGCCCGCACTCAAACGGACCCTCCTTCAAATGAAGTGGGCCGGTTGGTTCGATCACACGAGCGGTATTTTGTTCGGACGGAGCGAAGCACAACAACCGGTGCAAGGATATACGGCCGAAGATGTCTACGCTGAACTTCAGACGATGCTCGACGTGCCGATCATCTATGACATCGACTGCGGCCATGTGCCGCCTCAACTCACGCTCGTCAACGGTGCCCACGCCTCGATTCAAGTCGAAGACGGGAAAGGCACACTCATACAAACGTTCAAGGGCTGATGCGTCAGCCCTTGATTTTTTGTAGCAAATCGGTCAAATGTGTCCGATAAAACCCGTTCGGAAACTTCTCGACAGCTTCCTGGATAGACGGTACCAAATCAATCCCGCATCCATAGCTAGCCCCAATCAATACACCCTCAAAGTAGACGGCCTGATCAATCAAGCTATGCGACTTCCAACCATCCATACCGTTCCATAAAGAATCGAATGCAGCATCTCCAGATTCTTTATTTCCTTTCATCGCATGATAAACACCTTTGGACATTTCAATCGCAGCGACAAACGTATAGTCATCGGCTAACAACCGCTCCATCTCTTGAATGTGATGCCCAAGTTGTTCGACACGTCGATAATGAATCGCGTATAGTGCTTCCGACAATGTCAGGCGTACTTTCGCCACGTGATCGTCCGTGAACTGAATATACTGCCTCGCTTTTAAAACTGCCTCGTTGATGCGTTGTTCGTCTTTAAGATACAACGAACATAGCGCAATCGTTCGATGAACATCGTCAGCTCGATAATACGTCCGAGTTTGATGCATATGTCTCAAAGCGCCGTCTAAATGACCGATGGCACCTTGAAGATTCCCATCATACGTCAGTTCCTTCATGACGAGAAGCATGCTATATTCCGTCCGTGTCCTCGATGACATATTCCGAACGTCCATAAGCTCCATTTGTTCGATCTGCGCGCTCGCTTCGTCAAACTGATTCCAGAGGATATAGTAATAGGCTTTCCCAATGAGCGCCATCACTAGCTCACTCTTTTCACCAAGCCGCTCAAATATCGAAATGGCCCGATCATAGTAGGACAGCAACTTATCACGATTCTTGTCGTGCTCCATGTTGTCACCTATGATCACGAACGCTTTTCCTTGCCACACCGAATTCATTTCTGTCGATATATAGGCTTCTAGCGCCTCGATTGTCGCTTCTTCCGTCCAAGGGTTGAGACTTAATTGAGCATACTCGATTTCCTCCACAAGTCGTTGTAATTCTTCTTCTTTTGGATCGACAAGCAGAGACTGCACTGGCACCTCCAAACGTTTCGCAATCTCTCTAAGACTGCGCATCGATGCCTCGGCTTTCCCATTCTCGATCATGCTGAGCATCGATTTCGTGATGATCCCTTCGGCGAGTTGACTTTGGGTCAACTTTTTTTCTTTTCGTAACGCTTTAATACGTTGTCCAATCATAAGGCACCTCTCAAAAGTTAAATTTAATTGAACTTTTTTGTATACAAACGGGTTTCTATCGTTTACTATAAAGTTAAATCAGGTTGAACTTAATAGTAAAGGAGAATCGGTATGACGACCACATCATCAAATTTGTATGTATTGTTGCTCGGAAAGTTCATGTCACTGTTCGCCTCAAGCTTGTTCACGTTTGTCGCCGGATTGACAGTGCTCACGACGTCAGGGTCAGGGCTTCAGTTCGCCCTCGTCTTACTCGCAGGAACGTTGCCGCGTGTCTTACTTTCCCCGTTTGCCGGCGCGTATGCCGACAAATTGAACCGCAAGCGCGTCATCATTACGATGGAATCACTGAACGGTCTGCTGTTTTTCTTGGCCGGGCTCGCAAGTCTTGTCTGGACGTTCGGTGTTCCTGCTTTCTTGATTATTACATGTCTGCTTTCTATCGTCTCCACTTTCTTGTCTGTCACGCTGAACAGTTCGATCCCACTCTTGTTCGACGAAGACGGACTCCAACGCGCAAACTCACTCATTCAGAGCATCATCTCCGTCTCGAGCATCGGTACGCCACTTTTAGCCGGCGCGTTGTTCACGTTGCTACCTGTCTCCGCATTCCTGTTCAGCTCTTCCTTCTTGTTCATCATTGCCGCCTTGTTCGCCACCCGCCTCGCGTTCCGAGCTTATGAACATGTCCCTACCGATCAATCGACATGGGACGACGTCCGTTCCGGCTTTCGGTATTTGAAGCGACAACGAATTCTGTGGACGTTGACCGTTCTGGCGGCGTTCCTCAACTTCTTTTTCGTCGCTTCAGAAGTACTATTCCCGATTGCCGCATTACAAGAAATCGGAGTCAGTCCTTTGCAGTTCGGTTTTTTAGAAAGCATGTTCGCCGTCGGCTTCTTAGTCGCCTCACTCACCCATGCGTTACCGGTATTTCGAATCAAATATCGTTTAGCGACGACGCGGACGGCTCTCCTCGTCACCAGTTGCCTGTTCATCGCCCCGGCCATCCCGCTTTATTTCGACTTCTCGGTCACACCGGCCATCGTCTTCCTGACAGGGTTCGCCTTGCTGAGCGGATTTTTCATTCTCCGCGTCAATATTCCGATCCAGCTGTTTTTACAGACGAACACGGAACCGAGTTATCTCGGTCGCGTCATGGGGGTTCTCGAATCACTCGCCTTGGGCATCACACCGCTCGGGTTTGTGTTATTCGGTGCGCTCAGTGAGTGGTTATCGACCGCATCCCTGTATACGATTTGCATGATCTGCCTACTGTCGCTCACGTTGATCGCGATGCATCGGATTCGCCATGACATCGCTGCGGAGAAGGCCGTCGTCCTCGTGGAATCTGAAAGTGCGTCCGCCCATCAATGAACAAAAAAAGACATCGAACGTGTTTCAGTTCGATGTCTTTTCTGTTGATGGAAGGACTCGCTTCTCTAATAGGAACGGTCCAAACGGGATGACCGACGCCATGACCGCGAGGACTAACACTTTGAAGCCCCAGCTGAAGCGCCACGCCATGTAGACGGCGGCTGCCACGTAAGCGACGAATAAGAAACCGTGAGCCGCTCCGACGATGCTGACGGCGAGCGGCATGCCTGCCAAATACTTGAGCGGCATCGCGATCAATAAGAGGAGAAGGAATGACATTCCTTCCGTATATCCGAGCCATTTGAATTGTGTAGCATTCATGATTGTTCTCCTTTTCAATCCATACTACGTTCATCGTAGCCGAAGAACGAGCAGTTTGTCACAGGAGAACTTCATAAATTCGTCACGCTATTTGACGATTTGGTGAACGGTGCATAACTTTTGTTTCTACGAATTTACGAAGGAACAAGCCATCGACACCGATTTTACCAGCGTTGTAGCCGGCGACGAGGATGAGGACCGAGACGATGAGCATCGTCGGGTTCGTGCTGACCGTACCCGAGAGCAAGAACGCCATGTTCATGACGAGACCGAAGAAAGCGGCGCTGCGAGTGAGGGCACCGAGCAAAAGTCCGAGACCGACAAGGACCTCACCGTACGGGATCAAAATGTCAAACAACGCAGCGTTCGGGATTGCGAACCCTTCAAGGAATGCGGCCCACCATCCTGCGACGGCTGGATGGTCACCTGTTGCGAGCGACGCCGCGTTTTGAAGATACCCGCCTGAGGCGAAGTCGCCTGTTACTTTGCCCCATCCGGCTGTGAGCCAGTGATAACCGAGCCAGATCCGGAGTACGGTCAAGATGCCGGTCGCGATGTTATGGTTTTGCCAAAACTTTGTGAACATGATAATTCCTCCCTTTGAATGGTTGAATGATGGCTTATATGTGATTACATTCACAATATACCATCCATGTTCATTCATTCACATAGGTTATGACAATCGTTCACGCTTCGTTCATATGTGTGACACAAGTCAGTCACTTTTTGGAAATTGGTCAACAAAAAAAAGACGTCCTTTCCGACGTCTCTTCTTTCTTTTATAAAGTCACTTCTTGAGGCGGTTGACCTTTTTTGTTCATCACCCGCATCGATTGCGGTGAGATTTTCAAGATGACGAGTTTCGGATCGTCCGGGCCGTCGAACCAACCTTCTAATTTTTCGTTCCATACTTTCTCTTTCATCGATTCGTCATCGGAAACGGTCGTCTCACCTAAAATCTCGAGATACGTGTCTCCGACGCCATCCCCGTCATAACCGATCAAAATGTGTGTGTACGGGTTGTTTTTCAACTCATCCACTTTATCCGTATCTTTTGAGGTTGCGGTATAGAGCGTCAAATCATCATGAAAAAACGTCATGTAGCGACTGTGCGGCTTCCCCTTATAGACAGTAGCCATCGTGCCCACGTTACTATGATCTAGAATTTGTTTTGCTGTTTGCAATGCATCCATTCCAAATAACCTCCTTGTGATCGTCACTCGTATACTCTTTCCCCGGGGGCAAGCGATTAAACGCATGGACACAAAAAAACCTGCTCGCCGAAGCGAGCAGGTTATAAAATTCCTTAGAAAGGAAGATTAGATTTTTTCAACGTTAGAAGCTTGTGGGCCACGAGCTCCGTCAGTGATTTCGAAAGTTACTGCTTGGCCTTCTTCAAGTGTCTTGAAGCCGTCGCCTTGGATTGCTGAGAAGTGTACGAATACGTCGTCTCCGCCTTCCATTTCGATGAAGCCGTAACCTTTTTCTGAGTTAAACCATTTTACTTTACCTGTGTTCATAATGAACCCTCCTGAAATAAACGCTGTGCGTTCTAGTAGTGCCTTACTAGAAAAAACTGACCAAAAAAAAGCACAAACCTTGTTGGATTATCTTTCATGAAAAATAATCCCAAGCGATTGTGAATTATGTTTCCAGCTATTCTTAATTAAGCACATATGTAATATACCACGGATAAATGCTTCTGTCTACTAAATACTTCGGTTTGCTAAAAATACTTTGAAAACGGGTAGATTCAAGTGAATCGATTGCTAGGAGGAGAAACAAGATGATGGACCCAATCAACCCGAAACATATTCGCGCAAGCATCGCAGCCCATTCCAGTTGGAACGAAGATCAATTGCTTTCCGACACGCTCGCTTGGCACGCGGCGACGAGACGGGACCGTTATCCCGATCAACGGAAGACGTATGCGTCACGCATCCCGCTGACGGAACGCATTGCCCCCGTGACGAGTTCCCTCCCGCTTGAAATCGTCGACGATCTCGTCCGCCCCGTCTGGATGCGCCGGCTCGATGCCGAGTACTTAAACTTGAGACAAGCGACGACTCGACGCATCGATGTGACCGAGTACGGCGCCGTGGGGGACGGCAAGACCGACTGTACGCTCGCTTTTCGCCTGGCCCTGCGCTCATACCGTCATGTGTACGTCCCAGCTGGCGTCTATGTCGTCCGGGGCATCCGCGTCCCGTCGAATTGTGTGCTCGAAGGGGCCGGGCAGGATCAGACGACGATCAAGCTCGACGACCGGGCACCCAAACACCGGCGACTGCTCCGGAATGCGACCCCGTTTCTCGGAAACCATCATATTGAAGTCGCGCATCTGACACTCGATTGGAACGTCGACCGGCTCGGAGCCGTGGACCGGACGTCTAGCGGAGACACGGCTTCAAGCGCGTTGACGTTCGCTCACGTCACATTCGGCTGGGTTCACCACGTCACGTCGAAAAACGCTGGACTGCATGCGTTTGATATTACCGCCCCCCACTACCACTATCTCGGTGACGGCTTACGGGCGGCGAAAGGAAGCCGCTACATCTGGCTCGATCGTTGCGAGGCGACGAACTATGGGGACGACGGCATCACGACCCATCATAGTGACGCCATCTACGTCACGAACTGTTACTGTCATCACCCACACGGCCGGACGCACACGGCCGGATTCTCGAATTCAAACGGAATCGAAGTCGATGACGGGTCTCGGCATGTCGTGCTCGTCAATAACATGACCGAGGGGTGTTTCGGCGGGATCGAGGTAAAAGCACATGCGACGTCCTCGGCCGCCCACGACGTCCATATTTTCGGCCACGTCTCATACCATGACAACCGTTCGTATAATTTCCGCCATATCGGCCACCACTTGGCGGACGACCCGGACTCGAAGACGGCCCGTTTCATCTCAGGCACGAACTTGGTCTCCATCGAGCCGGTCCGGTCCGTGCTATACGAGCGGTCGTCTCCGCGCAGTCTCGTCGTGTCCGCCTATCAAGACGTATTCATTAACGGGTTCACGGCCATCGGTGATCCGTCCTACGATTATGAAGGCAATCCGGCCTTAGCCGTTCAGTATAAGTCACGAGACGTCCGCTTGAAACGGATCGCGACGAGCGGCTTCGTATCAGGACGCGCCGACATCGAACTGTTCGGGGGGGCAAACCGGACTGACCGTGTCACCGTCGAAGAAGTGACGTGCCGGCATTCGGCACCGATCGCCATTAAAGTCGGTGGCCGTTTGACGGATGTCGTGCTCACCCACATTGAAGGCGAACAAAAGAGCGGAGATGCTCTCATCTCCACTCATAGTCCGCTTGAAGCCCACGACTTATTTGCTTACGGATTTTCAGAACGGGTGCGTAACGACGCTTGAGCTGACTCGACAAGCTCGTTTATCCGCGCTTCATCCAAGTTGAGGGAGCTGACCGTCTGCTTCGCCATCATGCGCACGATGGCTTTGTCGAGGAACCCCATCCGCTCAAAATCATAGCCACTGCCGACGACTTCGACGAAATAGGCGTGCGTCCGCAACGGTTCCCCGTACGCGCCCTCGAGCTCCCGTTGCCGTTCTGCCGCGGTCGGCGTGCCGGCGCACAAATATAACCCGAGCGGGCGTTCGAGCAATGGCACCTCGTTTTGCTTCAACCAGTCCGTCAACTCGTCTTGGACTTTCCCCATCCGAATGGATCCTCCGACGATGACATGGTCGACTGTCTCCCAATCGACGTCCGGCTCGTCGACCAAATTTTGAACGTGGACGTTTCCAGACAGGCGTTCAGCCAAAAGATGGGCGACTTTCTCGCTCGTACCGTAACGCGACGTATACGCGATCAACGTCTTCATCTCGTTTCCCCCTTTGCAAGTCAGAGTCTATTTTTCCTATTCCCGATTGCAAGGGAGAATATATACGCTTGAAAAAAACTCGCCGCTCGGGCGAGTTTTTTGTCATAGTTTGTACACTTGTGCCTCGTACGGACGAAGCGTGAACGGTTCGATCGGTTCCATATTGCCGATGACACGTTCTTTCACTTCATGCGGAAGCGTTCGCTCTTGCGTCTCGTCCGAGAAGTTACATAGGACGAGCCACGTCTCCCCGTCGAGCTTGCGGGTGAACGCATAGACAGCCTCATCTTCCGGAAGCAGTAACTCATACTTCCCGTAGACGACGACCGGATTCTGCTTCCGCATTGCGATCAGCTGACGATAATAATGGAAGAGCGAGTCCGGATCGTTCTGTGCCGCTTCCGCGTTCACCTCGACGTAGTTCGGGTTGACGTCAATCCACGGTGTGCCGGTCGTGAATCCCGCTTGCGCTTCAGCCGACCATTGGACCGGCGTCCGCGAGTTATCACGTCCGCGGGCGTGGATGCCGCGGAAGATCTCCTCGTGCGTCAACAGTCCGTTCGATGTGTAATCACGGTATGCATTGAGCGTCTCGATGTCACGGTACTTGTCGATCGAATCGAACGCGACGTTCGTCATCCCGAACTCTTCCCCTTGATAAATGTAAGGTGTGCCTTTCAACATATGGAGAAGGGTTGCGAGCATCTTGCCGGAGACGACACGGTACTCATCTGAATCGTTGCCGAAACGCGAGATGGCGCGCGGTTGATCGTGGTTACTCCAATACAGACTATTCCACCCTTCTTCCTCGAGTCCTTCTTGCCAACGCGAGAAAATCGTCTTCAAGTCCGTCAGCTTCCAATCGGTCGGATTCCACTTCCCAAAACTGCCGCTACCGACGTCGACGTGCTCGAAATGGAACACCATGTTCAACTCGTCGCGGTCTTCGGCCGTATACAGTTTCGCCTCGTCGACGCTTACACCCGGCATCTCGCCGACCGTGATCGTATCGTACTTCGACAGCACTTCACGGTTCATTTCTTGCATGAACTCATGGATCCGCGGTCCATTGAAGAAGAACGGTGTCCCATCCCCGTACCCGGTGCCGCGCGTCTCGCCATCCGGATAACTTTGGTCTTTTGAGATCATGTTGATGACGTCCATCCGGAAACCATCGACGCCTTTATCGAGCCAGTACGTCATCAAGTCGTATACTTCACGACGAAGCGTCTCCGACTCCCAATTCAAGTCCGGTTGCTTCTTGCTGAACAAGTGCAAATAGTATTCGTCGCTCGCTTCGTCATACGCCCACGCACTGCCGCCAAAGAACGCGCCCCAGTTCGTCGGCGGCTGACCGTTCTCGCCTTTTTTCCAAATGTAGTAGTCCCGATACGGGCTATCTTTAGACGAACGAGATTCCATGAACCAATGGTGTTCATCGGAAGAATGGTTGACGACGAGGTCCATCATGATTTTGATGCCGTGACGGTGCGCTTCTTCAAGCATCGTATCGAAATCGGCCATCGTCCCGAACTCGTCCATGATGGCACGATAATCACGGATGTCATAACCGTTGTCATCGTTCGGCGAATCGTACACCGGCGATAGCCAAATGACATCAATCCCGAGTTCAGCCAAGTATGGCATTTTTTCCGTGATTCCTGGGATGTCCCCAATCCCGTCCCCGTTCGAGTCGTTAAAGCTGCGCGGATAAATCTGATAGACGACCGCTTCTTTCCACCATTGTTTCATATATATCTCCTCCTCATCGGTTCAATCTGACGTCACCATCGTACCCTGTCCCGACGCCCGTGCCCATTCATGATATGATCGATATATGCACAATCTTGCTATTATAAAGGAGTGACTCGATGGAAATTGGCTTTTGTGGCTATTCGTATCATACTGCCGTATATACTTTTCCGTTCGCCAACCGATTAGACACGTACTTGATCCGCTTGCAGACAGAAGGCTCAGCCCGGATTCTCGTCAATGGGGAGACGTACGTCGCACGTCCCGGTGATCTGTTGCTCGTCAAACCAGGAGACTACTATGAGTTGAACATCGACACTCCCGCAAGCGGCGACTACCATTTATTTTGTGCCGGCCCGACGCTCGACGCATGGTGGGCAACGGGAAATCGTTCCCGGCTCACCTCAATCTCGATTGACCCCCGCCTGCTCTCGCTTTGGCAACACGTCACCGAAGAAGCGAGACGGCCCACGGATGAACAGAGCACCGCCTTGATGGAAACGTTGATTGAGGCCCTCCTGCTCATGCTCGACCGCGCGATGGTCGACGTCCGGTCGAACACCCGTCCCCCGGTCGTGTCCCGGATGATGCGTTATATAGAAGGAAACGTCACCACCGACTTTAAAATCGCTGACGTCGCCGACGCTGTCGACTTGAGCGTGTCGCGGACCGTCCACTTGTTCAAAGAAGTGACCGGGATGACGATTATCGAATACGCCCAGTCGATCCGGTTGCAACTCGCCGAAGAACAAATGCGATATACACAACACTCGCTCGAACGGATCGCCGAGCTGTCTGGTTTTCGGACGTACCCTTATTTCCACCGGATTTTTAAACGGAAATATGGCGTCGCACCAGGGATTTATCGCACACTTCAACAAAAAAACGAAAAAAAAGAATAAAAAAAGTGATCCATTTTTTGAACCGCTCCGTTAGATGGGTGTAAACAACGACAACACTCACAAAAAAAGGAGCGATTCACATGAAGAAGAAAACAATGAACAAAATTGTAGCACCGGCATTAGCGTTAGGATTACTCGTCCCAATCAATGCCCAGGCGGCAGATCACGCACCGACAGCGAGCACACCAGCTGGAGACCTTCGAGCGACACTCGATCAGTTGCTGTCTGAGCACTACGTCTTAGCGGTCACCTCGATGATGAAAGCGTACGACGGGGCACCTGACGCCGAAGTCGCGATGAAAGCACTCGATCAAAACGCGCTCGACATGACACCGGCCATCGCTTCGATTTATGGTGACGAAGGCGCGGCCCAGTTCGAAGACATCTTCGCTGGTCATAACGACTACTCGGCTGATTTCGTCGAAGCGGCCAAGTCGGACGACAAAGAACTCCGTGCTGAAGCGGAAGCGGAAGTCGATGAGTTCGTCGAAGAATTCTCAACGTTCCTTGATGCAGCGACAGAAGGGAACCTTCCAAAAGACGCAGCGGCTGACGTACTCGAGCTTCACGAAGATCAAGTTCTCTCAGTGTTCGACAACTATGTAGCCGGTGACTATGAGTCGGCTTACATGACGTACCGTGAAGGCTACAAACTCATGTTCGACATCAGTAAAGCACTCTCTGGCGCCATCGTCACACAAATGCCTGACAAGTTCGACACACCAGCCGACACACCGGCCGTCGAGCTCCGTTCGACATTGAATAGCCTCGCTGGTGAACACTTCGCCCTCGCTGCGATCGGCATGCAGAAAGGTTATGATAAAGCGGAAGACTTCGACTACGTGAGCTGGGCTGAAGACCAGAACACACTCGACTTCAAAGCAGCAATCGCTTCGGTCTATGGTGACGAAGGCGCGGCCCAGTTCGAGAAAGTATGGAACGGCAACCACATCACGGCTCAAGGTGATATCGTCGCCGCCACACTCGAAGGCGACGAAGCTAAAATCGAAGAAGCACGTATGAAACTCGATCAGTTCGCTGTCGACTTCAGCACGTTCCTCGATGCGGCGACAGAAGGCAACTTGCCACAAGCAGCTGGCCAAGAAGCGATCATGCAACACGAGGCACTCGTGCTTCAAACGTTCGATCAGTATGTAGCCGGTGACGCGGACGCGGCTTGGATGTCATTCCGTGAAGGCTATGCGTTCATGTTCGGTGTTGGTGAAACACTCGGTAACGCGATCGTGACACAAATGCCTGACAAGTTCGCTGAAACGACGATGCCTGAAGAGATGCCTGAGACAGGTCTCGGTGGTGCACAAACACAATCGATGAACACCCTCTACGCTGGCCTTGCTGTACTTGGCGGAATCTTACTCGCCTTTGTCACACTTCGCAACCGTAAAGAATCTGTTCAATAACCAATAAGGAGGGAGCCCATGAACAAGCGCCATTTGTTTCTGGCGCTCTCTCTGTTTTGTTTTGGCTTCTGGACGTGGACGAGCGCCCAAGAATCGTCGTCACCACCTGTAGAAGAAAAACAAATAGAGGAGAGCCCAGATTTAACGGCTGAATTCTCACTTCTACAGGAAGAGGTGAAGAAGCTCAGATTAGCCGAAGAAGAGGAAAGTGCCAAAGCCGCGACACCTGTCCGTATTCAAATCCCGAGCATCGCTGTCGACACCGCCATCGAACAAGTCGGCGTGCTCGACAACGGACAGATGGGCGTACCAACTGATGAAGATCAAGTCGGCTGGTTCGAACCCGGTGTCAAACCTGGCAGTAAAGGCAACGCCGTCGTTGCCGGACATGTGGACAGTAAGACAGGGCCTGCCGTCTTTTATGAACTCGATCAGCTGAAGGCGGGCGATGACGTGGCGATCATCGACGAGAACGGCAATACGTTGACGTTTCGCGTCACAAAGACAGAAAGCTATGATACGAGCAACGCTCCGATCGAAGAGATTTTTGGAGCGACGTCGCATCGCAACTTGAACTTGATCACGTGTTCCGGCACGTTCGGGGATGGCGGCTACGACCAACGTTTCGTCGTCTATACGGAGCTTGTCGATAGCGAGATGAATACGGAAGTTGAACTCGACGCCCCGACGAATGTCACGTTGAGCGGTAACTTGCTCACGTGGCACGCGGTCCGCGACGACGCCGTCATCGGCTACCGTGTCTATGAAGTCATCGCTGGAGACGCGACGCGGATCGAGAGCGTACCGTCACACGCTCGTAAAAGCGTCGAAGTGACGAATGAGCAAGCGACGTATTACGTGACGGCGATCGATCGGCTCGGGAACGAGTCGAGCCCTTCTGAGACGACGAAGTGAACGTAAAAAGCTCCCGCAGGACGACCGTCCTGTGGGAGCTTTTCTGTTACACGAAACATGGGATTTGCGGATTGAACGTCTTGTTGTTCTCTGTCATGATCTGTTTCTTGATTTTTCCTTCTCCGAGGTAGACGATGCGGTCGGCGAGCGCTTCCGCGTCTTCCTCGTCGTGCGTGACAAAGATTGTCGTCGTGCCCGTCTGTTTCAAGAGCCGGCGCAAATCGTCGCGGATCCGGTGCTGAAGCGATGTGTCCAAGTTACTGAACGGTTCATCTAGAATCAACAACGACGGTCTTGGTGCGAGCGCACGCGCGAGCGCGCCACGCTGCTGTTGACCACCGCTCAACTCGTACGGATACCGATGACGGAACTCAGACAAGTTTACGAGCGCAAGCATCTCCTCGACCCGTTCGTTCCGTTCTTTCCGGCTCAGTTTGTGGAGGCCGAACCGGATGTTCTTTTCAACGGTCATGTGCGGGAACAGTGCATAGTCCTGAAACACCATGCCGACACCGCGTTGTTCAGGCGGCATGAACTGGCAGTCGTCACAACAGACGCAATCGTTGACGACGACGACACCTTGATTCGGCATCTCGAGACCGGCGATGAGGCGTAAAATCGTACTTTTCCCCGAACCGCTGTCACCGAGGAGCGATACAATCTCACCTTTCGTGATCGAGAGCGAGAACCCTTTGATCGTCTCGGCATGCGCACCTTTATAGCTGAAGTGTAAATCGTTGATTTGAACAAACATTAGTCGGCCTCCTTATCAAGCACCTTATGGAAAACAAAGATCAACAATCCGCTCATGAGCACGATGACGATCGAGGCGAGCGCGGCCTCATGAATTTTCTCGTCACTGACATATTTGAACGCTTGAGTCGCAAGCGTTGAGAAGTTGAACGGTTGTAAAAACAGTGTCAGCGGCAACTCTTTCATAATGTCGATGAAGACGAGGATGAACGCGCTCATGATCGCCCCTTTGATCATCGGGATATCGACCCGGAAGAACGTCTGCACCGTTCCCCACCCGAGCATGCGCGACGCCTCGGTGAACGACTTTCCGACTTTCTCGAACCCGCTCTCGATCGAGTTGTACCCGATGGCGAGGAAGCGGATGACGTACGCGAAAATGAGCATGATGAGCGTCGTGCGGAATACGAACGTCTGACCTAAGTCTAGCGCGAGCGCTGCTTTTAGCACCCATTCATCCAATAGTAAGAACAACGTGATAACGGCGATAGCGATCGCCGCTCCCGGAATCGAATAGCCGAGTGTCGTCACTTTCGAGATGACCCGCGTCATGTTCGACGGGAACAGCCGCGTATAGTTGGCGATGATGAGTGCAAACACGAGAATGATTACCGTCGCGATGAACGCGACGCTCACGGTGTTCCAGACGAGTCGGAAGAATGCGGCCGTGAACACTTGCTCGAACGTCAGTACCGTCCAAGCGATGAGCTGGACGAACGGGATGAGAAACGCAATCCCGAACACCGTCGCCACGTAGCCGAGCACGGCGTAACGATGCCATCCGTTCAGCGGTCTCGGCTTGAGCGGCTTCACTTTCGTCGTCGCATAGCTGAACTGTTTTCGTCCCCGGACGAGCCGTTCCATCGTCAGAATCGCGATGACGAGAATCATGAGCGTGCCGGCGAGTTTGAGCGCCGAAGACGTATCTTTCATCCCGAACCATGTGCTGAAGATCGC
Organism: Exiguobacterium sp.; assembly: GCF_020832205.1. Taxonomy (GTDB): domain Bacteria; phylum Bacillota; class Bacilli; order Exiguobacteriales; family Exiguobacteriaceae; genus Exiguobacterium. The sequence continues at coordinate 6,034 of NZ_JAFIFD010000038.1, read as the reverse complement.
CGTGCTGAACGTTTGGATCCCGAAGTACTTCACGACCCCGTAATCGTTCAACACTTCCATCAAGACGAGGCTGACGCCGCCGATAATGGCGACGCGAGAGATCGGGATGACGACGGTAAAGAAGATATCCCACGACCCGCGTCCAAGGATGCGGGCGTTCTCGATCATCGAGGACGACTGGTTGTGGAGAAACGCACGTGTGATCGTATAGATGTACGGATACAAGAACAGGGTGAAGATAAAAATCGTCCCTTGAATCGTCATGATGTTGAAATAAGACTGATTCACGGTGATCCCAAAGTCGTTCCGAAGTGTCGTCTGAATGACCCCGGTATAGTTCAAAATCCCGTGATACGTATACGCCCCGATGTAAGGGGGAATCGCGAGCGGTAAAATGAGCGCCCATTTGAAGAATCGACGGAACGGGAAATCGTACACGGTCACGAACCACGCGAGACTCGTCCCGATGATGGTCGTCAAGACGCCGGTCGCGAGCATGATGAAGAGTGTGTTGCGGACGTAACGCGGCAATAAATATTCGCGTATATGTTGCCAGTTGTCGTTCACTGGCGCGAACAGCTCGACGAGCACGACGACGCCGGGCAAGACGATGAACAACAAGGCGATAAAGCTCAAGATGGCCCATCCATTCAATTGTCGTTTCATCGCATACCAGTTCATGCCGTACCGCTCCCATTCTTTCGTTCAATCACTTCCTGTCCCATCATATCAGTTTCCGGCCACTCGTTGTACCGTCAGACTGTCCGGAAACAGAAAAACCTCCGGCTTGAACATTTGTTCAAGCCGAAGTCGTCTTATTTCCAACCGGCTTCGTTGAAGATGCGGATGGCTTCTTGCTGATTTTCACCGAGAACAGACAAGTTGATGTCTTGTTCTTTGAACTCACCCCATGATTTGAGGAGCTCGTTCGGCTCGACTGATTCGTTGACTGGGTATTCGAAGTTCGCACTTGCGAACTGCTCTTGCGCTGACGGGTCAGACATGAACTCCATGAGTTTCTTCGCGTTTTCCGAGTTTTTCGATGCTTTTGTCATCGCAATCCCTGAGACGTTGACGTGTGTCCCTGTCGTGTCTTGGTTCGGGAAGAAGACACCGAGCTCTTCAGCGACTTTCTTCTCTTCCGCGTCTTCCGAGTTCAACATGAGACCCATGTAGTACGTGTTCATGATGGCGACATCGCCTTCTCCGGCCACAACGGCTTTCGCTTGGTCACGGTCGTTCCCTTGTGGGTCACGCGCGAAGTTGTTGACCATGCCTTCAGCCCATTCTTTCGCCTTGTCGACACCGTTCACTTCGATGAACGAAGCAAGGAGCGAAATGTTATACATGTTCTCAGATGGACGAACGAGTACTTTGCCGTTCCATTGTTCTTCCGTGAGCGCTTCATACGTCGACAAGTCTTCTGGGTTCACGCGGTCTTTTGCATAGACGATGACACGGGCGCGCTTCGTGAGACCGAACCATTCGTTATCCGTATCACGATATTTTTCCGGAATGTTCGATTCAAGCACATCGCTATCGACCGCTTGAAGATGGCCATTCTCTTTCGCTTGGTGCAAGTTTCCTGCGTCCGCTGTGATGAAGAGATCCGCTTCCGTATTCGCGCCTTCTGTGTTCAAACGCTCAAGAAGCTCTTCGCCTTTTCCTTCGACGACGTTGACTTTGACGCCCGTCTCTTCTTCGAACTGTTTATAAAGCTCTTTGTCGACGTCATAGTGACGGCTTGAGTAGACGTTGACGACTTTCGACTCTTCAGCCGTTTCGTTGTCCCCTGTCGTCGTTGTCTCTTCCGTGCTCGCACAAGCCGCAAGCAACGATGTCGTAAGTGCTGCCGAAAGTCCTAATGCCATATACTTCTTGTTCATGTGTAAGTCCCCCACGTTTTAGTCTGTTTATTGGTAATGATAATTACTCTCAATTACTATCATCACTGATAATCATTCTCACGTCAACCTTTTTTTGAAATCGTTACCAATAGTTATTTATCTATAACTTAACAGTTTTGAAGATATCATTTCTTGACTTCAAAATGATGAGGCACTTATGATGAAAAAGAAAAAACCGTCTGGTCGGTATAGAAAGGAGTGACGGGATGACGAACCGATCAAATGTGACGAAACAAAAACTGTTAGACGCGGCAAGCGATATCATTATGGAACACGGCGTCCATCAGCTCACATTAGATGAAGTCGCCAAGACGGCTGGTGTGTCAAAGGGTGGATTGCTTTACCACTATCCATCGAAAGAGGCGTTACTGACGGCCATTGTCGAGCGGTTGCAGACCGAACAAAACGACATGTACGAATCGCTTCAACTAGAGGGTTACGGTCCAATCGAGGCGTTCGTGCGGCTGTTTGACGAGACGAAGTTGTACCCAGAACGTTCTTCACTCCATATCGATGCTGAGAAGATGATTGCCTTTTTGACGCTGTTCGCTGTCGATCAAGACTACGCCGAACGATGGAAGCATGACATCGACACGTTCTTTGCGCAGTTTCAACAGACGAGCGATCCGGTCGAGACGATGATCATCCGTTATGCACTCGAAGGGATGATGATGTCTGAACATTTTCATGTCGGCGTCCCTCCGACCGAATTAAAACAACAAATCATCGCTCGGTTGATCGAGCGAGCCCGCCGTATCGATACGGAAACCTAATCCGCACGCAGAGGAGAATTGAACCCCATGCAAAAAATCACGTCCTTTTCCGTCAACAACAAGTTCGCAGTCTGGTTGATGACGATTATCTTGACGGCCGCCGGAATCTTCGCCGGCCTGACGATGAAGTTAGAGACACTGCCTGACATCACGACACCGACCGTCTCGGTGACGACAATCTATCCAGGTGCTTCACCTGAGCAAGTACTTGATGAAGTGAGCACAGTGCTCGAAGATCGGCTGAAAAGTTTGAACGGGGTCGAACAAGTCCGTTCGAGCTCATTCCAAAACGCCTCCAACATTCAAATCGACTACGATTTCAGCACGGATATGGAAGCAGCCGAGCAGCAAGTGAAAGACGCGCTCAGTAACGTCGATTTGCCGGAAGCCGTCCAAGACCCGCAAGTGTCACGGCTCAGTTTCGACGCTTTCCCGGTCATCGGGGCGGCCGTCTCCGATGAAAGCCTCGATTTGGCTGAATTGACGAAGCTCGTCGAGGAAGAACTACAACCTGCCCTTGAAGGAGTCGAAGGTGCTCAACTCGTCCAAATCGCCGGGCAAGAGATCCGTCGCGTCGAACTCCAATTTGACGAGGCTGCTCTCGCCGAATACAACTTGACGGAAGATACGGTCAAACAGTTGATTCAAGCGAATGATGCCCGTATCGCCCTCGGTTTGTACGAACTCGGGGACACGGAACAAGCCGTCGTCATCGACGGAAAGTCGGAGACGCTCGAAGCGTTCCGCGACTTACAAATTCCCTACTCACCTGCTGAATCACCACAGGCACCGGGTACACCAAGTGAGCTCCCGACCGGCGAAGCACCGCAACTGCCAGCCGACCTACCGACAGACGTTCCGACAGATTTACCGGCGGATGTACCAACTGCCGTGCCGACGGTCGCCTTGAGCGAACTGGCGTCCATCGAGGACCGCGGGATCGAAGAGTCGATTTCGCGTTCGAATGGTGAACGCTCGATCGGCATTCAAGTGACCAAAACGCAAGATGCGAACACGGTCGACGTCGTCAACGCCGTCAAAACGATTTTAGACGACTTTGAGGCCGAGTATGACTCGGCGAACGTCTCGATTACCCTCGACCAAGGACAACCGATTGAAGAATCGGTCGAGACGATGGTGTCGAAGGCACTGCTCGGTGGCTTGTTCGCCATCTTGATCATTCTTGTCTTCCTTCGTAACGTCCGCTCGACGATCATTGCGGTCATCTCGATTCCGCTCTCGCTTCTCATGGCACTCATCGTCTTGAAACAACTCGACATTACGCTCAATATCATGACGCTCGGAGCGATGACCGTCGCCATCGGACGCGTCGTCGATGACTCGATCGTCGTCATCGAGAACATTTATCGCCGTCTCACGCGTCCGAACGAGACGTTACGCGGCAAAGAATTGATCATCGCCTCGACGAAAGAAGTATTTATTCCGATCGCTTCTTCGACAGTCGTGACGATCGCGGTCTTCTTGCCGCTCGGTTTCGTGACCGGCTTCGTCGGCGAACTGTTCTTGCCGTTCGCCTTGACCGTCGTCTTTGCCTTGCTCGCGTCTCTTCTCGTCGCCATCACGGTCGTTCCAATGATGGCCGACTCGTTCTTTAAGAACCGGGACAAGTTAAAGCCGGAAGAAGGACCAGGCAAGCTCGCGGAATGGTACCGCGGTGTCCTCGACTGGTCGCTCAACCATAAACTCGTCGTCTTCGGTCTCGCGACACTCCTCTTGGTCGGTAGTTTCGCGCTCGTCCCGGCCATCGGCGTCAACTTCTTGAACCAAGATTCGGAGAAGACGCTGTTCGTCACGTTCGACCCAGAGCCCGGCCAGACGCTCGATGATTCAATCGCGGCAGCTGAAGTGGCGGAAGACTATTTCATGAACGAACAGCCGAATGCGACCGACGTCCAGTTCACCGTCGGCGGTGAAAACCCGCTCAATCCAGGAAACAATAAGCAAGGAATCTTCATCGTCCAGTACGATCCGGCCACGAAAGATTTCGCCGATGTCAAACTTGAAGACATCGAGCGCTTGAACGAACTCGCCCCGGCCGGTGAATGGAAAGAACAAGATTTCACAGGCGGCGGAGCAACGAGCGGCGTAACATACAACGTGTATGCGAACTCGCTCGAAGATCTCGAGGCGATCGTCCCGACATTCATTGAGACGATTGAACAAGAGTCCGATTACGTCCGTCAAGCGACGTCTGATTTGCGCGAGTCGTACGTGCAGTACACGTTCAAAGTCGACCAACAGGCAGCGGCGGAAGCCGGCGTCTCGACGTTCCAAATCGCTCAAACGATCGGTCAGTTCCAAGCCCAACAAAGCCCGCTCGCCAGCGTGACGGTCGATGACAAACAACTCGATGTCATCATCCCGACCGAACAAGTCACGTATGACAGCATCGAAGACTTGCAAGACCAAGAAATCACGACACCGTTCGGTCCCCGTCCAATCGCCGATTTCATTGAAGTCGAAGAAGGTACAACACCGGACACGCTCGTCCAACGTGACGGAAAACTCCTCGCCCGGGTCAACGTCGAGCTCAGCACGGACAAAGCGACCGAGGCATCGGCCGCGATTGAAGAACGCGTGTCGGCGATCGACCTGCCAAGCGGTGTGTCGTATGACATCGGCGGGGTAACGGAACAAATTCAAGAATCGTTCACCCAGCTCGGTCTCGCCATGCTCGCGGCCATTGCCATCGTTTACTTGGTGCTCGTCATCACGTTCGGTGGTGCCGTCACCCCGTTCGTCGTCTTGTTCTCGCTTCCTTATGCGATTATCGGAGGGCTCGTCGCCTTGCTCGTGACCGGCGAGACGATCTCTGTCTCGGCCCTTATCGGTGCCCTCATGTTGATCGGGATTGTCGTCACGAACGCAATCGTATTGATCGATCGTGTCATCCATAAAGAAGCGGAAGGATTGTCGACGCGTGAGGCACTCCTTGAAGCGGCCGGTACGCGACTCCGTCCAATCCTCATGACGGCTCTCGCGACGATTGGTGCCTTGTCACCGCTCGCTCTCGGCCTTGAGGGCGGTGCGCTCATCTCGAAAGGGCTCGGTGTGACCGTCATCGGCGGACTGACAAGTTCGACGCTGTTGACGCTTCTCATCGTCCCGATCGTGTATGAATTCTTCGCACGGTTCCGCAAGAAAAAACAAGCTTAATCAAAAAGAGAGTTGACCATCTGCGGTCAACTCTCTTCAGATTGTAGACAAAGTCACGTTTCAGGCGAACTGAAACGTGACTTTGTCGTTTTAGGGCCTTGAGGCGCTCTGCCCGAGCCCCTGTTCAGGCGGGCTGGGTGTTCTTCCATGCCCAGCCCGCCATCTTCTTGAGATTGA
>NZ_JAFIFD010000026.1 GCF_020832205.1 Exiguobacterium sp. | reverse complement strand
GCGATGACCGGTGCCGGCCGGCAAGACGAGTACGTCCCCTGCTTGAAGCGACACGAGGTCCCCCGTCGCCCCGCCGAGTTGCACCGTCGCCCGACCAGACTTCACGCCGAGCACTTCATGCGTGTTGCTGTGATAGTGGTGGTAGTCGAACACGCCGTTCACCCAGCTGTTGCCCCAGCCGTTGTTCTCAAACGTCGACTGGATGGCATCGGTCTCCGTGAACGCCTCTTTATATAACAACACCGGAAAATAAGGGTTGTTCGGGATTGAACCGTCATCTTCAAATCGATATGTTTTCACTTCCATCTTGTCCCCTCCTTGTCTTTGACAATGTACCCGAGTTGACGGCACATTAACCTGTGAGCAAGCTCACGATAAGAAAGTTCAAAGAAATTATTAAATAAACTTAGTTTGTTCGATAGACAAACTAAAAAGATTGTTGTATTCTATTCCTGAAAACGATTACAACATCGAGGAGGATGACAAGTATGTCGCAAACTCATACAAAGAAAGAATATTACCAAGGTGTCGGACAAATCGCATTTGAAGGAACAGGGTCGACGAATCCGTTCGCGTTCAAACATTACAATCCAAAAGAGCAAGTCGGCGGGAAGTCGATGGAAGAGCTCCTTCGTTTCGCCGTCTCATATTGGCACACGTTCACTGCCGACGGGAGCGACCCGTTCGGACAAGGGACGATGATTCGACCTTACGACCGCTTATCGGGCATGGATCTCGCCAAAGCCCGTGTCGAAGCGGCGTTCGAGTTCTTTGAAAAACTCAACGTCCCGTACTTCTGCTTCCACGACTTCGACATCGCGCCTGAAGGCAGCACGCTTGCCGAAACAAACCGGAATCTCGACGTCATCGTCTCGATGATCAAAGAGTACATGAAGACGAGCAACACGAAACTACTTTGGAACACGGCGAACATGTTCTCACATCCGCGCTGGATCCACGGGGCAGCCACCGCACCGAACGCAGACGTGTATGCTTATGCGGCCGCGAAAGTGAAAAAAGGTCTCGAAGTCGGGAAAGAGCTCGGCGCCGAGAACTACGTGTTCTGGGGAGGGCGTGAAGGATACGAGACACTCTTGAATACGGACATGGGTCTTGAGCTCGACAACTTGGCCCGTTTCTTCCATATGGCCGACAGTTACGCGAAAGAAATCGGTTTTGACGCCCAGTTCTTGATCGAACCAAAACCGAAAGAACCGACAAAGCACCAATACGACTTCGATGTCGCGACAGGCCTTGCCTTCTTACAGAAATACGACTTGGCAGACCGCTTCAAATTCAACATCGAAGCCAACCACGCCACACTCGCCGGCCATACGTTCGAGCATGAGCTCCGTGTCGCCCGCGTGAACGGTATGCTCGGTTCGGTCGACGCAAACCAAGGGGATCCGCTCCTCGGATGGGACACAGACGAATTCCCGACTGACCTCTACTCGACGACGCTCGCGATGTATGAGATCTTGTTGAACGGCGGCCTCGGCAGCGGCGGCCTCAACTTCGACGCCAAAGTCCGTCGTGGTTCATTCGAGCCGGAAGATTTGTTCTACGCCCACATCGCCGGCATGGACAGCTTCGCGGTCGGTGCGAAAGTCGCCCAGCGCTTGATCGACGACCGTGTGTTCGAAAACATCATCCAAGACCGCTATGCTAGTTACAATGAAGGAATCGGAAAAGACATCGTCTCGGGTCAAACAGACTTCCACAAACTAGAAGCTCACGCTCTCGGTCTCACCGATATCCAAAATAAATCGGGACGTCAAGAACAGCTCCGTCACATCCTGAACCAATATTTGTTGGATGTACAACGCCCTTAACCGCTACGCCCAGACTCCACGATGGGGTCTGGGTTTTTACATCATATGAGTAAGAAAGGATGAGACAGATGAAATACGTCATCGGAATCGATTTAGGGACGAGCGCGGTAAAAGCCATCCTCGTCGACCAGGAAGGACACATCCACGGTGAAGTGAGCCGTCCGTACCCGCTCATTCAAGAACGCGAAGGCTACAGCGAACAAGACCCGTCCGCCTGGGTCGAACAGACGGTCAACGCCTTGGCCGAACTCGTGATGGGATTTGCAGGAGACCGGGAAGACATCGAAGGAATCAGTTTTTCCGGACAAATGCACGGGCTCGTCTTGCTCGATGCCCAGCATCAACTGTTGCGCAACGCCATTCTGTGGAACGATACGCGAACGACCGCAGAATGCAAAGACATCGAAGAGCTGTTAGGACCGACGTTGCTCGAGGTCACGAAAAATCCAGCGCTCGAAGGCTTCACGTTGCCTAAATTGTTATGGGTGAAGCGACATGAACCGGACTTATTCGCTCAAGCCGCCGTCTTCTTGCTGCCGAAAGATTACGTTCGCTATGCGCTGACCGGTCAATTGCATATGGACTATTCTGATGCAGCGGGGACGCTATTACTCGATATCGCTGCGAAAGAATGGAGCGCGGACATCTGTGAACGGGTCGGTGTCCCCCGCTCTCTTTGTCCACCGCTCATCGAGTCTTCCGATGCGGTCGGCCCGATCAGCTCCTACTTCGCGACACGAACCGGGCTGTCTCCGCACGTCCGCGTCTTCGCCGGCGGGGCTGATAACGCGTGCGGTGCGATCGGCGCGGGTATTTTAAAAGACCAACAGACGATGTGCAGCATCGGGACGTCCGGCGTCGTCTTGTCGTATGAATCGGCTGCCTCACTCGACTTCAAGGGTAAAGTCCACTACTTCAACCATGCCAAGCAAGATGCTTACTACACGATGGGCGTCACGTTAGCGGCCGGGCATAGCTTGTCCTGGTTCAAGGACACGTTCGCACCGGACGTGTCGTTCGAAGAGTTGCTCGCCGCGGTGAAGGACGTCCCAATCGGCGCAAACGGTCTGTTGTTCACCCCTTATCTCGTCGGGGAGCGGACCCCTTATGCGGATGCGATGGTGCGCGGTAGCTTTATCGGGATGGACTCGACGCATCTTCTCCCCGACTTCTCGCGTGCCGTCTTGGAAGGCATCACTTTCTCATTGAAAGAATCTCTCGAACTGTTTCGGGCGGAAGGGAAAGTGATCACGTCGATCGTCTCGATCGGAGGCGGCGCCAAGAACGAGGACTGGCTTCAAATGCAGGCGGACATTTTCGAGGCCACAATCATCAAACTGTCCAACGAGCAAGGGTGTGCGCTCGGCGCCGCCATGTTGGCCGCTTACGGATGCGGATGGTTCGAGAGTTTAGAGGCGTGCAGTGAAGTGTTCATCCACGAGGCGAAGCGATACGAACCGATCGCGGACAACGTCGAGCGCTACCGTGCGCTGTTCGACTTGTACCAGCACGTTTATCCGGCAACACAGCAGCTATCAAGCGGCTTGTCGGCGTTCCGACGGAAGTGAGCGCGGCCATGGACTATCAATCAGACCTTTACGGGACGATCGATGGCGTGCCCGTCCTTCGCCATCGGGTCGTGGCGGATTCCTTCACGTTTTCTTGTATCGATTATGGGTGCACGATCACGGAGATCGGTGCGCCTGACAGTGCCGGTGACGTCAACAACGTCGTATTGGCGCTCGACACGCTCGAAGATTATACGAGTCATCACTATTACCTCGGCTGCGTCGTCGGTCGCTCCGCCGGAAGGATTGAACGAGCGCAGTTCACGCTCGATGACCAGACGGTTTATTTGCCGGCGAACGACGGGCCACACCACTTGCATGGTGATGACTTTCATAAAGCCGTCTGGACCCCTACGGTCGATCGGTCCGCCGAATACGTGACGATCCGGTTTGAACGGGCGTTCCCGGATGGCCATCACGGTTACCCGGGGCATGTGAACGTCGCAGTCACTTACACGATTCGCCCTTGCGCCGTGACGATCCGCCACGAGGCGACAACCGACACGGCAACCGTCATGAACATGACAAATCATACGTATTTCAATTTGTCGGGGACGGCCGCGCCAATTCACGACCATACGCTCCGTGTCGCAAGTGACGCATTTTATGCACTCGACGAGACGCTCATCCCCGATCACGTGCAACGAGTGACGGATTCTCCCGCCTTTGATTTCAGACAATCAAAACGCATCGGGGACGGTCTCGCTTCTGACGACGAGCAGCTCCATATCGCCGGCGGTTTCGACCACCCGTTCCGCCTCGAGCGAACGGACGGCCCTCAGATTCAGCTCCGCCATTCTTCCGGGCGCACGCTGTCCGTTCAGACGACGGATCCTTGCGTCGTGTTCTACTCCGGCAATATGCTTCCAGACGGTCAGAAACGGACCGGTCTTTGCCTAGAGACGCAGAAAGCCCCGAACTTGATCGACCGTGACGTCATCTTGCGCCCCGGGGAGACGTACCGGACCGAGACGACGTGGACGTTCACGTCATAAAGAAAAGCCCGCCACCTGAAGGTGACGGGCTTCTTGTCATTGCATCATCCGGCGCTGTAAAAACTGCTCGATGGCAAGGGATGCCATCCCGATAGCCGAAGCGTGGTCGCTCAGCTTTGACGGAACGAGCTCGAAGGCGTGATCGGCTTGCGTATAGACACGCGATGAGATCGCGGTTCGAATCATGTTCAACACCATCGGGTGCGATTCGATGACGCGACTTTGAATGATGATCACTTTCGGGTTGTAGACGTTCAACACCGTGTTCAATCCGACTCCGACGTAGAAGCACCACTTTTGCAGTTCGTTCAACACGGACGCCTCGTTCGCTTGCAAGCTTTGCTGTAACGTGTCGACCGTATGACCCGGCAAGTACTTGTCCCATAACACTTTCTCAGAGGCGTACAATTCCCAGCAACCGCGGTTTCCGCACGTGCACTTAGGTCCGTTATACTCGATCGACATGTGCCCAAACTCGCCGGCGAACCCTTCCTCGCCTCGATACAGTTCGCCGTGCAAGATGATGCCGGTCCCGACGCCTGTCCCTAAGCTGACGAAGATCATCTCTTCGTGATCTTTCCCTGCCCCAAACCGCCGCTCGCCGTATGCGCCCGCGTTGGCCTCGTTCTCTAGATTGACAGGCACGTCGTAACCGTTCTCTAACGCATGCTTCAAGCCCGTCACGTCCGGGCGAAGGTTTGGGACGAACACGACTTCTTGCTCTCGATTGATGAGTCCCGGCACAGAAACGCCGATCCCGATCAACCCGTACGGAGAAGAAGGCATGTTCGCAAGCAAGGCATCGATGGCCTCCCGTACTTTCGGTTCCGCGTCTTCGTCCGTTTCTGCCCACTCGGTAGTCAGTGACTCGATGACGTTGCCTTTCAAATCGGTCAAGACGGCGTTGATGGCTTTCACTCCTAAATCGACCCCGATCGTGAATCCGGCCTGTTGGTTGAACACGAGCATGACCGGACGTCGCCCTCCGCTGGAATGGCCCTGTCCGATCTCGAAGATGAGCTCTTCGTCCAGTAACACGCCTATTTGAGCCGAGACGGTCGATTTATTCAACCCCGTCACTTCTGAAAGTTTTGCTCGTGAGATCGGATAGCTTCGAATGATTTCATTTAGCAACACCGTCTTGTTCATTTTCTTCACCAGCTGCTGATCAGCGGTTATGTCTCGTTTCACCAATGACTTTGTCTCCCCTTTATACGAACTAATTTTACATTGCGCGCATCGCTTCGATACGCTTCCCCATATTCTCTACTTCTATTATACAAAAACTGAAAAAATATAGTTGAGAATTCGAGTTCTATTTTGTATGATAAGTATAGTTAGTTTATCCGTCAAACAAACTAACTTATTTTTTAAATTTGAATTGTAAGCGTTATCAACTTTAAGGAGGGCATTACGTGATGAAACAAAATCAAAACACGCTCTACCTCATGACCATCACGCTCGTCGCAACGTTGGGCGGTCTATTGTTCGGTTATGATACTGCCGTCATCTCAGGCGCAGAAAAATCACTCGAAAAGTATTTCATCGAAGGACTGGACTTGAGCTCGCTCGTCCACGGGGCCACCACTTCCTCGGCATTGATCGGCTGTATCATCGGAGGGGTCATCTCCGGGATATTCGCCAGTCGATTCGGTCGTAAAAAATCGTTGATTTTTGCGGCCACGCTCTTCTTCTTTTCGGCACTCGGTTCCGCCTACCCGGAAGTACTCTTCTTTACGAAAGGTGATCCGACGATTGCCCTCTTGTTAACGTTCAACTTATATCGCATCATCGGAGGAATCGGGGTCGGCCTCGCTTCAGCCATCACCCCGATGTACATTAGTGAAGTCGCACCTGCCGCAATCCGCGGACGTCTCGTGTCGTTGAACCAATTCGCAATCATTCTTGGGATGCTCGTCGTCTACTTCGTCAACTGGTCCATCACGAGCGGACAAACGGCTGCTTGGATTGATGACATCGGCTGGCGGTATATGTTCGCCTCAGAAGCCATTCCCGCCCTTCTTTTCGGGTCTCTCTTGCTGATCGTACCAGAGACGCCTCGATACTTGGCGCTTCAAGGAGAGGAAGACAAAGCGCTCCACATCCTTAGCCGCATCAACGGAAAAGAACGGGCCGAAGCGATCATGCAAGAGATCAAATCGTCTGTCAGTCATTCCTCGGCCAAGTTGTTTACTTACGGCAAGCTCGTTATCACAATCGGAATCCTGCTCTCCGTGTTTCAACAGTTCGTCGGCATAAACGTCGCCTTGTACTATGCACCGCGGATCTTTGAGAGCATGGGCGCCGCCAAAGACGCCTCGATGATGCAGACCGTCGTCATGGGACTCGTCAACGTCGTCTTCACGATTATCGCCATCCTCTTCGTCGATAAAGTCGGCCGGAAGCCGCTCCTTATCATCGGTTCGGTCGGAATGGCAATCGGGATGTTCGGTGTCGCCTCTATGGCCTACACGAATACGATCGGAATCGGCACATTGATCTTTATCGTCATCTACACGGCTTCGTTCATGATGTCGTGGGGACCGATTTGTTGGGTGCTCATCTCAGAAATCTTCCCGAACAAAATCCGCGGACAAGCCGTCGCCATCGCTGTCGCTGCCCAATGGACAGCCAACTACTTCATCTCATCGACGTACCCGATGATGATGGAATTTAGCGGCACGATGACATATGGTTTTTATGGCGTGATGAGCGTTCTGTCTGCCTTGTTCGTTTGGAAACTCGTTCCCGAGACGAAAGGTAAGACGCTCGAAGAGATGGAGACGCTATGGAGTAAACATTCGACTGCCTCAAAAGATGTATCCGCCTCTTAACAATGAAAAAGACAGCACTTCTTGTTGGCTCAAGAAGTGCTGTCTTTTCGTTTCTTTAAGAAATCACTTCTTCTCCCGTCTGTTCGATATGCCCCTCCCCCCCATGCGCACATCGCGTCAAGGATCGGTTGCAACGACCAGCCATAGTCGGAAAGTGAATAGACGACTTTTGGCGGGACTTGTTCATAGACGGTGCGGATGATGACCCCGTCCGCCTCGAGCTCACGCAACTGTTGCGTGAGCATTTTCTGTGTGATATTCGGCATGAGCTTCTTCAACTCGCTCGTCCGGCGTTCCCCTTTAATCAAGTGACACATGATGACGACTTTCCTAGTGGAAGTCGTCTTTTGCGTTACAGCTCGCTTTATTGCATACTTCGTCTCTTGTCTCAGGTATTCCTAAACATTCTCTAAAAACACTTCTCTCCCTGTCAGAATTAAGACACACTCTGCCTCTTCTCAAAGAGACTCACGACCCAAAGAAGGATTCCAACATAAATCGGGAGGCCGATGATAAATGTCAGGAGATTTTTCGGAACAAACGTATTGTAGCCGTATAAGAGCGCGATGGCCAAGACGATCACGACCATATATTTTACTATGCTTTTCATGAACGTCAGCTCTCAACACTCATCTGTAGAGCCTCTCCCTCTGACGCCGGGATGCCCGCTTCCCATAGTTCAATCGGGAGCGAGACGATGGCGTTATGCTCACGCGGTGCGGTGAGTTTCCGTTTCGTGTTCAGGTCCAACATACCCCAACATTCTCCGTCCACGATGAACGCGACTTTCGACGAACGGTCGTCCCAGGCAAATCCGACTTCTTCACACGCTTCGATCGGCGGTGCGATTTGGTCGTAAATCCAGAGCGCGTCCGCGATTCCTTCCATCTCCCCTGAAGAATCCAGCGGACAAAAATAAACGTATCCTGTCTCCCCATCATCTTCGAATACACAGACGTAGCGCTCATTTGGTGAGACCGACTCGATGACAAACGTTTCTTCTTCATTCATTTTCAGTTCCTCTTTTCATTTTTACGTGAACGATAGGAAAGCCAAGTCATCCATCGACTTGGCTTCAAGGTTTAATTTACTTTACTTTCAAGCTGTTTTAACTTCGTCGAGTAATACTCGATGATGTCGCGGCGCCGGATGATGCCGATGAAATACTTACCGTCATCGACAACCGGCACGAAGTTTTGATCGGTGATCGCATCGACGAGTTCCTCGATTTGCGCCGTGATCGCGACCGGTTTATAGCGTACGCGCTGCTTGATGTCTTTCAATCGTGTCCGGAGCACTTTTTCGTAGTCTTCTTCCCCGCGAAGTTGCTCGGCGAGTGCCCAGAGTAAATCCCCTTCTGTCATCGTCCCGGCATAAAAGCCGTTCTCAGATACGAGCGGCACCGAGGTGAAGCGATGATGCTTCATCTTCTCGAGTGCTTGGCGCACCGTCGACTCCGGGTCTAAATATTTGACGTCTTCTTTCGGATATAAAAAGAAAGCGATATTCATCTCAAATCTCTCCTCAATCTGTTAATCCACCCCATCATTGTACCATGAATCGTGCGGTCGACCGCAAAAAATGGTCGCTCCCCACAATTGTTTCACCATCCCTTCATGAAATGATCCATCCATCAATCGTTTCAGTTGAAAACGTTTGCCGAATGACCAAACCCGGCAACAAGTCTCCCATATTATGTATACCCGAAACGATTCTGTGCTACCCCTCCGAAGACGTGAAAAAGACGCCTAATCGAAGGCGTCTCTTGCCGTCAAATGAATCCGAGCAGTGTCTGATTGAACTTGTCCATCTCGTCGAGCACCGTCCCGTGACCGCTCTCCTCGAACCGCTCGAGACGGGCGTTCGGGATTCCTTTTTCCATCTCGAGGGCGAACTCGAACGGACAGATCTTGTCGTGGACCCCGTGAATGATGAGCGTCTCGACCGGCACGTTCCCCAGGTCTTCTCGTAAATCCTCATCGCGGAGCGCTTTCGCCGAGGCGATCGTTCCGTGGCTCGAGGCGATGAGCGACAAGTGATGGAACCAGTTTTGCATCGGCTTCGAGTGCTCTTGTTCAAAGAAAATCTCTCCGAACCCTTCGAGCATCTTCGGCCGATCTTTCATCGTATCGTCAATCAAGGCGTCGACTTCTTCTTTCGTCATCCCATATGGATAATCTGGACGTTGAGTGAACACCGGGGCGGCAGCGCCCGCGAGGACAAGCTTTTTCAACCCGTCGTCCGGATAATCGACCGCGTAACGGATGGCGATCGCCCCGCCCATCGAGAAACCGACGAGCGTGAAGTCCCTCACGCCGAGCCCGTTGACGACCATATGGACGTCAGACGCCATCGTCGCATAGTCATACCCCGTCGCCGGCGTGTCCGATTTCCCGTAACCGCGATAGTCGATTCCGACATAGCGATATCCGGCCTCGAGCAACGCATTCTTCTGATATTCGAACATGTTGTTGTTCGCCGGCCAACCGTGCAAGAAGACGACCGCCTCGCCCGTACCGACGTCGTCGACGTAAATGTTCGTCCCGTCATGAGCCGTAATGTAGTTCCCCATCATATGACCTCCGCATCTTCATGTTGAGCCGTTGTTGCCCACAAGCGACTTTTCCCGATTCCGCAAAGTGAAAACCTGTCAACGCTCGCGCCAGAGTGATTCGGCTTTCAATACGTGCTCGATCGTCGTCGCCCCTTCCCGGAGCACCGCCTCGCGCCACTGCGCATCGTCCGGGTAGAACATCGCCATGAACTCTTTTTGAATCTCGTTCCGTGCCGTCGGATCTTTCGTGCCTTCGAAATACAACCGATTCTCCAAGATGATCGTCAGAAATTCACGAATCGACGCCTTCGTCGACGTACCGAACGTGCCGAACTCGAACAACGCCGAGACGAGCTGTTTGTCCGGGAACTTTGTGTCGCGGACGTAATAAAAATGGTTCGTTGAATCACCGAGCACGTCGTTCGGGTCGAACGTCTTCGCGTTTTTCAAGCCGTACGTCTGCTTGAGCGTCTCGGCGTCGCGACCGTCCCGCTCACTGACGACCATCGTCACTTCATTCGTCGGTCCGAGGGCGGTGTGCCAGTCCATGTGGACGATCCGGTCGTAACGGTCGAGCAAGTCGTATTGAATCTCTTTCATGAAAATCGCCGATGGCTCATCTGACTCTCCGCCGTAATAGACGCCTTTCGGGAATTGATACTGCCCCATCCCTTTCGCCGCGGTCATCGCATCGAACCCGTCGAGCTTGATGCCTGAGCCGAGGAACGAATAGATATGTTCCCGAGCTTCGTGATAATCGTCGATCACCCCGTCCGGCACGAACATATGCCGCATCACTTCATACTCTTTGTTGACGTTACGCGGCAGTGACTCCCGGTCGATGACGTAGTTTCGATTCAAGTCGACGTTGTGCTCGTTGACGCGCCGGAAATGTTTCATCCCCCACGGATTGACGGCGTGAATGAAACAGACACCTATCGACTCGTGGCGGACATGCGGCAACTGTTCCGCGACGAATTGATGGGTCACGGCCGCCCCGGCATACCCTTCGATCCCGTGCTCGCCGATCGTCATCAGCAGCATCGACTCACGCGAGCCCGGCGGTTCCCCGATGATCAAGTCGATCGTGCCGTCCCCGATCGAATGGGACATCGTCCGGGCACTCGGATAATATTGTTTGACCGTGTCGAGCAGCGCAAGAAACTTCTCCCGCGACTCTTCATAAGATTTTGAAAAATAATGGCTCATGTCAATTCCCTCCTCTTGTCTTCCTTATCCCATTCCCATTCCAGGACAAGCTAAAAACGCCTCCTTGCGGCGGCGTTTTCGAAGTCAATGGGCGCCCGCTTTCGTGCCGCGGTTTTGACGCCGGAACTCGAACAAGTAGACGAGCGGGGCGAGCAGGACGGCACCGAACAGCCAATACGCACCCGGGCTCGCGAACAACGCTTCAAACGCCCGGAAAAACCAAGCGATGACGGCGAATCCGACAAGAAGCTCTGCCGTCCAAATGACACCGCGCCGGACGGCGAGCGTGAGCGTACCTGTTTTCATGAGGAGTGCTGCGACAAACGCGATCAAGAAGGCCGGGAAACTTGAGAACCAAAGCATCCGGTTCAACGTCGCCTCGGCGAAATAAGTGTTTCCAAGTGACACGGTGATCAAATAGTGGGCGACAAGCACGAGCAACACGACAATCCAACCGACGAGGACATCCCGTTCCCATTTTTTCATCGTTCTCCCTCCTATCTAGAGACAAGGCCATACTTCTATTTACCCGTTTTCGAATCGTTTCGTCTCACGTACCCCACAAAAAAACGCACTCCGTTTGGAATGCGTTCACTCAATTTTTGAATAAATCCATCGCCCACTCACGTGCCCGTTCGAGCTCTCCGTCTTTGAGCGGCCCTTCTTTACCGAGGACGAGGAACGATTCTTTGAGCACAGGCTCCGCCCCTTTTTCGATCAGCTCCCGCTCAATCCGTGTCGAAGCGTGCCCAAACCATTTCACGATTTTCCCGACGAAGAAGCCTTGGTCGTCTTCCGCCATGCTCGTATCGAACGCAGCGGCCCGCATCCCACGCAGCGCATGGTCGGATAAGCCGTCTAAAAATGTCTTCACGTCTTCTGTCTCGCGGCCGCCGTGCGTCGGCGAACCGACGATGAGCAAATCGAGGTTGGCCAAATCCCCGTAGCCGATATGGCCGACTTGTTCGGCCCGGACATGGTGTAACTCGCTGAATCCGTCCTTAATGGCGTGGGCAACTTTTTCCGTGTGGCCGTACATCGAGTCATAGATGATGAGAATGTGCATACCGATCCCTTCTCTCTATATGAACTTAGACGACGTTACACAGAATCTGTTCCCGTTTTCGAGGAACGTCTATCATTTAACTGCCCTTCTTCTTTCAACAATTTGATGAACCTGTCCAGATGTTCTAAGTCACTCGCCTCGGCGTGTGTATTTTTGAATCGATCGATTTGTTCAATGAGGAACGCCTTGTCTCCTTCATATAGAGGAACAATCGCCTGTAACAGCCGGACGTGTACATCATTGTAGACGCCGAGGCGCAACTCGTGCCACAACAAAATCAAACGCTGAAATACAGCTGTTCGATTTTGTGTCGGTATCTCCTCAATCGCGGACACAAGCACATCGGTCACCGTATCTCGCACCGCCCATAACAGTTCGATAAACATGTCGCACATCATTATAGTAGGTGTGACTGTATGAAGAAACGTCACGCCGGTAAAGAGGCGTGCAACCGGATCCGGATTCGAACGTAGCTCGTCTATTTTCCGGAACAAGTATCGTCTCAATTTCGGGATTTCCTGTTGCGGGATGATGCCACTCGAGAACTTCTCTGCTATCTCACGCTCGCAACGTTGCATGAACGTCTCGGGCAGTCGTCGTGGAGGAGCCAAGTCCTGTACAAGATGATCATACACATCAGGGTCACGTGCCAACCTCAATACCACGTCGATGAGGTCTGACTTTTTCAATTTCCCGAGTGCTGTCTCTAAATCAAACGATGGTCCGGAAGTGAGTCGATCGCGCAATAAATAGAAGGCAGCGACCTCGTGCTTGCACGTCCCTTTCTCATATGGACAATCGCAGGATGATTGAATCACCCACTCATTCGCACATAGGACGACCACTCGATACACGTCACTGCCATATACGTCGAACGTATGCGTGTTCTCTTTTTCCGATACGCGTTCGATTGCACCACCCTTATAATAGTCGTAGCCGCGGTTTTCAATCCGTTTCGGGACATAGCTCTCAAAATCATATAAGTTCATCTCGTTCTCCTCACTCGGTTCATTCCAAATAGAAACACTCCAATCCCGACCGCCACATACGCGACCGTGTCAAGGTGATCACGCAAGCTGAACGGGGCGTCACGGATATACTCGGCCCGCTTCCACTCCGATCCGTCCTCGACCGCAATCACGTCTTCAATCGGCTCTCCGATCACTTCTCGATACTTCGTGCCGATCGGATACATATTGGAGGCGTCGCCGTAATGGCGTCCCGTCATATCGTCTGCCATCGTCTTGACTTCCCCGACGACTTCACCTAGCTCGGCCTCCGTGACGACAACATCCGTTACTTCATATAACCGTCCGTCCAGAACGACGAACGCATACGCCCAGGACAAGGCATGGACCGAGACGGTGATCGACAGCAACATGACGATGAGCCAAGGGACACGTCTCATTTGATTTCCCAGACGAACGTGGCGTTGTCGCTCAAGTCGATCTCGTCCGGTTCGAGTTCCGGCATGCGCTCTTCTGAGTAGAGGATATTGTCACTGAACGTCAGACGCGTCGGGGAAAAGATGTGCAGTTCGCCCCACGTATAGTCGATTCGAAGCAACTCACCAAGCGTCGCCCCGGCTCCTTTCGCCAACAGTTCAGCCCGATGCCGCGCATTCTCAGCGGCGCTCGCAAGCAGTTCGTCTTGCACCGCGTCCGCGTCTTTGATTGTGAAGTGAATCGACAGTTTCGGTTCCGCGAGCGAGTTGCTGATGTTTTCGATGACACGCGACAGTCGTTTCGTGTCGAGTGGAAACTCGAGCTTTGTGTTTTGGTTGCAGACGTAACCGCGGAAACGGGATTTATAATTGCCTTCCTCATCGCGATAGCTCTCATAATCCGTATCGATCGAGAAGTCGGTCGTCTTCAAAGCGGACTTCTCAAAATCTGCCTTTTCAATCGCTTTTTGAAGCCGTGTGATCGCGGTCGCCGCCTCGTTCATCGTCTCTTCGTATCGTACCGCCCGTGACGTCACATCCATTCGCAAGACAATCAAATCCGGCTTGACCGATACTTTCCCCGTACCTTTCACTGTGATCGTGCGCTCCATCTTTTCTCCCCCTATCGAATTCCTCATTGCTGAATGGTTATAGCCCACTCAATGACTCATTTCATCGCTTCGGTTCCAGTCTGTCAAACCGTCGCAACGAAAGTAACGCTTTAAGCGTCAATACCCCAATCCATTCTGGATAGGCTTGTTTCAAATCAGTCTCATAATACGTTTTGCCCCACGGAGGCAAAATCTTTCCGTGCCTTTCCAATTCATCCATCACAAAATGTAAGTGGGCGTCTAGTTTCCGTTCGTGTATCCCGAAACGGTTATTCGTTTTCGCGCACATGAAGCTAAGCGGCGTTGGGACATATTCGTGCCATCGTTCTTCTTCATAATCAATGACTTGTCCGACAGCATTGATGAGACCACTCTCGAGACGCGTTCGCCACGCCTCAGGCACTACATCAAACAGTCTGATAAAACAATAGATTTCATTTTCTGAATTGAATATGGGCTTCCGATTCATATACTGAATAGCATCTTCGACGAGCCGCTCGGCGTCTAAGTGAGTGGTGTATTCACGATATTTATACAGATAAGCAATAATCTCCGCAGAAGGATTTCCCCAATTCCGATCGATCATCGTCATGTTTTCGGTCTCGTCATAGTGCCACCAAAAAGCATGAGGAAAATCATTGCTATCTTTCGACACAGCAAACCAACCATTTCGCGATGCGTCATACGTGTTTTCCAAATAGTGAATCGCAGCTTCGATCATCGGTTTTGTGGCGTCTATTCCACTTAGTTCATTCAAGTGTCGCAACCCGACAGATGTCGCCATCGGTGAGGAGATTGGGGCTCTGAAATCGGACTCAAGCCCATGCCCAAATCCACCATCGTCGTTTTGATACTTACTCAGTTCAAGTACGACGTGTTCTTGTGATTGCTCGTGAAAATAGTGATTGAACCACGCAATTTCTAAAGGTCTTCCGTATGTCAGAATCGTTTGTTCGGCTTGTTCAAAATGTCTGGCACGTAACATTCTCAATGGGCTTCCTCCCTCGTTGTTCCGTTTCTTCATTTCGCTTCGATTCTTTCCCAGTACCATCATCTTCTGCGTTTCTATCATTTTTCCTATCCGTGCAATCCTTCGTGCGTACTTCATCTATTCCTACGTAATTACGGTGCCGGTTCGTTTGCTTCATTCTCGTTTAAGTGAAATGATTGTCCCGACAATCCAGCCCACGGTCGCCCCAATCACAATCCCGTATACGAGTTCAAACCCGAAAATGAGCGGGATGATGACTCCGAAAGCAGAGCCGAACGCGAGTCCCAACCCGACGGCAGATTGACGCCATTCACTAGTTGCCATGATTTTTACCCTTCTCCCTATTTTTGTCTCATCGAGCCTGTTCCATCATGAACGTTTCCACATCCTCAATCGTCTTGGCCTCCGCCAAAGACGGATAAGCGTCTCGACTGAAGACGAGACCTTGTTCCGTATTCAAGAACATGTACCGCTCACCGTCCGGAAAACCGTAAGCACTCACATCCGTCAATTGAAGCGTGGCCCCATTTTGTGACCAGATGTGTGACGCATCGTACGGAATCGGCATGAAAATCCCTTCCATGCCGAGCCGAAGCTCGGAGACGACGTCCGCATCCGACTGCAACACCTCCGAGCCAACGCCCGCGACGGTAAGCACTTGGATCGCACTGCCCGGCTCGAGGTCCCCCCGATAGACGTCTGTCACGTCAATCGTCACGAGCGACCGGTATTCCTCTTGTCCATTAAAGTCGAGCTCGATGTGATCGATTTGCGTCACGACACCTCGAATCAAAGCCGGTTCCCATTTCGAGAACAGTTCGTCCTCACTCATCTCTATCAGATTCGCGGACGACATCCCGACATCGATGTCCCCTTCATCGACATAGGCGACCGACATATTACTCGAGTTGTCTGATAGCGGAATTCGTTCTTTGAAGCCGTCCCACGAGAACACAAAAAGCGAGACCGCGGCGACTGCAATCATTCCTCCAACCCACTTGACGCGTTGTCGTTTCTTGACACTTCCCTGCATCGATTCTTCGACAAACCGATCATCGACTTCCCCTATCAACTGCGCCAACCGTTTCCCGCTCATCGTATCACCCCTTCCGCTGCCAACTTGTCCCTCAGCTCGTTTCGCGTCCGCATGAGCACCATCTTCACTTTGCTGTCGCTCAACTGTCGCGCGTTTGCGATTTCTTTAATCGATTGAAAGTGAAAATAGCGCGACATGAAAATCTGTCGTGTCTCTTGCGGCAACTGTTCCAAAAATCCGTTCAACAAGTCGACCACTTCCGTATCATCGGTCGACGACGACAGACAGTGCTCGAGTTCCTCGAGGACGAGCGGCACTTGACTGCCACCTCGTTTTTTAGCGTGCGCCTTCTCATATGTATGGAGGGCGACATTTCGGACGAGTTTCGCCAAGTAGGCCGAAAACCGTCGCGGTCGTGTCGGTGGGATCGCGTGCCACACTTTCATATACGTGTCGTTCACACACTCGTCGGCGTCTTCCCGGCTATGCAAAATATTATAGGAAATCGTATAACAATACGCCCCGTACTTCGCTGCCGTCGCCGCAATCGCCTGCTCAGAACGGGCAACATACAAATCGATAATCGCTCCATCATCCAACTGAATCCCTCCTTTTCACCTTCATCTCTATAGACCGAAAACAAGACGCATCGGTCACACGTTTCGTAAAAGTTTTTTTGAGCGGCTCTTCACGGCCGGACTCCCCGACTCCAGTTTTCCCTTGAGCAGAGTGATGACATCGTCACGGAATCGTGGATGCATTATGCTCAAGTCGAACAGCGCTTGAAGTGCATTGACGATGACGATGTTGCTCGTCTCGGTATCGATCCATCCGGTGAGCACACGGACAATCTCAGTTGCCTCTTCTTCCGCCCAAGTCAGCCGTGGCATCAACTGGGCCAAGTGCCACCTCACTTCTTGTTGGGTGGCGAGATGTAGCTGTTGGAACAAGGTCGCTTGGTGCGGTCGAAGCAGCTCTAGATGACCTCGTGTCACTTTTTCCAGCGCATCCGCGCTCCGCATTCGGACGACAGGACGTGCATCGGTCAAACCGCTCATCAATTCATCGAATCGTTCCGCGTCATCCCCAACGAATTGAACAACCTCATCGACATGGCCAATTGATCGCAAATCCCCTCCGTTCAATAATTCTCGGATATCCATTCTCCCACCTCTTTTCTCATTCTCATTTTACAAAAAAAGGGACCCAGTAGACACTGAATCCCCATGCATTCATATTAGTTATTTTCTTGCTTCAATCGGTCGATGATATTATCCGATTTTACTTTCGAGATGGCATACAGCATCGAAGAACCAACGATGAGGAAGATCACGACCGTGACGAACAAGATATCGCCCCATGGCAATGAGAATGGTGCTTCGAACGTGTTGATCTGCGCGCGGTAAATGAGGTACATGATGAGCACACTGATTGGCAGTCCATATGCCAGCGCCTTCACGCCGTAGAAGATGCTCTCATAGTACACCATCTTGTTGAACCCTTTCGGTGTCATCCCGACCGATCGCAGCATCGCGAATTCGCGGCGCCGGAGCGAGACGCTCGTCGAGATCGTGTTGAAGATGTTCGCAACCGAGATGAGCGAAATCAAGACGATGAATCCATAGACGAAAATCGATAGCAGCAATAACACTTGCTCTTGTTGTTCACGCTGTTCCGACACGTTGAAGATATATTGATCCATATTTTGCTCCGCTTCAATCACTTGTTGCGTCGCATCCGGGTCATTCGTGTTCAACGCAATCGACGGACTCGATTGTTTCAACAAATTACCGATCGCATCCTCTCCAAACGTCCCTTCTCGAACGATCACATCGAGCCATCCGAGGGAACTAGTCATCACACCGGTCGGGGCGACGTCGGTCATGGCGGCGATTTTGATTATTTTGAGCGGTGCCGCCTCATCCGTTGCATTCTCGTCCCGTAGTTCGAGCGTATCGCCGAGTTTTGTCTCAATCGTTTTTGACGTGACGAACTTTTTCTTATCGAAGTCTTGATAGGATACTTCATCAATCAAGACGGCACTCGGGATTTCTCCGTCTGCAAAATCGCTAGCGGATGCCCCAATCTGTTTCAAATAGTCGTCAAAACTTTTGTCGTCTAACTGATAGAGCGACACGTAGTAGTCATATTCTCCATCGACAAATGAATCCGTCACACCTTCTTGCTCCAAAATCGTATCGGGTAGCCGTGTTTGATTGACTAAGGTACGAACCGTCGTGTTCTCGAAGTACGTCCCGTTCGTCACATCGTCCAACGTCTCATAGCGTCGTAAGTCATCCGTATTAAGATTCGCCCCGTTCACGAGGATGTCGAACTCGTACGTGCCTTGCGACATCTCGAGCGATTGTTCGAGCCGGTCCGTGAAGTAACTGACGACTAAAAACAGCACGATGCTAATGACGAGCGAGAACACCGTCGCTAAATACCGTTTCCGGTTGCGCTTCGTATTTTTCAATCCGATTTCTGCTTCCAAACCGAAGATACGCCGGACAAGTTTTGACGTCTTCACGTTCTTCGACGTCAATCGAACGTCCTGCGACTGACGAATCGCATCGATGGCTGAAATTTTAGAAGCGCGACGGGCCGGAAGATAACAGGAGATGAAAATCGTCACGCTCGAAATCAAAATCGTCAGCATGAGCGTGACGGGTGTGACGACAACCTCAAACTTCTCCGTCAAGTTGAGTGCTTTCTCAGCAAACGCGTTGATGAATAGGAATGTGACCCCGATGCCGGTCACCCCGGCAAGGATACCGATCGGGATGCTGATCCCACCGATGATGAGTCCTTCAAAATAGACCGAGTTCCGCTTTTGTCGCTTCGTTGCCCCGACACTTGCGAGCATCCCGAGATAACGCGAACGTTCGGACACGCTGATGGCGAATGCGTTATAAATGAGCGAAATCGAACCGATGACGATCACCGCCATGATGATCCCGGCGAATCCGTATAGCGTTTTGCGTAGACCGCCATCGTCCGTCACCCCATAATAGCGAAGGAGTGATGTGTTATAGGCAACTCCTTCAATCCCTTGTTCTTTCATCAATCGATCCGTCTTTTCATAAATCGAGTTGCTGACATCGTTCAAAGCGACGAACGTATCGACGGTCGACCCATTCAGCGCCTTGTCATCGATGAATCCGACGACCGTGTAACCCGGCGCCCAAGTCGGCTCCCATGCCGGACGCGCCATCGTTCCGACGACAGTCAGCGTCACCGTGTCCTCGACTTTCAAACGTTCGAGGACATCTTCCCCTTCACGAATCAACCCATCGTTTTGCGTCAACTCACGACCTGACGTGTCGTCCATGCGCTCCCCGATATCGAGCGTCAACTGATCACCGATGTTGTACGTGACGAGAGCGTTTTGACGGATCGCCTCGGAAATGACGACTTCTCCTTCTCGTTTCGGCAAGCGTCCTTCCGTCAAATCGACCGGAAAGTTTTTCAAACCCGACGTGTTATAGTTCCGGATGTACACATACGGTCTATATGCGTTTTGCGAACCTTCTAGTTCCGCATAACCATCACTTGATAGGATGACGTCTTTGGTCGCCGCGTCGCCACGAATCGCCTCGACCTGCTCGGCATTCGTGTTGACATATTTGACGTGCCATTCCCCGTTGTCTGCGATATCTTGACGAATCATCAAGTCGAGAAAAGACGAGCCGAGTGTCGTGACGGCCGTGATCATCGACACCGAGATGATGACACCGATGATGGTGACGAGCGAACGCCGTTTATTCTCACGCAAATGCCGCATCGTCATTTTTTGGATGATATTCATGAGCGGACGACCTCATTCTTCGCGATCTTCCCATCCTCGATCGAGATGATTCGGTCCGCCTGCAACGCGATTCGCTCGTCGTGGGTGATGACGATGAGTGTCTGATTGAACTTCTTGTTGAACAGTTTTAAAAGGCTCATAATCTCTTCGCTATTTTGACTGTCCAAGTTCCCTGTCGGCTCGTCGGCCAAGATGATGGCCGGATTACTGATGAGCGCTCGTCCGATCGAAACGCGTTGCTGTTGCCCGCCCGACAGTTGGTTCGGCAGATGCGTCAATCGGTTCGACAGCCCGAGGATGCCGATGATACGCTCCAAATGGGCGGCGTCGACTTTTTGCTCGTCCAACAGCATCGGCAGCGTGATGTTCTCCTCGACCGTCAAAATCGGGATCAAATTGTAAAATTGATAAATCAAGCCGATTTGACGACGCCGGAAGATGGCGAGCTGCGTCTCGTCTAACTTGTAAATATCCGTGTCATCGATTAAAACCTGTCCGCTCGTTGGGACGTCGACACCGCCAAGCAAATGCAACAACGTTGACTTCCCTGAACCCGATGGTCCGACGATACAGACGAACTCCCCTTTTTTCACGGTGAACGACACGTCATCGAGCGCCCGCACTTCCATCTCGTCTTTCCCATACACTTTCGATAAATGTTTCACTTCTAATATGTTCATGGTTGCACCCTCCAGTACTTGATCTACTTCGAGTGTACCGAGCGAGTGTGACACGTCCGTGACTCGAAAGTGACTATTTTGTCACTTACACGATTAGACGATTGCTTTGTAGAATCGAATTTGAAACGCGGTCCCGACTCCACGTTCACTGCGGACAGTCAATTCACCTTGCTGGCTCGTGATGATACTGTGGGCCATGGCGAGCCCGATTCCGACACTGTCGTCACTCGCATTCACACCTTTATAAAAACGCTGGAAGATATACGGGACGTCTTGTTTGTCGATTCCGCTCCCCGTGTCGCGGATGATGATTTCCGTGTAGAGTGTGTTCTCACTGAACTCGATGAACAACTCCCCTTCTTCCGGTGTATGTTCGACGCAATTCTTCAAAATGTTGATGAGCGCCTCAATCGTCCACTTCAAATCACCTTCAAACGTGACGTCACGCTCACCCGTAATCTGAAGCCGCTGCATTTTTATATCGATCGGCACGAGCATCGGTTCCGTCACGGCTTGAACAAGTGCGGGCACGGACACCGGTTCCCGTTTAAAATGAATCGTCCCGGCATCGATTTTAGACAGCTTGAGGAGCGACGACACGAGCCACTCCATCCGCTCGAGCTGCACTTGCACGTTATGCGTGAACTCTTGACGCTTGTCATCTGACAGCCGCGGGTCACTGAGCAAGTCAGCCATGACCGTCATCGACGTGAGCGGCGTTTTCAGCTGATGAGAGATGTCAGAAATCGCATCCGTCAGTTTCTGCTTGTCCTCTTCGAGATGCGTCCCTTGCTCCGACAACATCTTCGTCACTTTATAGATTTGGCTCTTCAACAGACTGAGCTCGCCTTCGCGGTTATCGCGAACGTCGAGTTTATAGTTGCCGTTGCTAATCTCTTGGAGGTAGCTCGACAGCTGTTCGATTTCGCGATACCGCCACGTCGTGAACCGATATGTCACGGCGACGAATGCGATCGATAGGACGGCAACGAGGAGTATGACCTCCATCGAAATGAACAGCGCCGCGCCCACAGCTAAACTGATCATCACAAAGAGACTCAGCAAATAGATACGGATTTCTCGGTTTCGCAGCATCTTACCCCTCCACCTTATAGCCGATCCCGCGGATTGTCTTAATCAACGTCGGGTGCTGCGGGTCGTCCTCAAGCTTTTCGCGTAACCGTTTGATATAGACGGTCAATGTATTGTCATTCACAAAGTCCCCACCCACGTCCCACATCTGGTCGAGCAGCTGGGCGCGTGACAACACTTGTCCCGTATGTTTCCCGAAGATGAGCAATAACCGATATTCGAGCGCCGTCAACAAGATCTCGTGTCCGTCCTTTTTGACTTTGGCGTCTTGCGGATTGATTTCGACCGACCCGATTGTCAGAATGGGCGAACTGGCCTGCTTATTGTAGCGACGCAGTACCGAGTGGATCCGTGAGATAAGCTCACGGACCCGGAATGGTTTCGTGATGTAATCATCCGCGCCCATGTCGAGTCCCATGACGACATTGACTTCGTCATCAAACGCCGTCAAAAAAATGACGGGCATATCGTGTTTTTGCTTCACAAGCCGACACAAGTCATAGCCGCTCCCATCCGGCAACGACAAATCAAAGAGGCACAGGTCGATCGTATGTAACTGTTGTTCAATCAAACGTGTCGCGTCGGCCACGTTTTGACATAACGTCGTCGTGAATTGTTCTTGTTCAAGCGAATATTGGAGACCGGACGCGATTGTCCGGTCGTCTTCAACGATTAAAATGTGCATGCTGTTCCCTCCTGACTCTTCTTCTCATAATATAGCAGTCTTTTTCAAGTGAGGAGACAAAACAAAAAACCGAACGAAAGGACTCGTTCGGTCAGATTATGCTTTTGTCACCCGAAGGCACTCCGGTCGTTCAAATCCGACGTCCCCTAAAAATCGCAACGAATCAATCGTCAACTCGTCGCGTGTGATTGTCTTGACGCTTGGTTCCGTCTGTTCATCGACCCATACTTTCCAAATCTCAACCTCATCCGCTGTCTGCAAGTGGTTGGTTATATACTCGACAAGCTGTTCGGCTCTCGAGTCGGAATAGCGCCAGCGCAATTCAACGACGTGCAGTTTTGAAGAATACGCCTCGACGTTCTCCACGTCATAATAGAGATCTCGCTTCATCTCAATCTCGTCGAGCTGCTCTTCCGACTCGACGTTCATCAAAATCTTCTCATCACGATCGAGGTCCTCGTCGTCTGTGAGCATCTCAGGAAAAATGACACCTTTTTTGATGGCCTCGTTGATCGATAAGAACTCGATATATGGATTTTCAACTTCTTGTAATGGTTGTGTACTCGTTATAAATTGAAATTCACTCAAGTGGAAACCTCCTCATGTTTTAATCAATGGGGCGTCATCGTTTCATCGCACGGATGGAGATCAGCAGTCCAATCCAATATCCGATGATTGAACCGATGACGATGCCATATACAGACGGAAAATCGAATAATAAAGAGATGACCAACCCGCCAGCCGTTCCAAACACAAGACCAAGCCCGACCGCTGATTCACGCCATTCATTCATGTTCATCCTCCCCTTCCATTCATTTCATACGCATCGAATTCAATACATGTTTCATTTTTCCATCGTCCCATATAAAAAGGACCCAGCATCTGCTGAATCCCATCATCCCTTATTCGACTGTCAACGCCGCCTCGGCGAGTGCCGCTTCTTCTTTATGGTAGTTCTCAACGAACGCATCGAGATGTGCCCGCACTTCATCCGTCGATTTCGTATCCATGAGCTTCACACGGAGGTCGCTCGCCCCGCGGAACCCTTTCACGTAAATCTTGAAGAAACGATGCAAGTTCGAAATCGAACGTGGCACCTCTTCTTGGAACTTGTCCTGCAAATCGAGTTGGAGACGAAGCAAGTCGAGGTGTTCTTCCATCGAGTGCTCGCGTGGCTCTTTTTCGAACGCGAACGGGTTCTTGAAAATCCCGCGGCCGATCATGACGCCGTCGACACCATACTTCTCGACAAGTTCTAATCCCATTTGACGGTCGAGAATGTCGCCGTTGATCGTGATGAGCGTATCTGGTGCGATTTCGTCGCGCAGTTTCACGATGTCTGGGATCATCTCCCAATGCGCGTCGACTTTACTCATTTCGTTGCGTGTGCGCAAGTGAATCGACAAGTTGGCGATATCTTGCTTTAAGAGATGCGTCAACCAGTCGCGCCACTCGTCGAGCTTTGCAAAGCCGAGTCGTGTCTTGACGCTGACCGGGATGCCGCCGGCTTTCGCCGCTTGAATGAGTTCCGCCGCGACGTCAGGACGGAGGATAAGTCCGCTCCCTTTCCCGCGTTTGGCGACGTTCGGCACCGGGCAACCCATATTGATGTCGAGCCCTTTATAGCCCATCTCGGCCATACCGATGCTCATCTCACGGAAGTA
Source organism: Exiguobacterium sp. (assembly GCF_020832205.1). GTDB lineage: Bacteria > Bacillota > Bacilli > Exiguobacteriales > Exiguobacteriaceae > Exiguobacterium. Next base: position 50,552 of record NZ_JAFIFD010000026.1, on the reverse strand, counting down.
GTCCGGGTTGTCTCCCCATATGTGGGCGACGATCGGCTGCTCATCCTCGGTGAACGTCAAACGTCCGCGCAGACTGCCTTTCCCTTCCGGATGGCAGTAGCTGTCCGAGTTAGCGAACTCGGTGAAGAAGACGTCAGGACGTCCCGCGTGGGCAACGACGTGGCGGAAGACGACATCGGTGACGTCTTCCATCGGGGCAAGTATAAAGAATGGACGCGGCAAATCGCGCCAGAAGTTTTCGTTCATGTCAAATCATTCCCTTTCCTATCTGGTCCAACAAATCACTTTATCCATTCTATTATGTTCGACCGGTTGTATCAACTGACAATACTTTAAGAATCTCAGCGCTGATCATTTTGGATGATCTTAAAGAAGTGCGTAAACCCGTCCTGTAGTAAATACTCCAGTACCCGATTCGTATGAACCGATTCGACAACTTGAACATTCAACAACGTTTGGAGCACCATCCCATCGATGGCCGCCATCGTCCACGCGGCGACCGCTCTCGTCGAGGGACCGCGTTCGACGCCATACGCCCGCACGAAGATGGCTTCGACTCGATTGATCCAATCCTCGTATTTTTCTTTGAACTTATTTTGTAACTCCGCGTTCCCGAGCATCGCCTCATGGGCTAAATAAAACTGCAAGCGGCTTTCCGCATCTTTTTTAAGTCGGTCTTGCATCCCATCAAAGATTTCTTGAATGATTTCGCTAGCCTCTTTCTTGTCTTCAATCGAAATCGTCGCAATTCTGCGAATCTCGCCTAGCCCCTCATCCATCACATCATAAAGAATCGCTTCTTTCGAACTATAGTAGTGGTAGATGGCTCCTGTGCTCAAGCCGGCTCGATTAGCAATTCCTCGAAGCGTCGTGCCTTGGATGCCATGTTCAATAATCGTCGCTCGCGCCGCTTCTAATATCTTTTGTTTTCCTTCGTTCATCATATGCCCGACGCTCCTCACGTAATAATGGCTAATTATATCATAATGATTTGTCGGATTTATGACATGTCCGTGTGACGTACCAAACCGTATTGACATCGCTTTCATTAGTTTGTTACAATTTTCACATAAACATAACGAACGTTCGGTATGTTTATTGACATCATATTTTTTATCGTTGTTCCGTTACTATCCTTTAGAAATGAAAGGGGCGTTATCGTATGTTCTTCTTTGAGTCTATCCCTTGGTACAATGTCGCGATGTGGTTCGTCGTCTTCGGTCTATTGATCGGGTTAAATGAAATCGTCCGATCTAGCAAAAAAGCGAGTATCTTCATGTTCATGGCCGTACCAATCGCCTTGACCCCGATTTGGTTTTTCACTGCCGATCCTGAAATCACCTCATGGTTCCATTGGGTGAAAGTGTATTCAGCATTAGCCGGAAGTTTGATTTACATGGTCATCCGCTTCACCGACTACCATAAGAAACATCCATGGTACTTGATCCTCGTCCCAGGTATTTTGGCACTTAACATTGCCGAGGCCGTTCTCCGAGAGTTCCAAGTCGGCATCATGGGATTTGAAGGTATGGTCGATGGGATGTATTACATCTCAGGCGGTTGGAATTACGTGAACGCCGTCGCCGGAATTTTGAACTTGCTCCTCATCTGTGGCTGGGTCGGCATCTTCGCCACATCAGGTAAGAAGAAAGACATGCTTTGGCCGGATCAGACGAAACTTTGGATTGTCGCGTACGGCATTTGGAATATCGCTTACGTCTATTCATGCGCACCGGGCAACGCGTTCTACTCAGGCTTCGCTTTGAACATCGCCGCGACGGTCCCTGTCCTTCTTTGGGCGAAAGGGACATGGATGCAAAACCGTGCCCAAACGCTATCGTTTTGGATGATGTGGGTCATGACGTTCCCTTACTTCTTCGCCGTCGGCAGCACGTTTAACGTCAGCGTGTCGTATAATCCGGCAGCGAACTGGACCCTTGCCCTTGTTAGTCTAGCACTGAACGTCGTCCTCGCCGTCTGGCAAGTGACACGGATCGTCAAATACAAACTCAATCCGTTGAAAGACGAGTTGTGGAAAGATACGAACGAGTATAAAGAAATCAACGCGATGCGTGAAGATGCAGTTCCTGAACGGGAAACCGCGATCGGTAAAGTGTTGTAAACAAAAGACGGGCCTCAATGCCCGTCTTTTTGCATGTTTTCGCGTAGTTCTCTAGTAACTTCAACCGACTTCGATCTCGTGGGCAGGAAATAAAGCCGATATCTCGGTCACTCTTTATTTTTTACGGCGTCACCGTTCATCTCACTCACTCTAAACTCAACTATCCTCTTTATTAATTCGAAAGGAATCGGTTTATCAATCGGAAACTGAACAGAACCTTTTGCACTTTTGTAGTCGGATAACTCATCTTTGAAAGCGTCGATGCCTGCTGGAGTTGGATAAAATCCAATATGATTTTTATATGCTGCAAAGTGCACCAAATTACCTTTTAAATAATACGTGGGCATTTGGTAACTCATCTTTTCTTCTGCCTCAGGGGAGATGTCTTTTACTAACTTCCTCAGCGTCTGGAGGATTGCTTGAACCTCAACAGGAAATTGTAAAATGTATTCATCTACAGTTGTCATTTTAGTCTGTTTCATCATTTACACGATCTCCTCATATCCTGTTTTTGACCAACCCTTCCTTGCTGCTTCTACTGGTGCGCCTTACGTTGACTGACAGCGTGCGACAAAACCAGGTTATAGAGATTTGTCGCTCCTATAGGAATCAAATACCCGTCTGCCGGATGTTTCCAAAAACGTATTGTCTTTCGCACACAGAAGTTGATTACCTCGCTTCAGTCTCATTTCTACTTCGGCCATCCAATCCATCAGCGCCCTCCCTCGAGTATTGTTTCCACATCTTGAATGAACCGTTCGACTTCCCGCTCAATCAATTCAGCCAACTGCTCCGGCTCATCAAAATCGGGAGAAGATGTCAATGTGCGCTCAAGAATGGCATCTAGATTTTCATCGTTATGGAAGCCTTGTACTGTTTGAAACGTGGTCGCGTACTGTTCCGACAGTGTCCTATTGCGAGCGGACAACCACACCTCAAAGCACCCTGTACCATGGAGATAGACAACTGCGATTTTAAGCCCTCTCTCTTTCAAAGACGATGTGTTTACCGATACGTAAGACATATCCATATAGCCTGGGTACAGACCGCTCACCTCGTATCCACTCTTCATGAAACGAGATCGCAGGTGCCCTAGAAATTCAAGGATACCTCGATACGCGAGCGGCATGTCTCCTTGTTTGACGGTCGACGTATATGCTTGAATCAACTCAGTCAATGGTTTCAAACCGAGTGCCCTCCTTCGCTGATCAATTTTATAACCCGCCCCCTTCTCCATATGACGTTCAATCGTTATCTTATTCCCTTGTTCACGCTGAATGATTGTTATTCTTTTCAGACATTCGTCAATTGAAACACAGCACTTTCTTCACAAAGCCTCGTCCGCTGCCTTCGAGTTCATACTAATCGCGAGAAGTTGCACACGATTTTATAGTTCGTCGTGTATGATATAATTACTAATAAGTTAATCGAAGTGAAAAGGGTGAAAAAAATGGATCAGAACTCATATATCGAACGTCAAAAACAAGTAAAATTTGCAGTTGGTATGGCCGCAATCGATGGGGGAAAACCAAGTCCTTTTACACAAAAATTGCTGGAGCGATATGAAGATGGCGAAATCACTTCATCCCAGTTTAAGCAAGCCATTATGGAGCAGTACACGAAAGCACGTCAATCCTAATGGATCCTCAAATAAGCTTGAGATTACTGACGAACAACAATTGATTACTGTTGAAGCACAGCTCATCCAATATTTATAAACATGAGCGAATCCTGAGCGACTTGTCTACGATTTATAGTAATCCTTGGCATATTCGAACAAACTTAGAGTCTATTTTGCTATGAAGAAAAGCCCTTCTCTACGGATTACGATAAACCTTAAGCTCCCATTCAAAATAAATAAGGATACTTCAATTTAGAAGTATAAAAGAACCCTTAGCTGAACCGTATGAAAACGGAAAAGCTAAGGGTTTTTATTATACTTTTTCCATCCACGCCACCGTCTCGACATGCGCCGTATGCGGGAACATGTCGACTGGTGTCACTTCGACGAGGCGGTAGCCACGGTCTGCGAGGTAACGCATATCGCGCGCTTGCGTCGCGACGTTACACGACACGTAGACGATCCGCTTCGGACTCATCTCGACCATCGTCTCGAGGAACGACTCGGCACAGCCTTTCCGCGGTGGGTCGACGACGATGACGTCCGGGTTGATGCCATCTTTCTTCCACTGTGGCAACACATCTTCCGCCGCACCACACGCGTACGTCACGTTATCGATCTCATTGACGAGCGCGTTCTGTTTCGCGTCCTCGATCGCTTCCGGTACGACTTCGACGCCGTACACGTGCGCCGCTTTCCGCGCGAGAAACAGACTGATCGTCCCGATGCCGCAATAGGCGTCGACGACTTGCTCGGTCCCGGTCAACTGCGCATACTCAAGCGCCTTGCCGTAAAGTTTTTCCGTTTGGACCGGGTTGACCTGGAAGAACGAGTGCGGGGAAATCGTGAACGTCAGTCCGCCGATCTTGTCCTCGATTGTCTCATGACCGTACAAGAGTTTGTTCGTCGATCCTAAGATGACGTTCGTCTTGTCAGGGTTAACGTTTTGCATGATCGATGTCACGTCCGGGAGACGTTTCAAAATGTCAGCGACGATCTCGTTCACGCCTTTGATTTTCGTCGTCTTCGTGATGAGGACGATCATCAACTCTCCTGAATGGTATCCATAGCGAGCCATGACGTGGCGGATGACGCCACGGCCTGTCTTCTCATCGTATGCGGGCACATCATGCGCCGCGAGCACGTCACGGACGACTTGGACGGCCTCGTCGTTGCGCTCGTCTTGGATGAGGCATTCCTTCATCTCGACGATGTCGTGGGAACGCGGACGATAGAAGCCGGCGACAAGGCGTCCCGCTTCGTCTTTGAACGGCACTTGTGCCTTATTGCGATAGCGCCACGGTTCCGGCATGCCGATCGTCTCGTGGACCGGGACGTCGAACTGGCCGAGCCGCTGCAGCGCGTCGACGACGCGGGCGCGTTTTTGACGGAGTTGTCCGTCATAGCTGAAGTGCTGAAGCTGACAGCCTCCGCACTGATAAAAGATCGGGCACGGCGGTTCGACGCGGTCCGCGCTCGCTTGTTTCACATCAATCAATCGGGCGAACCCGTACTGTTTGTTCGTCTTCGTGACGACGATCTCGACCGTCTCACCGGGGAGCGCGTTCGGCACGAACAACGTATAGCCGTCGACGCGCGCCACGCCAGCCCCTTCGTGGGTGAGGTCGTGGATGTCGACGTCAAGACGGTCATTCTTTTTCACTGGTAGCATATGCCTCTCCTTTCTCGATTCAAAGATTCCTGTATAGATCGTTTACCCGTTCGAGGCGAACGAAAAGCTCGACGTGTGCGCCACGCCGAGCCGACTCATTCTGCTTTCTCGATTGACACGTTGAACAGCTGTTTGATCATCTGTTCGCGCTCATATTGGGCGTTCAACTCTTCCATCTCGCGAATACGGGCGTTCGGCGCGAGCACCGTCAAGTGACGGAACAAGTTGCGCATCTCGCCGGTACATTCCCCGCCGTACTCGCCGTCGATGTTGAGGCTCATCGGCTCCGTCGTCTTCATCTTGACGTGGCTCGTCTTGAAATGTTCGACGAGCGGGCTCGACAAGTGTTCGCCGCGCAAGAGCAGACGGACGACGTGGATGAACTCGAACAAGTTACATTTCCGTAAGATGAACAAGTCGAACAAGCCGTCGTTCAATGACGCGTGCGGTGAGATCTTCTCAAATCCGCCGACCGAGTTCGAGTTCGACGTGAGGAAAATCATTACTTCGCCGCTGAACGTCCCTTCGTCGTGCTCGAGCTCGATATACGTCGGTTTGATGAGCGGCAGTTTCTCCATCCCTTTGACGTAATAAGCGAGCTGACCGAGCGCCGTCTTCAGTTTCGACGGCACTTCGTACGACAGCTCCGTCATGATGCCGCCGCCGGCGATGTTGATGAAGTAGTGGATGTCACCTTTCTCGCCTTCGATCTCTCCGAGGTCGACCGGCATCTCGAACCCGTCGCAGATGACGTCGAGCGCGCCGACGACGCTGAGCGGGATTCGCATCGCCCGGGCGAAGTCGTTCGTCGTCCCGACCGGAATGAGTCCGATCGTCGGACGCGTTTCGAGCGGCGCGAGTCCAGAGATGACCTCGTTCAGCGTACCGTCCCCACCGGCTGCGACGATTAAATCGAACTCGGCCGCGGCGGCGCGGACGGCTTCTAGCGTCGCGTCACCGATTGCTTTCGTCGCGTACGTCGACGTCTCATAACCCGCATCCTCGAGGCGGTTCAAGATATACGGGAGTTCCCGTTTGATCACTTCTTTTCCTGATGTCGGGTTATAGATGACCCGCGCACGTTTCCGTTGCATACTGATTCTCTCCCTTTGCTCATGTCGAGCGAAAAGCGAGACACAAGTGCCTCGCCGCTTCGTTAGCGTTTGGCAATCTCTTCGTGGAACAAGCCATCGAGGAGTGCCGGGTTCGCCATCCCTTTCGTCTGTTTCATGATCTGACCGATGATGAAGCCTTTAGCCCGGTCTTTCCCGTTCTTAAAGTCTTCAATCATTTGCGGATGCGCTTCGAACAAGTCCACGATGTAGCCGCGAAGCAAGTTCTCGTCCGAGATTTGGGCGAGTCCGTTCGCTTCGACATACGCTTTCGGTTCGGCGCCTTCCTCGATCATCGCTGTGAACACACGTTTGGCGATCTTCGAAGAAATTGTACCGTCTCCGATCAAACGAATCAACTCCGCGAGCGCGCCCGGCGTCAGCTTCATCGTCTCGATCGTCTCATCCGATTTGTTCAAATGTCCGAGCACTTCGCCCATGAGCCAGTTGGCTGCGGCTTTCGGCTCGGCACCTGCGGCTGTCGTCGCCTCGAAGAAGTCTGAGAACTCACGTGTCGACGTGAGTGCCTTCGCGTCATACGCAGACAAGCCATAGTTGTTCATGTAACGTTCACGGCGTGCGACCGGGAGTTCCGGAAGCGTGGCGCGAATGCGCTCCTTCCATTCCTCATCGATTTCAAGACGGACGAGGTCCGGCTCTGGGAAGTAGCGGTAGTCGGCCGCGCCTTCTTTGACACGCATGAGGATCGTCTTCTTCGCCGCCTCATCGAAGCGGAGCGTCTCTTGACGCATGACGCCGCCCGTGATGAGCAGTTTACGATGACGTTCTTCCTCATACTCGAGCGCCTTCAACACGTTCGAGAACGAGTTCAAGTTTTTGAGCTCCGTCTTCGTGCCGAACGGCTCTTGCCCGAACGGACGGACCGAGATGTTGCAGTCGCAACGAAGCGACCCTTCTTCCATCTTGACGTCTGAGACGCCGGCGAACGAGAGCACTTCTTTCAAGCGCTCGAGGTACGCGACCGCGTCTTTCGGCGAGCGCATGTCGGCTTCACTGACGATCTCGATGAGCGGTGAACCCGTCCGGTTGAAGTCGACGACCGAGTGTTTCTCGCCCGTATGGTTCATCTTCCCGGCATCTTCTTCTAAGTGGACGCGCTCGATGCGGAACCGTTTCATCTCGCCGTCGACTTCGACGTCGACATGGCCGTTAAAACCGATCGGCTGGTCGAACTGCGAGATTTGGTACGCTTTCGGCGTATCCGGATAGAAGTAGTTCTTCCGGTCAAATTTCGTATCGGTCGCGACTTCACAGTTCAGTGCCATCGCGGCCTTGATGGCGAGATTGACCGCCTCTTCGTTCAATTTAGGCAAGACGCCCGGGTGTCCGAGGCAAATCGGACACGTCTGTGTATTCGTTTCGGCACCGTACGTGCGCGAGCAGCCACACCAAATCTTCGACTTCGTGCTCAGCTCAGCGTGCACCTCGATCCCGATGATCGTTTCAAAGTTCATCGTTGTCCTCCTTAAAGCTGTGGCATTTTGAAACCGCCGTTTGCTTGTTCGAAAGCATGGGCCACGCGGTAGAGTGTTGGTTCGCTGTAATGGTTCCCGATGATTTGAAGACCGACCGGGAGTCCTTCTGACAGACCGGCCGGGACCGAGATGGCCGGGACGCCGGCCAAGTTGACCGGGATCGTCATGATGTCGTTGGCGTACATCGTGAGCGGATCTTCGAGCTGGTCGCCGAGTTTGAACGCGACAGTCGGCGCTGTCGGTCCGATGATCGCGTCATAGTTCTCGAACACTTTCGCGAAGTCTTGCTTCATGAGCGTGCGCACCTGTTGCGACTTCTTATAGAACGCGTCGTAATAACCAGAGCTTAAGGCGTACGTCCCGAGCATGATGCGGCGCTTCACTTCCTCGCCGAACCCTTGTTCACGCGAATACGTGAACACTTCTTCGAGCGCGTCGGCTTCGGCCCGGCGTCCGTAACGGATACCGTCGAAACGGGCGAGGTTCGAAGACGCTTCAGATGAAGCGAGCAAGTAGTACGTCGGGAGCGCGTATTTCACAGTCGGGAGCGATACCGTTTCAACGGTCGCACCGAGCGATTTGAGCGTCTCGATTGCTTGTTCGATTTGTTTGCGGACACCGTCAGAAACACCTTCACTCATGAACTCTTTAGGCAAAGCAAGCTTCATGCCGCGGATATCGCCGTGAAGCGTCTTCGTGTAGTCCGGAAGGTCGACCGTCGACGACGTCGAGTCCATGTCACAATGTCCGGCGATCGCGTTCAACAAGTAGGCGTTGTCCTCGACCGTGCGCGTGAGCGGGCCGATCTGGTCAAGCGACGAAGCGAACGCGACGAGACCGTAACGTGAGACGAGACCGTACGTCGGCTTCATGCCGACGACACCGCAGTATGCGGCCGGTTGGCGAATCGAGCCGCCCGTATCCGAACCAAGGCTGAAGAGCACTTGTCCGGCTGCGACCGTCGCCGCCGAACCGCCTGACGAACCGCCTGGGACGCGGTTTGTGTCCCACGGGTTACGGACGACTTTGAACGCCGAGTTCTCGTTCGACGAACCCATCGCGAACTCGTCCATGTTGAGCTTTCCGATTGTGACGGCTCCGGCGTCGTGAAGACGCTCGACGACCGTCGCGTCATGGGCCGGTACGAAGTTCTCGAGGAATTTAGAGGCACACGTCGTGCGTGTCCCTTTCGTGACGATGTTATCTTTGACGCCGATCGGCAATCCAAAGAGCGGATTGTCCGCTGTCTTGGCAAGGTCGTCCATCCGTTTCGCCTGCTCGAACGCATCTTCGTTGAGCGTCAAAAACGCACCAACTTTTTCATCTGTGCGCTCGATTTGGTCGAACGATTCTTTGACGAGGTCCGTCACCGTGACCTCGCCTTCTTTTAATAAGGTATGTAGCTTCGCTACACCGTGGTCGAATAAACTCATGTGGGGCCTCCTTATTCAAAGACGGCTGGGACACGGACTTGACCGTTTTCCCAATCAGGCGCCATCCGTTCGACTTCCTCGCGTGGAAGCGACGGGCGGACCTCGTCTTTGCGCATTACGTTTTTCAAATCTAGGGCATGGGTCGTCGGAATGACGCCCGTCGTATCAAGCTCATCGAGTTGCTCAGCGAACTCGAGAATTTTTGTCAATTGCTCCGTGAAGTGCGTCACTTCATCATCAGTGATCGCAAGTCGGGCGAGCCCGGCGACGTGCCGTACTTCATCTTCTGTGATTCGAGTCAATCTTCACACCTCCAACATGTTTTCATACATCGCTCCTTATCATACCACTATTTCATAAGACAAAAAAGAAAATCCAATCCGGCAAAAATCGGCTTCATTTTTTACAAACATGGGAAATCTGACACGAACATTGACTCGTTTCCTAAAAGAGCTATTCGGTGAGCGGCCCAATCTCCTTATGCTTATAGAGAAGACTGTATACATGGGGAGGATCACTATGTCAATCCGGAATAAACTGATTGCCGCGTTCACCGTCTTGCTCGTCTTATTGCTCGGCGTGAGCGGTTATGCGTTATACGCTTTGAACGCCTCAAAAGCCGCACAAGAAGACATGACCGTGTCGTGGGTGCCCGGCATGGACCAGATTCATCAAGTCGATAAACAGTTGCTCGAGATTCGGCGCCATCTGATTCGGCACGCACTCGTCGAAGACGAAGTGACGAAACTAAACGTCGAGCGCGACGTCGAGACAGGCGTCACGATTTTAGAACAACGGATGAGCGGCTACGAGTCGACGATCATCACCGAGGCTGACCGTGAACTGTTCGACCAGGCGATGACGCAATGGTCGACGTTTCAGACGAACATCGCGGAGTTGCTTCGCATCTCAAACGAAGAAGGACCGGCAGCGGCCGAAGGCTACATCCGCGACACGGCGACGCCGAGTGCGGATGCGCTGTCGAACACGCTCGGCCTCCTCGTCAACTTGAACCGGGACGCGATTATCGCCGACACCGACCATGGGGAGGCGCTGTTCGAACAAGTCCAGCTCACACTCATCGTCATCATGGCGGCCGCCGCCATCTTCACCGTGCTCATGATGCTGTTCATCTTCCGCTCGATCTTCGAGCCGTTGAACGAGTTCAAAGTGAAAATGCGCGAACTCGCGACGAGCCAAGGCGATTTGACGACGGCGATCCCGGTGAAACGCCGCGACGAGTTCTCAGGGCTCGCACGTGACTTCAACCAATTCATCGCCAACTTGCGACAGCTCATCTTGCAAGTGAACGACGTCTCCCGCGGCGTCGCGGCTCAGTCTGCCAACACGTATGAAGAATTGAAAGCGCTTGACACGTACATGACGACGACCGCCGCGACGACCGAGGACTTGACAGCGGGCATGCAACAGACGGCCGCGAGCGCTCAAGAGATGAACGCGTCAGCTTCGGACATGGAACGCACGCTCCATCACATCGTCTCGATGGCAGCCGAACGAAAAGACGAAGCGAAACGGGTCGACGCCCGTGCGGTCGCCTTGCGCGGCCACGCCGTCGAAGCGAAATCGTCCGCCCTCGACGTGCTCGATTCGACGCGGCACAAGCTCGAACGGGCGATGCAAGACGCCAAGGCGGTGCGTGAGATCGCAACGCTCACGAACGACATTTTAGATATCGCCGCCCAGACGAACTTGTTGTCGTTAAACGCCTCAATCGAAGCGGCCCGGGCCGGAGAAGCAGGACGCGGATTCGCCGTCGTCGCCGACGAAATCCGTAAGCTCGCCGAGACGAGCCGGACGACCGTCGAACGCATCCAAGCGATCTCGACGACCGTGCTTCACTCGGTCGACCATTTGAACGAGACGTCGAGCGAGATGCTCACTTTCCTCGACACGAACGTCGTCAAAGACTACGACCAACTCGAGGAAGCGGCTGAACAGTACAGCGAGGATGCGGGACGTTTCGAGACGACCGCTTCCGAGTTCGCGGACGCCGCCGCCGAGCTCGAACAGTTGACGTCGAACATGATTTCCGTCATCCAAGACGTCGCCGTCACGGTGAACAACGGCGCCCTCGGCACGCAAGACATCGCTGAGAAAGTGACGCTTTCGGTCGACCGGTTCGGTGAGCTGAACCGAGCGACGGAGATGTCGCAACAGAAGATGGATGAATTGAACGAGTTGATCGGCCAGTTCAAAGTGTAACGACAAGGACGCACTCCCAACACGGGAATGCGTCCTTTTGTCATGCGGCTTGTTGTCTTTCTTTTTTCATTTCGAGCTCGAATCGCTTCGTCTCCGCGACGACGACCCCGGACAAGAACAGCAATCCGATCAAGTTCGGGATGGCCATCAGGCCATTGAAGACGTCTGAGACGGCCCAAATCAAATTCAAGTTCGTCGTCATGGCGCCGAGTCCGGCGACAACGATGTACATGATTCGGTAAGGGACGATCGACCGCTCGCCAAACAAGTAATAAATCGACCGTTCCCCGTAGTAACACCAGCCGATCACCGTCGAGAAAGCGAAGAAGACGAGCGAGATCGTGACGATCAGTTCCCCGACCGGTCCGAGGAAATAAGCGAATGATGCTTGTGTCAGTTCGATTCCTTGCAGACCACTCGCGTACTGACCGCTCATGACGATTGTCAGCCCCGTGATGGAACAGACGATGAGTGTATCGATCAACACTTGGGTCATCGAGACGAGCGCTTGCCGTCCCGGGAAATCGGTCTTGGCGGCAGCCGCCGCGATCGGTGCCGAGCCGAGGCCGGCCTCGTTCGAGAATACGCCGCGGGCGACACCGTATCGAATCGCGGCACCGAGTGCCCCGCCGCCGATCGCTTCCGCGCTGAACGTGCTCGAGAAGATCGTCGCGAAAGCGGACGGGATCAACTCCGCGTTCATGACGAGGATGGTGACCCCCCCGCCGACGTAAGCAAAAATCATGACCGGCACGAAGACGCCGACGACTTTCCCGATCGCCTTGACGCCGCCGAGAATGACGAACGCCGTCAGCACCATGAGAACGATCCCCGTCACGAACAACGGGACGCCGAACGACGTGTTGAGCGCGAGACTAATGGAATTCGTTTGGACGCCGTTTCCGATCCCGAAAGCGGCGACGGCCGCGAACAAGGCGAACGTCATGCCGAGCCAGCGTTTTTTCAAGCCGTGTTCTAAGTAATACATCGGTCCGCCGGCAATCTCGCCCCGCTCATCGACGACGCGGTATTTGACGGCAAGAATCGCCTCGGCATATTTCGTCGCCATGCCGATGAAACCAGACAACCACATCCAGACGATGGCGCCCGGTCCACCGAGCACGACCGCTGTGGCGACCCCGACCATGTTCCCGGTCCCGACCGTCGCGGCGAGCGCGGTCATGAGCGCCTGGAAATGCGTGATGTCCCCGCGATGCTTCTTTTGTTCATCTTTTGCTTTTGGGATGAATGCTTCTCTCAAACCGAACCCAAGTCTTGTCACTTGGATAAAGCCGAGTCGGACAGTTAAAAAGATGCCTGTTCCGATCAATAAAATAAGTAAGTGCGGACCCCAGACAAGGTCCGATAGCGTGGTTAACCAGTTCTCAAATTGTGCCATCTGTTCGTTCCCCCTATGTAGTACCGTTGCCTTTCCCATTTTTCAGAAGATTCGCATACTCGTCAAGGTCGTCCGGCCGTCAAATCGGCCGATTGGCGCGTAAACAAGTTGTCATAAACCACCTCAGGCGTTCGTACGCATGGGCTTATCCGTTGCTGAATTGACATCAAACTGTAAACGTCACCTACAAAAAAACGGCCTCCTGTTCAGGAGACCGGCCGGACTTATGACGTGAGGGCTGCGATGACTTCGTCGACGTGGCCTTTCACTTTGACGCTCCGCCACTCTTGTTCGATATAGCCGTCCTCGTTGATGAGGAACGTCGAACGGACGATGCCGTAGTACTCTTTGCCGTAGTTCTTCTTCAACTGCCAGACGCCGTACAGCTCCGACACCTCATGCTCTTCATCGACGAGCAAGTCGAACGGGAGTTCATGCTTGGCGATGAAGTTTTGATGTTTCTTCTGACTGTCGGCCGAGATGCCGATGACGACGGCCCCTTCGAGTTTCGGCATCGCGTCGCGGAAATCGCACGCCTCGGTCGTACAGCCTGGTGTCGCGTCTTTCGGATAGAAGTACAACACGACTTTTTGGCCGCGGTACTGTTCAAGTGAGATCATCTCGCCGTTTTGGTTCGGTAACGTGAAGGTCGGTGCTAACATGTGAATGCCTCCTCAGCCGAACGACGGGTCGACGAGTCGCTCGTCGTAGCCGTCGATCGCTTGTTCTAGTTTTTGTTTGAGCGGTTCGAGCACTTCCAAATATTCGACCGGATCTTCGGTCGCGGCCGCTTCGCGCAAGCCGTCTTCTTGTTCATCATACCACTTCACATACGCTTCGAAGTACTCGACCATCACTTGTTGGTTCTCAGGGACGGTGAGCGTCTCCGACAACAGCAAGAACACGTTGTTGTCGGCTTCGAGCGCGACGTAGTCGGTCTGGGCGTTGACGCGGTCATATATCGGTCCGGCCTCGTCTTCCGGTACGTCGGCCAACCGGGCGTTCGCCTCTGTGTTGACACCGTATTCATTCGCCTCGATACCTGTCAACAGCTCACCGACCTCGCCGATCACATCGGCCGAGAGTACGGCCGGGGTGACGACGAGTTTCCAATCTTCACCGTCTTTAATGGCGACTTTCGCCAACCGGTTCGGCAGCTCGTTCCCATCCCCGTCTTCCATCTCATGCACGATATAGGCGACGTCGCCCGCCTCGTTCACCCAGCCTTCGTAGATGTCACCGGGCGCCAGGTCGCGTGCCACCGCACCTGTCGCCGGAATGTCGGTCCGTTCGCCCGCGTAGTCGACCTCGGCGAGCGCCTCAGCGTCTCCTATTTCAAGCGCCTGTTGATACGATGTATAGACTGTCTCGACCGCTTCCGGGAGCGGTCGTTTCGTTTCCTCGGTTGGTAGTTCTTCCCCGTTGCCGCAGGCGCCAAGTACGAACACGAGCGCGAGCGGGATCATCCATTTTTTCATGCCATCCGTCCTTTCCCGTACACAATCTTGGTTTCATCGTATCACGACTCGATTTCGAGGGACAACGACATGCTTTTCTGGAAAATTGTTTCACTAGGATTTCCGCTAATTTTCCGATACAATACAGACGTAAGCGCTTAACTGCATAATCACTTTTTAAGGGGGAACGAGAATGATTCCATACAAACATGAACCATTCACAGACTTTACAAACAAAGAGAACGCCTCAGCCATCCAAGCGGCGATCGAGAAAGTGAACGGTGAGCTCGGAAAAGACTATCCGCTCGTCATCGGTGGGGAAAAAGTGACGACGGACGATAAGATCACGTCTTATAACCCGGCAAACAAAGAGGAAGTCATCGGCCGCGTCTCGAAAGCGAACCAAGAACTCGCAGAACGCGCGATGCAAGAAGCACTCACAGCGTTTGACACGTGGCGCCACGTCGACCCGGCCGTCCGTGCCGACGTCTTGTTCAAAGCGGCGAACATCGTCCGCAAACGGAAGCACGAGTTCTCGGCTTATCTCGTGAAAGAAGCGGGCAAGCCTTGGAACGAGGCGGACGCGGATACGGCAGAAGCGATCGACTTCATGGAATACTATGCGCGTCAAATGCTCGAGCTCAAACCTGGTAAAAAAGTCGAGAGCCGTCCGGGCGAATACAATCGCTATGACTACATCCCACTCGGGGTCGGGATCGTCATCAGCCCTTGGAACTTCCCGTTCGCGATCATGGCAGGGACGGCCGTCGCGGCCATCGTTGCCGGAAACACGATCCTCTTGAAACCGGCATCGACGACACCGATCGTCGCTGCGAAATTCGTCGAAGTGATGGAAGAAGCAGGTCTCCCGAAAGGCGTCCTCAACTTCATCCCGGGACCGGGTGCAGAAGTCGGTGACTACCTCGTCGACCATCCGAAGACACGCTTCATCAGCTTTACTGGTTCACGTGACGTGGGCCTCCGCATCAACGAACGCGCTTCGAAGTTGAACGATGGCCAAATCTGGCTCAAGCGTGTCATCGCCGAGATGGGCGGAAAAGACACGATCGTCGTCGATGAGTCAGCGGACCTCGAGCTCGCGGCCCAATCGATTGTCAAATCGTCGTTCGGTTTCTCAGGTCAAAAATGTTCAGCGTGTTCACGTGCCGTCATCGTCGACAGCGTCTACGACACAGTGCTCGATCGCGTCGTCGAATTAACGAACGAATTGTCGGTCGGCAACACAGAGAAGAACGAACACTTCATGGGACCGGTCATCGATGCGGCCGCGTTCAAGAAAATCACGTCATACTTCGACGTCGCCAAAGAAGAAGGCAAGATCGTCGCCGGCGGGAAAGCCGACGATTCGACAGGCTACTTCATCGAGCCGACGGTCGTCGCGGACGTTGACCCGAAAGCACGTCTCATGCAAGAAGAGATCTTCGGACCAATCGTCGCCTTCACAAAAGCGAAAGACTTCAAAGAAGCGATCGACATCGCCAACAATACCGAGTACGGCTTGACAGGTGCCGTCCTCACGCGCGACCGCTCGAACCAAGAGTACGCACGTCAAAACTTCCACGTCGGAAACTTGTACTTCAACCGTGGCTGCACAGGCGCCATCGTCGGTTACCAACCGTTCGGCGGCTTCAACATGTCAGGCACCGACTCGAAAGCAGGCGGACCGGATTACATCCAGCTCCACATGCAAGCGAAAACGACTTCTGAGACATTTTAATCGAACAGCCCGGCTCACATGAGCCGGGTTTTCTCATCGTTAGGAGGAATAATAATGGAGACATTTGACGATTTTTTAGCAACGATTGACGACCCGGAGCAACGGGCGAAACTTGACGACGTGTTCAATCAGATCAGAGAGAAATTCCCAGAACTCGACGAACGCATCGCCTGGAACCAACCGATGTTCACCGATCACGGAACGTTCATTATCGCCTTTAGCGTCGCCAAAGCGCATATCGCCGTCGCTCCGGAAGCGGTCGCGCTCGAACATTTCGCCGGGCGCATCAAAGACGCCGGCTACACACAGACGAAACAGTTATTTCGCATCAAGTGGGGGCAAGCCGTCGACTATGGTTTATTGAACGACATTATCGCCTTCAATATACAAGACAAAGCCGACCAGACATCATTTTGGCGGACTTGAGCGATCGACAAGATAAACTAACAAGGTTCGGCACCTCGTGAGGAGCCGAACCTTGTTTGCCTCTATTAAATGATAAGGAGAGGTTGAGCGTTACGATCTACTTGCCCCGCTTCGTAGATTGAATCAAAGACGGTAGAGAAAAGCCGATCGTGAGTCAAGAATAGATCAAACAAATATGGATCAAACGTGCCTTTCATTTGGCGCATCATCTCCAATGTCTCCAGGTGTGTGTACGCTGGTTTGTACGGCCGTAAAGTCCTAAGGGCATCATACACATCGACGATACTTACAATTCTCGCCGCAAGCGGAATTGCTTCTTTCGATAAACCATGGACATAGCCTTGTCCATCCCATGTCTCGTGATGGTACAATGCGATATCCATAGCCATCTGGATAAAGGAGTTTTCCGGAAACTGGTGATGTAGCTCACCAAGCACTTCTCCCCCTACTCGAACATGTTCTTTCATAAGCAGCCATTCGTCTTCGGTCAGCTTGCCCTCCTTCAACAAGATCGCATCAGGGACGGCAATCTTTCCAATATCATGTAGCGGTGCAGCCAAGCGGATCGCTTCGACAAACATCGAATTCACTTGTGACCCCGGTTCCTTTTGAACAATCCCAGCCAAACTTGTCGCAAGCGCTTGGACTCTTTCGATATGATTACCCGTGTCGTTGTCACGCAATCCAGATAGTCGAAGCAATGTTTTAACTAGGCCTTCTTGATACTCCTGTAACTGTTTTTCTTTTTCTTCGAGATTGTAAGAGAATTGTTCACGTTCATTCACATTTTTTAATTGAGCGCTTAGACGTAATAATACTTCTTCTGGGTGAATCGGTTTTGTAATGTAATCTTGCCCACCGGCTTCGAATGCTCGTACTTTATCGTATGACTCGGTCAGTGCACTTAAAAATATAACAGGGATGTTCGGATTATATCGTCTCCGGAGTGTCTCACATACTTCATAGCCATCCATGTCAGGCATCATAATATCTAATAAAATCAAATCAGGCTCTATTTGTTCCATCGCCTGTAGCATAAACTTGCCATTTGGATAGACGCGCACATGGTAATCGGCTTGGCTTAAAATATCATAGAGCAAACGCAAGTTGGCAGGCGTATCATCGACGACAAAAATTGTTCTCTTTTTTGTTTCACTCAGCACGATCAGCTCCTAATTCTCGTTGCAAATGACGACTCGCCGCCTCATAGTCGAACCGATCGAGTGCATCCCAAATGACCTGTAGGTGAGGGGCCTTTTGTTGATAGGTTTGTATGAATCGCTCAATCGTTTCAACGTCTCCCTCTTGAACCGCGTTGTGGACGTTTCGCAACATGTCGTGGGAATCGACGACAATATCCCCTCTATGACGATACATCGCATCAAACAATTGCTTTGGATGAAACGGCTTCGAGACGAACGCGCACGCCCCTGAAGCAAACGCTCGTTGACGGTCCTCTTCGAAAGCGTTCGCCGAGATGAAGATGATCGGCGGACAATCATCACGCTGTTTGAGTTCCGCAGCCACATCTGCCCCGTTCCCATCTGGCAATCTCATATCTAATAAAATCATATCGTACCGCTCAGTCGCCGTCCGTTCGAGTGCATGTTTACCAGAAGCAGTCATACTGACGCTACAACCGGCCGCTTCGAGCAGTTCCCGTATAATGTCTTGTTGCGCAGGCGTGTCTTCTACGACAAGGACGTGCATGTCGGCAAATCGCACATCCGTCCACTCTTCAAAATCGCGAACGCCTTGTGCCACCCCTTCCTCTATCTCCACCGGCAAGGTAAAGACGAAGCGACTGCCGCGTCCAAGTTCGCTCTCTACTTGAAGGTCCCCGCCGAGCAACGTCGCGTATTGCTTGCTAATCGGCAACCCTAACCCCGTTCCTTGATGCTGGTCGGTATATTTTTTTTGGTAAAACGGTTCGAATAACAGTTCGAGTTCTTGTCCATCCACGCCTCGTCCCGTATCAGTGACCGCAAAGCGAAGTTCACCTGCAGAAACGGAAAGCTCGAGCCGGACCGTCCCTTGCTCGGTAAACTTCAACGCGTTCTGCATCAGATTGATCAAAATTTGTTTTACTTTCGTCGGATCGCTCGTGACGTGTTCGGGAACTTGTTGTTCCATCTCGACGGTCAACGCGACACCTTTTTGCTGTGCCATCATATCAAACATACGATAAACCTCTCGCATCATCACCGGGAGGGAGAAGGTTTGCTTCACCACTCGTACATAACCGGATTCGATTTTGGACATGTCTAAAATTTCATTGATGAGCGTCAACAAATGTTCGCCGTTCTGAAGAATGTCATCGATTCGCCGCTCACTATTTTGATCGAATCCACTACGTTTCAGTAAATGGGAAAAACCAAGAATCGCATTCAGCGGAGTCCGAATCTCGTGGCTCATGTTTGAAAGAAATTCGCTTTTGGCGATGTTCGCCCGCTCCGCCTCTTGTTTTGCCGCGATAAGTTGTTGATAAATCGTTTCGCGCTGCGCTTCGATCCGGTGTCGTTCGACCGCTCCGAGAAGAGCGTTACTAAAATCTTTTAGTACCCGTTGTTCATGGGTCGAATACGTCCGTTCCTGAATCACCGAATCAAATCCAACGAAACCATGGCACGCGTTGCCGCTCATCATCGGGACCGCTAAAAGACTTTGGATATGCTGGGGCTCAAGAATTTGCCGAATCCCGCTGTCGATCGGCAACGCATGAACTTGAGGAATATACATCGGCTCCCCTTTCATGTGCGTCTCCACCCATTCAGGCAATGCCTCCAAAGGGACATTTTGCAAATTTTCCAACTCGGCCGAAACCCCTGGCGCACACCATTCAAACGTGTTGTGGCAAAGTCCCTCGTCGAAATCATAATCAAACACATAGACGCGGTCCGTCTGAAAATAACGTCCGAGCTCCTCCAATGAATGATTCACCCGGTCCGAGAAGTCTTCCAGCGAAGTCGTCAAAAAGCGGTTCAACAGAAGCGAGACTAGATGATGCAATTCTTCTTGTTTTCGTAGCTCTTCTTCCAGGGCGATAACGATTTTCCTCATCCGGATCCCTCCACCATTCTTATATACATAAGTATCGGCTATATGAGAGGATTAATTGAGTCTATTATCCTATTTATGTATAGGTATAAAGAATCAATTTAAAAAGGAGCGACATGCGCTCCTTTCTTTTTAAAATTGTTTCATCATGTTCGCCATCTCGATGGCCGATGTCGCCGCTTCCCAGCCTTTGTTCCCGGCTTTCGTCCCGGCCCGTTCGATCGCCTGCTCGATCGTCTCGGTCGTCAACACGCCGAAGATGACCGGCACTTCCGACTGATAGCTCGCCTGGGCGATGCCTTTCGCCGCCTCGTTACAGACGTAGTCAAAGTGCGGCGTCGCTCCGCGGATGACGGCGCCGAGTGTGATGACGGCGTCATATTTTTTGCTCATCGCCATCTTCTTCGCGACGAGCGGAAGCTCGAACGCACCCGGCACGAAGGCGAGCGCGACGTCTTCTTGTTCGACGCCGTGGCGCTTGAGCGCGTCTTTCGCCCCGTCTAATAAGCGCATCGTGATAAGATCATTGAACCGTCCGACGACGATTCCGACTTTTAATCCTTTACCGACCAAGTTACCTTCAATTGTATGCATCATTTGACTTCTCCTCCAAAATGGTTCATTTTTTGTTGTTTCGTTAACCGGTATTTCTCATTCGCCGCATGCTCCCCGACGATAATCGGTACCCGTTCGATGACGGTGATGCCGCACGCTTCAAGGGCATCGACTTTCTCCGGGTTGTTCGTCATGAGCCGGACGTTCGTGACACCGAGGTCACGGAGCATCGCCGCGCTGACACGGTAATCACGCAAATCGGCATGCAGGCCGAGTGCGACGTTCGCCTCGACCGTGTCGAGCCCGCTTTCCTGCAATTCATAAGCCTTTAATTTATTCAACAGACCGATACCGCGGCCTTCTTGACGCATGTACAAGACGACACCGCCCTCGGCTTCAATCGTTGCCATCGCCGTGTCGAGTTGCGGCCCACAATCACAGCGGTACGAGCCGAACACGTCACCGGTCAAGCATTCCGAATGGATGCGGACGAGCGGGACGTTGCCGAGTTCACCTTTTAGTAAAGCGACGTGCTCTTCCTGGTCGAGGACGTTCCGATAACCGATCAATCGAAAGTCCCCTTTCACCGAGGGGAGAGAGACGTCCGCCTCTCGACTGACGAGATCCATCTCCATATAACGGACGAGCGCCTCGATTGTGATGAATTTCAAATCGTGACGTTCCGCGACGCGTTCGAGATCTGGCACTCGGGCCATCTCCCCGTCTTCGCGGATGATCTCGCAAATGACGGCGACCGGCTCACTGCCGGAGAGACGGGCCAAGTCGACCGACGCTTCCGTATGCCCGCGCCGTACCGAGACGCCGCCTTTTTTGGCAATGAGCGGGAAGATGTGCCCCGGTCGTTGAAAATCGGCCGGTCGGGCGTTACCGTTCGCGAGTTCGCGCACCGTGTGGGCCCGCTCGCTTGCCGAGATGCCCGTCGTCGAGTCGACGTGATCGACACTGACGGTGAACGCCGTTCCGTGTGGGTCGGTGCTGTTTACGACCATCGGCTGTAAATCGAGCCGGACGGCGACTTCTTCAGCGAGTGCCGCACAGACGAGCCCTTTTCCTTCCGTGATGAGGAAGTTCATCGTCTCGCCCGTCATCTTGTCGGCGAGGACGACGAAGTCGCCTTCGTTCTCCCGGTCCTCATCATCGACGACGATGACCGGACGACCCATCTTCAAGTCTTCTACCGCTTCTTCAATCGTGTGGAACATCACCATCCCGCCTTTCCATATCCTTGCGACGCCAATGATTCGAGCGTCATCGGTTTTTGATTCACTAGTTTTTCCATATATTTAGCCAACATGTCACATTCTAAATTGACTGGATCGCCTGCCTGCTTCATCCCGAGCACCGTCTCACTGTACGTATGGGGGATGAGCGACAACGTGAAGCCACGTTCGGTCACCTCGAACACCGTCAAGCTCGTCCCATCGACCGAGATCGAACCTTTCGGGACGATGTAACGGAGGAGTGACGGCTCGCAGCTGATGTCGACGTAGACGGCGTTCGCGAGCGACCGTTTCTTCACGATTCGCCCGACCCCGTCGACGTGACCGGATACGAAATGACCGCCGAAGCGTCCATTCGCCGGCATCGCCCGCTCCAAGTTCACACTCGTTCCGGGACGGACCCCGTCAAGACTCGACGCTTTGAGCGTTTCCGGCATGACGTCGACCGAGAAGCTGTCACGGTCGAACGTCGTCACGGTGAGGCAGATGCCGTTGACGGAGATGCTGTCGCCGAGCTTCACGTCTTCTAACACGACCTTTCCGCTGAGCGTGAGCCGCAGCGACGGGCCGTTCCGTTTCACCGCTTTCACACTGCCAATCTCTTCAACGATTCCCGTGAACATCGGTCTCCCCCTTTCGCATGACGAGCTTCACATCGGCTCCGACCGTCTCGACAGTTTGCACGGTGAACGCATCGATCGCGTCGAGCAGTCCTGTTTGACTCGACCGATACACCCCGCCGCTTCCACCGAATAC
Source organism: Exiguobacterium sp. (assembly GCF_020832205.1). Taxonomy (GTDB): domain Bacteria; phylum Bacillota; class Bacilli; order Exiguobacteriales; family Exiguobacteriaceae; genus Exiguobacterium. The sequence continues at coordinate 28,244 of NZ_JAFIFD010000026.1, read as the reverse complement.
GCGCGGCGACTGATACATGACCCACTCGTCGACGAATCGTCCGTCGAGGAACGACGTCACGAGCGTCGGGCCGGCTTCGATGAGGATGCGACCGACGCCGCGACCGTACACGTCTTTCAAGACGCCATCGAGCGTCGTGTAGTCAGCGAGTTCGACACCGCGTTCTATGAACGCGTCGCGCTTCACTTGATCGTCGGACGTCGTGTAAATGAGTACCGGACTGTCCGTGGCTGTCCGGACGAGCTGACTCGAGAGCGGTGTGCGCAAATCACGGTCGAGTACAATCCGAAGCGGTTGCGTCGTTTCACGGTCGAGCCGGACGGTGAGCGCCGGATTGTCGGCTATGACCGTGCCGACGCCGGTTAGGATGGCATCGACCGTCGCGCGCAACTCGTGGACGTCGCGTCTTGCCTCGGTACCGGTCACCCATTTGCTGTCACCTGAGTCGAGTGCGACTTTTCCGTCGAGGCTCGTCGCCGTCTTCAAGACGACGTATGGGCGTTTCGTCTCGAGTGAGCGCAAGAACGCCGGATTGAGCGCACGTGCCTCTTCCGCGAGCAGACCGACTTCGACGTCGATCCCGGCCGCCTTCAAACGCTTGATGCCACGCCCCGCGACGAGCGGGTTCGGGTCTTCCATCGCGATGACGACCCGTCTCACGCCTGACTCGATGAGCAAATCGGCGCACGGCGGTGTCTTGCCGTGGTGCGAGCACGGCTCGAGCGTGACGTATACGGTCGAACCGTATGCTGCTGCGCCGGCCATGCGGATGGCGTGGACTTCGGCATGTGGTTCCCCCGCCTTCAAATGCGCGCCGAACCCGACGATGCGGCCGTCTTTGACGACGACGGCCCCGACGTGCGGATTGACGCCGGTCGACGAGGCGAATCCCGCCAATTGAATGGCATGTTGCATGTACTGTTTCATAGTCTCCCTCCTTGTTTCGTACAAACAAAAAGACCTTAAGGACATGTCCTCAAGGTCTCGGTGGGAGTTGTCAGTCGTCATTTGGGCAGACCAAATAAGCGTTTTCTTTACAGAAAAACGGACGACAAACTACAGGTCGCGTGGACCTGTCGATTTTCCTTCTCCCATCCAGACTATACTGTCGGCTCTAGAGTCTCACTAGATCCACCGTTCGCACACGTGCGCCCGGGTCACGGACTTAAGGCGTTCGCCTATCACCGCCGGTTGGGACTTTCACCCGACCCCGAAGGAATATTTGTTTGTACGCACCTACTTTAGCGCAAAAATATGTCGATGGCAAAACAAAATGTGCAAAAAAAAAACGCCGCTCCGAGGAGCAGCGCTTTCCATCAAGCCAAGAAGAGGACGACGAGAATCCCGACAGCCCAGCAATAGAACGAGAAATACTTGAGTTCGCCTTTGGCCATGATATGTTGGAACCATTTGAGCGACACGGCCGTCAATACGTACGAGGCGATGAACGCCAAGATGAGCGGTCCGAACAGATCACGCGTCTCCGGGTCGGTGAAGAGCACCGGTCCGTCCAAAAGAATCGTCCCGAGACTGACCGGGATGAACATGAAGAACGAGAAGCGAAGCGCCGTCTCTTGTTTGATCCCGAGGAGGAGCGCCATGACGATCGTCGCCCCCGAGCGGCTGATCCCTGGGATGAGCGCGGCCGCCTGGGCGAGACCGATCAAGATGGCGTCACGGAGCGTGATGCCTCCGTCGCCTTTGCTCCCGCGCATGTTACGGATGAACCAGAGCGCGAGACCTGTGATGATCAACGTGTACCCGACCGTCGCGACGCCGCTCAGCTTCTCGCCGATCCAGTCGCCGAACAAGACGCCGAGCACGCCTGCCGGCACAGTCGCGACGAGCAAGAGCCCGATGAATTTGATGTCGACCATCGTGTCATCGCTCCGGTCTTTCTTAAAGAGAAACGTCCATAGACTCACGACGAGACGGACAACATCTTTCCGATATACCGTCAAGACGGCGAGAAGCGAGGCGAAGTTGACGAAGATCTCGAACGACAACCCCGGCAATTGAATGTTGAGCAGCTCCTGGAAGATAACCAAGTGACCGCTCGACGAGATCGGAATCGGTTCGGTAAACCCTTGGATCATCCCGAGCAACAAGTAAAATAACCATATTGTCATATCATATTATCCTCTTTTCTTTTTTTCACTCAATGCGGTTATTTTAGCAGACTCGGTCTGGTGCTGACCACTCTTTAAAAAAATCATATATTTTAAAAACTTTTATTGATTAGTCTGAAAATTAAATTTATTATAGAAGAGTACTCAACTGACGCGACGGTGATGACCCCATCGCCCAGTTGGGTACTTTTTTGTGCAATAATATTACATTTAATCCATTTTAAAAACTTTTTGTTTACATTTGGAATTAAATAATATTTAATTTGTAATAGAACTGTTACCATTTTTTCAAATTATGGATAAGTCTTTGGTCCTATCCCATTTCATTTCGCACTTAAAAAAACTTCAAAATTCGGCTTATGATTTGTAAAAATTGGCCGATAGTATGATTGTAGAAGCAATTTCTTCATCATTGTCGGTTCAGATATGAGTCCATGGAAGGAGGAACCATCATTGAGTCAAACGCTACCCACTAAATCCCACCACTTGTCCACCGAACAGCAGAGGATGGTCCACTGCATTCGCCTCCTCGGTGACTTGCTGAAGGAACGTCCACGCCGCTCCGTCTATCGCCGTTTCGCGATGGAACAGAACTGGCCGTCTCCGGAGTCGATTATCCGTCAGTTCGGATCATGGGCCGAGGCGCTTGCCATTGCCGGCTATGAATGGCACGGGGAAACGACAGTCGAGCTTCCGGATAAGATGCCGAAGTACACACGTGACGACATCATCGAGACGCTCGCACTCTATTCGCGTGACATGGGATCGATTATCACGCTCAAGAAGTATCAGGAATGGCGGAAGCTTCATCCGAAAGCACCGAGCCATTACCATATCGTCAAGACATTCGGTTCGTGGCACGATGCCTGCGCTGAAGCCGGACTTGAAGCGAGCGTGACGTATTCGAAGTCGGAGCTCTCGAACGCGCTTCGAGAGGCGATTCATGAGATGGGCTTCTCTCTTTCATTCGAGGCGTATCGTGAATGGGCGAAACGCAATAACAAGCCATCGACGAAAGCGATCTTGCATCGCTACGGTTCTTGGTCGGCCGCGATTCATGCGGTCGAATCAGAAATTTTTAGTTCGAAATTATAATCCATCATACGAAAAGGAGAATCCACAGCGGATTCTCCTTTTTTCATTGGATACGCTCGGTCGACGTATCGCGATAATGGGCGACCCGGTCGCGGCCGTTGAACTTCGCCCCGACGTACATCGCCCGGTCGGCGTTCCTGAGTACCGTGTCGAGTTCTTCATATTCATGGATCGTCTCGACGCCGATGCTCGCCGTCACTTGGATGCGCACCCCTTCCGTCCCGAATGGATGGGCCCGCAGCGCCTGTCGGATTTTCTCTCCGGTCAAGATGGCCGCTTGTTCGTTCGTACGCGGGAAGACGAAGACGAACTCTTCCCCGCCGTACCGGGTGACGAGGTCCCCTGTCCGGACGAGCCGCGTGAACAACGCCCCCGCCTCGATCAGCACTTCGTCCCCGAACGCGTGGCCGTACGTATCGTTCACCGACTTGAAGTGGTCGAGGTCGACGAGGAAGACCGACAGCGGGTAAGAAGCGACGTCGTTCATCCGTTCTTTCGTCCAGCGCCTGAGCGCCCGTTGGTTCGGGAGACCGGTGAGCGGGTCGGTCAAACTCTCATGTTGCAACCGGTCACGCTCGTCGATTCGCTCGAGTGACCAGGACAACGTCTTCAACAGACGATGAATCTCGACCGCGAGCGCTTCTTCATAGGCGCCGTTCGCCGTCGTCGAAATCATGCAGCTGACGGCGTTCGTCGTACTGCGGACCGGCTGGATGACGAGCGCCGACTGATGGAGCTCGGTCTGGTGCGCCAATAGCTCCGGATGCCACTCGTGGAGCGAGTCATAAAGAAAATACGTCTCCCCGGCGTCACGATGCCGTTCGAGTGTGTACGCGTCGGGGACGGCGCGGTCGACGCGGCCGGTCATATCGTAAAACGTCCGGTTGCCGCCGCGGTTCACTTGGAGCCAGCCCCGTTCTACTTCGACGACTTCCCGCAACCCGTTCCAAAACTTCTCGATGAGGAGCGGTTCGCTGTCAACACGATACAGCTGTTCTTTCAATCGTTCGATCTGGTCGATTTTCGTCTGCGTCTCCTCGGTCTCCGTCGCTTTCGACAAACTCATCTTCAAGAGCGACAACAACAGGAACGTCCCCATCAAGCCGACGTAGCCGAACAGTTGATACGCCTCGATCGCCACCATCGTGAACAACAGCTCGAGCGAGACGACGAGCCAGTCGAACCGGAGTAAACGCCACATGATCGGCAGCGGGATGCGCTCCCCGATCAAAAAGCGGGACAAGACGAAACTGAAACTGAGGACGAGATAGAGGACGGCGAAGAAGGAAAGCAGCGCCGTCCCTTGTTCAAGCAAGTGAACGGACGGGCCGATCTGTCCGCCGAGCCGCAAATAGACGAGTCCCGGAACGAGGAGAATCATCGCCTCGATGAGCGTGTTCAGCGGATAGAAATGGAGGAACCGCCTTCGCCCGACCCGTTTCGTGAACGATCTCGCCTGAAACGTCAACAGCAGCAACTGTCCCATGACGAGCGCCGGGACGAGCCCGTAAAAGAAGAACGTCATGAAGACGAACATCTCGTGGAACGTGAAGTGAAGATGCCGGCGCTTGAGCGGGTTCATCACGAACAAGGCGCCGAGCGTGTAGATGAACCAGAACAGCGTCCATTCGAACGCTCCCATACTCTGCCATGTGGAATAGATGATTCCGGCAAAGACGAGCGACCACAACAACCAACTGCGTACGAGATACTTGCGGAATCGCATCGCCTTCCCTCCTTTTTCGTTAGCATTCCTTAACAGTATGAAGGGTTTTGGTGAAAGATTCCAGCCGTTGTTTGAAAGTTGTGACAATGAAAAGACCGTGGCATATGCCACGGCCAAGAGCTTATTTCGCTTTCAAGTACGAGATGCCGATCGATCCAGAGCCGGTATGGGCCCCGAGGAGCGGTGCGAGCGTGTCGACGCGGATTGGCACGTCGCCGCCGAGCTGCTGTTTCCATGACTCGGCCAGTTCCGGCACGTTGCCGTGGAAGATCGAGACGTCTTTACATTCCCCTGACTCGATGGCGGCGCGAATCACTTCAAACAAGTGCGCTTGCGCCTTCTTGTACGTCCGTACCGTCTGATACGGGACGATGAGCCCGTCTTCGAAGCGGAGTACCGGCTTCAGTTGGAGCATGTTGCCGATGAGCGCCTTCGACTTCGAGATGCGGCCGCCCTTTTGCATTTGCGTCAAGTTTTGAATCGTCAACTCGATGCGGACGTCTTTGACGCGTTCTTTCATATACGCTTCGACGTCTTCTAACGCGTCACCGCGCTCGACGCGCTCGATTAATTCCTCGAGCAACAGCCCCATCGTATAAATGCCCGCTCGCGAGTCGATGGCGAGCAATTTGAACTCGGCGATCTCAGCGCCTTGCACCGATGCCGAATACGTGCCGCTCAAATCCGACGACAAATGGACGGCGATGCCCATGTCGTACGTCTGCTTCAACTCCTCGTAGAGAGTGACGAAGTCCCCAATCGCCGGCTGGCTCGTCGAGACGCGCTCCCCTGCGTCGATCCATTCGTATACCGTCTCGGCGTCGACTTCGATGCCGTCCTTGTAAGGCGTATCCCCTTTGACGACGTAGAGCGGGACGATGTGGATGTCGGGATGTTGTTTGATCGAATCCGGAAGGACGACCGTACTGTCCGTAATGTAAGCAATTTTCATAGTATGACTCTCCTTCAATCGAAATTAGTACCTGGTAATATTATTTTATCACAGTTGAAACGGTTTCACTATTTTTTGAAAAATGTACCCGTCTTCCAGAAATGTTCAAACGTAGCCGACGGGAAACGATCGGAAACGGGTACATAATTAGCAACGGCCAAAGGAGGTTTTTCTCATGATCCGACTCGAGAACGTCCATAAAGTGTACAAGACAGGAGACGTCGAGACCGCGGCGTTAAAAGAGATCAATTTGACGATTCAAGACGGAGCGTTCGTCGTCATCTTAGGTCCGAGCGGCAGCGGCAAAAGCACGCTCTTGAACGTCATCAGCGGGCTCGACACGGTGACGTCCGGGGTCATCACGTTCGATTCGACCGTCCTGACCGACCTCACCCCGGAACAGATGACCGCGTTTCGGCGTGACCATCTCGGCTTCATCTTTCAACAATACAACTTGCTTCAAAATTTGACCGTCTATGAGAACATTCAAATCGGCGCCGACTTGTCGAGTAAACCGTTATCAATCGACGAGTTGCTCGAGCAGGTCGGCCTCGCATCGGCTCGCGACAAGTATCCGTATCAATTGTCCGGTGGAGAACAACAGCGCGTCTCCGTCGCCAGGAGCCTCGCGAAAAATCCGTCCATCGTCTTTTGTGACGAACCGACCGGATCACTCGACGAAGATAACTCGAAGCGTGTGCTCGAGCTGCTCGAACGGTTGAACGAGAAGTACGGCAAGACGATCGTCGTCATCACCCACAACACCGGGATCGGGGCGATGGCCGACGACGTCATTAAAATGAACTCCGGGCGCATCGTCGAGCTGAAGCATAACCCGGTCCGACAAGCCGCTCGCGACATCCACTGGGGGTGAGACCGATGCTTTATAAAAACGTCTGGAAAACGCTCGCCGGCAAATGGATGCAGCTCGTCGCCATCGCCGTCATCATCGTCATGAGCTCGCTCACGTACACGATGATGTTCTATGGCATCAGCGGCATCGAAGTCCCGACCGAAGACTATTTACGATCTTCCAACCAAGAGGATTTCGCCGTCGAGATGCTGAACCGCGTCACCGAACAAGAAGCGGCGGACCCCGCCATCGGTGCGCTCGCCGCCGCGGGCACGTACACGTTGTCGGACTTGAAGCAAGTCGACCGGGCCACGTTCGATGACTTGATCTCGGACCGGATCGACGCGCTCGAGGCCGAAATGCCGGACGCCCGTCTCGAGCTCCGGGAATCGAAACTCATCTCCTATTCGTTCGAAGGCACCGACCATCGCGGGCTCATCTTAAAAGAAGCGGACACGATCAACGTGTCGTACCTCGAGGCCGGCCAGCGCCCGAACGCGGACGATGAAGTCGCCATCAATGCGAAGTATGCCGAAAAGAACGGCATCGAGATCGGCGACACGCTCGATTTCGGGACGCCGTTCACCGTGAGCGGCTTCGTCTTGTTCCCGGACTATACGCTGCCGCTCTTCGATGACAACTTCTTCAACCTCGACGCCGGCACGCAGACGCTCCTGCTCATGACGGACGCGGCGTATGAAGCGACCGTGGCCCAAGAGACGTTTCGCATCGCCGGCGTGACGGACGGACCGGTCGCAGACGTCGACCTCCCGTTCGTCATCACGGTCATGGAGACCGAGAACATTATGCGCAGCGGCGCCATCTACAGCGAGATCTCGTCCGGCAAGGCGATGGCGCTCGGGTTGAGCCTCTTCATCGTCTCGATCGCCGTCATCATCGTCGGCATCTTGATTTCGAACATGCTCGAAGCCGAGCGCGGACAAATCGGGCTGCTGAAAGCGATCGGGTATAGCCGCCGGCAAATCGCCGCGCCGTATTTGGTGCTCATCCTCGTCTTCGCGACGGTCATGCTCGTCATCGGCTACTTCCTCGGCCTCTATTTCGCCGAACCGCTTAAAAACTTGTACCTCGACTTTTATTTACTGCCGTCCATCACCATCGCCCAAAGTCCGGTCGTCTTCCTCACGGCCGTGTTCGCCCCGCTCTTGTTCTTCGCACTCGTCGCCGGCGCCGTCATCTTTAAATTGATGGGAGAAAGTGCGCTCGCGCTTCTCTCGCCGCGGGACAACGTCTCCCTCAATCGGCTCAGCCGCATCGTCAGCCGCTTGCTGCGCCGCGCCCGCGGCAAGACGAAGTTCAAATATTTGTACGCCGTCAAGAGCACGGGCAGCTTCGTCATCTTCTTTTTCGGTATTTTGTTCTCGACGCTCCTCATCGTCTTCGCTCTCATGATGAACGGTGCCGTCGACCGGATGACGGTCGGCGGGTTGAACGACGTCGACTACGCGTATGAGGCGTATACCGGAGCGACGACCCCGACACTCGTCGACGGGCAAGAACCGTTCCTCACCTATCCGTTCGCATTCGTCAACGACAAGCTCGTCACACTCAAAGGGCTCGATGACGACAACACGCTCTATCGATTGCGTGACGGGGACGGCAACGAGCTGCGGCCTGCTCCGGACGGCGTCATCATCTCTGAGCCGCTCGCGTTGAAGCAACGGCTCACGCCCGGTGACACGCTCGACGTCTCCCTCGACGGTGACTCGTTGTCTTATGAGATCCTCGGGGTCGCCGACGACTTCACAGGCGACATCGTCTATTTGCCGCGGACGACGCTGAGCGAACAATTGTCGGACGGGGCTTCCAGCGACTTGTTCAACGGGGTATATGCGAACGAGCGGCCGAACGAGGCGGACTATCCGACGATCTTGTCACGCGACGGCTTGATCGAGCAGTCGCAGTCGCTTAACGAATATATGAACTTGATGATGAACGTCATGATCGGTGCCTCCGCCTTGATCGCGTTCAGTATCTTGTTCGTCTTGACGGCGCTCACGGTCGAGAAGAACTATTACGTCATCTCGCTCTTGAAAGTGATGGGCTACGATCGCCGCGAGGTCCGCTCGATGATCCTCAACAGCTATTTCGTCTACGCCCTCGTCTCGGCGCTCCTCAGCATCCCAATCGCCATCGTGACGCTGCGGCTCATCGTCATCATTTTCGCCGAGGATTATGGCTTCGTCCTCCCGCTCGAGTTTGACTGGATTTACGTCCTGTATACGGTCGGTGTCGTCGTCTTGCTCTTCTTCGCGAGCACGTTCGTCAGCCGCAGAAAAATCGACCAAATCCCGCTTCAAGAAGTATTGAAGACGTATCAAGAATAATTTGCCTTGAAATAGGGCATAATAAGAGAAGAGACCGGGCCTCTCTCAAGAGAGGCCCAACTATTTAGAAGAGGATGATTCATATGAACCGTACACAAGTGTTGCTCGCCATTCCAGGGAACTGGTCATCGGCCGAGGCAGTCAACGAACAAATCAGCTTACATAGCGAAGGCTACACGATGGCAGGTCTGCTGCTCTTAGAAGACGAGACCGGCAAGGCGTTCACGGTCGAAGTCATCGAACGTGACCCGGCGCTCGCCGAGGCGATGATCCACGCGAGCACGAGCGGCTTCACACCGAAAGTCGCCAAAGGACTCGCCCGTCACACGCACATCGTCTACTTGATCGTCGACGTCAACGACGTGTCCGACATCGCGGCGGCCCGCCGTGCAGCGAATGCCCTCTTGAACGCCGGCGGACTTGGCGTCATGGTCGAGACGGCAGGCGTCGCCTACTCGAAAGACGAGTGGCAAGAATCAAAAGAAGAAGACCTCGCCCTCGACTATTCGCTCCTTACGGCGATCACGGAAGAAGAGACGTCGTACATGTCATGGGGCATGAAAGCGTTCGGCCAAGCCGACGTCGCCGTCCCGTCGACACTTGAAGTCGAGGATGCGATTCACGTCATCCACTCGTTCAACTTCCACTTGATCTCAGGCGGCTCGATGTTCGGCGACGGCGACAGCTTCGCGTTCGAGGACGGCAAATCGTTCACGGTCGAGATGGGCGAAGACGAGCGGACGTCGATCGATAACTTGCTCCACAATCCGTTCGGTTTGATTTACCTCGTTCCGCAAACAACTGAAGGCTGAGTAAAATAATCGATTATAATCGATTATTATTAATCGGTTCAAATAATAGATTAGAACAAAACAAGAGCTCACGGACTTTCGTCCATGGGCTCTTGTTTCGGTTGTGCGGGCATCTTGAGCGGTAAGAAATAATGGTCGCACCCTTCCCACCCTAACTGCTCGCTCAACAGATCGAACGACGTGCGGAAGAAGGACTGAACGTCCCGGTCCGTCACATATTCGAGCGACAAGAAACATTCGCTCATCGCGGCGTCGTAGTAGGCATCCGCCGGTTGGATACGCTCCGAGGGGAGTTCCGTGTATTGGAACGGATACGGCAAGACGAAAAACGTCGGCACATCGACAGACGCATCCCCGAGCCAAAATCCGAACTCGATCATCGGCTCGTCGAAAGCGGCCTTCTCGATGACCAAGTCTTTCGGGAACGGCTCGTGTTTGTTGTAGACGATGAGCGACGAGACGTCGAACGTGCCCCAAAACAACGCCGGCTTCACTTTACGGCACCGGAGCGGGGCAAGAAACGCCGTTTGCTCTCGGGCTGCGTATTGGAACAAGCGCATGCCTTTTTTCGCAGCGGCGGTGTCATAGGCGAGCGGGGACTCGTCCCGGTCGAGCCACCACGTGTCGGGCATTTCTTGAGACTCCGGGTTGATGCTGATCGCGACGCCAGACGCCCGAAGCGCACCAACGATTGCCTCATAGTACGACTTGATCGACGTCCCGGCCGTAAGCGGGATGGCGGTCGTTTCGGTGTCGATTCGCACTGTGATCACCGAAGCCGCCACATCGACATCGATTTCGAACAACATCTCCCCGCTCCAAAGCGGCCCAGTCGAAAATCCGGTCACGGTGAGCGGCAACGTGACATGTGCCCATTGCGGTTCTTGCGGGGCGAAGCCAAGCTTGAGCTTCCCTAAAATTTGCGACAGCAGATGCAAAGTGAGCTTCGTATCCTCCCATTCGGAGTGACGGATGATTTCCATCAGTGTTTCCCTCGTTTCTCCATTCGAAAAAGTGATGCGGCTACTTTCCTGATTCCCCGTGCCCGTCCCCCACAATCAAAAAATCCACAGACGGTTGTCTGTGGATCATTCGCACATCTGTTCAAGACGCTCGAGCTGGTGCGTCAATTCGCCGATCGGGACGAACCGGGCCCGGCGGAGCATCTCTTTTCCGTCGATGAAGTACAGGACGACCGGTACCGTGAAAATCGAATAGGCACCGGCGATGTCCGGCACCTCATCCGAATCGACCGCGACGGACGCGATGTGAGGAAACGCCGTCAGCATCTCCTCGACTTGCGGTTTGAGCGCATGACAGACGCTGCAACCCGGGTGCGAGACGTAGACGAGCAGCTGCTCCGTGTTCGCGACCCGCTCGTCCAAGGCGTCTAGTGTCATCACTGCTTCCATGTCGTTCCCTCCTTTACGTTCACGCGTCGAGCCAGAGTACCCCGACCGTCTCAAAGCCGGCGTGGACCGCGATTGACGGGCAGAAGCGCGTCTTCACGACTTCAAGGTCCGGCAGTTTCGATTCGATGAGCGCGACGAGGTCTGCTTGCATGTTTGGGGCGAGCGCCGTCTGGACGAAGACGCGGTTGTCGCGGACGCCGTTCGCCGCATGGCGACGTTCAAGCTCGCTTACCATCTCCACGTACGCTTTTTTGAGCGAACGCGCTTTTTTGAACGGGATGACTTTCCCGGTCTCGTCGAGCGTGATGATCGGCTTGATGTTCAAAATGTTGGCGAGGAATAGCTCGCCGGACGAGACGCGGCCGCCACGGCGCATCGTCTCCATATTGCCGATGATCATGAAGAAGTTTTTCTTGTCGCGCCACGCTTCAAGGAGCGCGACGATTTCTTCCGGCGTCTTCCCTTCTTTCTCGGCTTCGAGCCCGAGACGGACGAGTTCTTGTTGCGCTTCGAGCGCAGCGTGCGAGTCGACCGTATGAACAGTGAAGCCGGCCGCTTCGGCGGCAGCGCTCGAATTTTTCACCGTCGAGCTCAGCCCATTCGAACAGTGGACGGCAATGGCGCAGTCATATCCGTCTTCTTTCAAACGCTCATATCGCGCGATGAAATCACCGAAGATCGGTTGTGACGTCTTCGCTTCTTTCTTTTGGTCGATCATGTAACGATGCAAGTCTTCGAGCGACAAGTCGACCTCGCTGTAGCCGCTCCCGTCGACGATCAGTTGAATCGGGACGATCTCGACCCCAAGCTTGGCCGCTTCCTCTTTTGAAAAGTTGGCCATACTATCTGTGATCCATGCGATTTTTGTCATAAGTACAAATCCTCCGTTAATCGTTCGTTTTTGTCCACTCTCATTATACCTTATTTCTCCTGTCACTTCCCCGATGAAAAAAGCAGCGCGATAAGAATCGCCCTGCCTGTCGTCACTTCGTCGATATGAGCTTCGTGTGCGCGAACTCGTCGTGTGGGAGCTCGACGTCTTTGTTCGACTTCATCTGTTGGAGCGCCCGGAGGAGCGGAAGGCCGAGCGTCGCCGGATAGACGACGTCTTTATACAGCGTCCGTTTCACGACTTGTTCGAGCGAGAGCGGGCGCCCGTCTTGGCTCACGACTTTGATGCCGACGACTTGGTCGCCGATCGTCTGCCCGTTCTTGTTCAAGAGGAAGTACACTTCTCCGGCGATCATGACGAGCGTTGGTAAGTAATACCGCTTCACTTCTTTACCAGGCCGAAGTTTTTTACGGATCGCCTTCTCGACGAGTTTGGCCGGGGTTTGAAAGATCAGTTGGTCGATTTGACTGGCGACGGCGCGTTTCCAAATTGGGACTGCCACGTTCATCATCCTTTCGTTTCGGTTCTAGCCTTTCAATTCCTCTTTTGGCTTCGCTTGAAACGCCGAAAACGGGCAACCGGAGCGGGCGAACAAGTTCGGTGTGACAATCTCGTTGTCGTAATGTTGATGGAAGACGTGCGTCGCGGCCGGCGAGAGCGGCGGGATGAGCCAGCTCCATTGCCCGGTCACGGCGCGCCCGGCCTCCGTCTCGTTCTTCTCGAACCGCTTGAACTGTTTGGCCGCCGTGTGGTGGTCGACGATTGTCACGCCGGCTCGCTCGAACGACTGCAAGACGGCGACGTTCAGCTCGACGAGCGCCCGGTCACGCCACAATGTCCGCTCTTTCGTCGTATCGAGCCCGAGCGAGGCGCCGACGAGCGGCAACAAGTTGTAGCGGTCCGCATCAGCCAAGTTACGGGCACCGATCTCCGTCTCCATATACCAGCCGTTGAACGGGACCGAGGTGAAACGCACCCCGCCAATCTCGAGCTCCATATCGGCGATGGCCGGGACGGCGTGCCACTTGACGAGCCGTCCGTCAAACAAGTCGTAGTCGTCGTGCGTGATCTCCACTTCGAGCACCGCGTCCTCTGGCAGTTCATATAGCCGGACGTCACGGCCGTCCGTGATGAGGAGCGGCAAGACGTCAAACGCCGTCCCCGCCCCGCGCCACCCGAGGCGTTCGGCTTGGCGCGTGATCGCGAGCGACAACGGGTCCCCAAGGATGCCGTCCTCGGTCTCATACGCCGCATAGCGGACGAGCTGGCTGTTCAACAGGCGAAACTCGTTCGGGAGCACCGTCATCGTCGAACGGATTTTCCCGCCGTTCGTGGCGAAACGTAGATGGGCGACGAGCTGATCGAACACGCCGTCAAACGTCGTCACATGCCGGGCGTCACGGACGGTGAGCGTCTGCCAGAACAAGCGGCCGATACATCGGTTCGAGTTGCGCCAAGCGAGTTTCGCTCCTTCCGTCAATTCTTCGGTCGTGAGCGTATACGTGCCCGTCCGTTCGATCTCCGCCTCGACTGCGCGCAGCCGCTCGGTCTGGTCACCTGTCAGTTGTGAAAAAAAGTGTCGGGCTTCCTGTACCATCATGTCTGTCTCCTCTTCGTGTCTGTCCATTCCATCTTAAGTGAAACCCGTCCCGCTTTTCTACCCGCACGCAATACAAAAAAGCGAGCCGATGTGCCGGCTCGCTCGAATCACTCGGTCTCTTCGACCAAGTCTCTCGGTTGTTGGATCGTGAAGCCCCGCGGTTTCTCGCTCTCTAGAGCGGTCAACCGCTTCTCGAGCTCGACAGTCTGTTCATACGTCGCCTCGTATTGATACAGTCCGTTCGCGAGCTCGGTCAATCGCTTCACTTGAATCGGGAACGGCGGGTGGCCGTCGTCGAGCAAGAGGACGAGCGTGATGTCACTGTCGACCGGCAAGCGGATCGAGCCGTAAAAGGCGATCGTCTTGAAGCCGCGCCGCATGATGACGATCGGGGACGTTCCGACGGCGACATCTTGGTTCCGGAGTCGGGTGATGGTGATGCCGGCGTGAATCAAACGGCTCGCCGTCTGCACGGTCTCGACGTACTCTTCGATCGGCGGGAGCGTCCCGAGTCGGAGCGCCTGTTCGAACTCGTCCGTTTTTAACGGACGGCTGAAGATGTAACCTTGGATGACGTGACAGCCGAACTCCCGGAGCCGAAGCAAATCGTCCATCATCTCGACGCCTTCGACGACGACGTTCATGCCGAACTCTTCGGCGATGAGGAGCAGGCTCCGAATGATGCCTTGGGCTTTCCGGCTTTGGTTGACGTTATGGGCGAACACACGGTCGATCTTGATCGTCTGGGCGCTGTACGCCTGCAAATAGGCGAGCGACGAATACCCTTTCCCGAAGTCGTCGAACGCGATCGGCACACCGAGGTCGTTCAACCGTTTGAACGCTTCGGTGATCTGTTGGGCATCCTCTAACAGCGACGTCTCTGAGATTTCGACCTCAAGATAGCCTGGTGGTACGTTGAAGCGGTCGAGCATATCCTCGAGGACGCGTTCGAAATGTTCTTGGTACAAATATTTGGCCGACACGTTGATTGAGATCGGCACTTTCCGCTCGAGCGACGTCACATAGCGACACACTTCCTCGATCAGCCAGTTCGTCAGCTCGAGGTGAAGACTGCTCTCCTCGGCGAGCGGGATGAATTCGGCCGGGGAAATCGACCCCCACGTCGGGTGCGTCCAACGCATGAGCGCCTCGGCCCCGACGATTTGACCGGTCCAGGCGTTCACTTTCGGCTGGTACATGAGATAAAACTCTTTGTTCTTCAGCGCGTCGCGCATATCGCGAAGCAACTCGTACCGCTTGAGCGACTCGATGTCCATCTGCGACGAGTACAGTTCGAGTTTCGTCCCGACTTTCTTATCGACCCGGTTCATGGCGATGCAGGCGTGCTTGATGAGCTCGCTCGCCTGTTCCCCGTCTTCCGGATAGCGGCTCACGCCGATCGAGACGCGGGCGAACAAGTCGTACACGTCGATGCGGAAGCGGTATTTCGATAGCGACCCGAGCGTCTGTCCGAGCGCGAGCACTTCCGGGTCCTCCATCCGTCGCGGCAAGACGATTAACACGTTGTCCGCGTCGAGATGGCCGAGCAGTGCGTCTTTCGGCAACAGGCGGATCAACTGGTTCACTGTCGCGATGCGCCATTTGTCACCGAACTCGTAGCCGAACGTATGGTTGATCTCGCCGATCCGGTTGAACGACAAGGAGAACAACGTGAACGGGTCGCGCTTCCTCGTCAAATGGTAGACTGATTCGGTGTTCGGCATGTTCGTAATCGGGTCGAGCGAGGCGAGGCGCCAAATCTCTTCTTGCTGTTGCTTCAACTGGGTGATGTCTTTGACGAGCGTCCGGAAACCGACGACGTCCCCGTGCTCAGAAAAGATCGGTTCGCGGTTCTCTTCGATCCATTTGACCTCGCCCTTGGCGAAGATGCGGTAGGAGAACGTCGACGGTTTGCCGCTGAGCGTCACTTCCCGTGCTTGATTCACTTTCGGGACGTCGTCCGGGACGACGACTTTTTGCCAATAGTCCGGATGCGTGTTGAACTGGTCTTCCGTATAGCCGAAGATGAGCGAGAAACCAGGCGTCAAAAAGTTGAACCGTTTCGTGTCGAAGTACCGTTCAAAGATGACCGAATCGACGATTTCACACAACTGTTTCACTTTCGACCGCTCTTTCGTCAGCTCTTCTTCCACTTTCGTCAAGTTCGTCACGTCAAACATCGCCCACGTGACCGCTTTCCGGTCTTTCGACACCCCGACTTTAACGATGAGGTCCAAATATTTTTTCGCTTTCGGGTTGAAGGCGCGCAGTTGCGTCTCGTATTCGAACTGTTCGGGGTCGTGCAACAGCACTTCGAGCGCGGCGGCGAACGAGCCGCGGTCGTCCTCGTGAATCAAGTTCCGGAAATGCTCCCGTTTCATCTCGCCGAGCTGCCGCTTCGTCAGTCCGAGCAGTTTCCCCGTCTGCGGCGAGTGGTAAAACTCCCCCGTCTCAAGGTTCATCTCGACCAAGATGAGGCCCGGGATACGCTCGAACAACGTCCGGCTCACTTTCAAGCGGTTGTAGTTTTCTCGGAGCTCGGTCTGGGTCGTCAAGTCTTTGACGACCCCGTATAGTCCGGTGATGATGCGTCCGGCGTAAAGCGGCGTGTTCGTCACCGAGAAGTGCGCTTGTTTCCCGTTCACACTCACTTTGATCTCATAATGGACCGTCTCCCCTTGGAGCGCCCGGCCATGGAACGCGCACACGCGCTCACTTTCCGTTCGGGTCAACCACGACTTCGTCTGCAGGAAACGCTCTTCCTCCCCGTTGAACAATAGCGACAGCTTTTCGTTCGAATCAATCAGTTTCAATTCCCGATCGAGCACGTACACGGCGTCCGGATACTGATCCAACAGCAACGGGTCAAGATTGATCCGTTCACCGCGCTCTAGTTGTTCAACGTTCGATTCCAATGCATGCTTCCAGTTTCGGAAGAAGCCCATGTTCACCACTCCCCGGTGTGATAAATGTCACACATAATACTTTTCTCTCTCATTATATAAGACGGCACGGGCGATTTTAGCCGATTCTTTTGAAAATAAGGTGAATAATCTCTTTTATGTACATATTTTCAATAAAATGTCATGATTTCAACGTGTAACCCAATTTGACCGCCAAAGCCAAGTTCACAATTCCGACACATTAATCCATGCAAAAAGACCACGGGACGTTCGTCCCATGGTCTCACTCGTTACGGTTGTTTCACGACGACCGTCGCGTACGATGGCACTTCGACATAGCCCGAGACGCGTTTGAGCGTCTTCGTCCCTGCCTGGTTGCCGTCGACGATCACGTTCCACTGCCCAGTCGGGAGTTTCACTTTGACCGTTTCCGCGTTGGCGTTATGCGTGATGAACAAATCTTTCTTCTGTCCTGGTGCCTTGTCATCGATTAAGTACGTGATGACGTTCGGTTCCGAGCGATAGAACTTGACGTTCTTCTTGACGTCTTTCGCGTCCGTCATGCGAAGGCCTGGGTTGGCTTTACGCATCTCGATCAAGCCTTTCATGTACTGGACGTCCGCTTGACGGTCGGCGGCGCGTTTCCAGTCCATCTGGTTGATGCGGTCTGGCGACTTGTACGAGTTGTGGTCGCCTTCTTTCGTCCGCATGAACTCTTGGCCTGCGTGGATGAACGTCGTGCCTTGGCTCGTCAAGAGGATGCTTGAGGCGAGACGGTGCATCTTCGTCCGGTCTGCTTCGGCCGTCTCTGGGTTCGTCAATTCGAGTTTGTCCCAAAGCGTATGGTTGTCGTGTGCTTCAACGTACGTAATCGCTTGGGTCGGGTCTTTCGCAAAGCCTTTGATCTCTGCGTTGTAGTCGATCTCACCGACGATGCCGGTCTTGATGCGGTTCTCGAGCCCATCTTTTCCGTTGATGAAGCCGTTGTCCGTATCGATGAAAACACTACCTTTCAAGCCATCCCGGATGTTGTCGTTGAAGTGTGCGACACCTGGCATCTTGTAGGCGTTCTTTTGGTTCGCCTTCAAGGCCGGGTCGAGCGGTGTGCCGAGGTCCCATCCTTCGCCGAAGACGAGGATCGACTTGTCGACTTTGTCGAGCGCTTGACGGACTTTGTTCATCGTGTCGACGTCATGGATCCCCATGAGGTCGAAGCGGAACCCGTCCCAGTTGTACTCGGTTGCCCAGTAGACGGTCGAGTCGACGATGAGTTTTTGCATCATCTTGCGCTCAGAGGCCGTGTCGTTGCCGACGCCGGTTCCGTTCGCGAAGTCGCCGCCCGCTGTGTAGCGGTAATAGTAACCTGGTACGATCTTATGAAGGTTCGAGGCTTGGGCGTCGAACATGTGGTTGTAGACGACGTCCATGACCGCACGCAAGTTATGGTCGTGGAGCCCTTGAATCATCTCTTTCAACTGTGTGATGCGGACTTTCGCGTCATACGGGTTCGTCGAGTACGACCCTTCCGGCGCGTTGTAGTTTTTCGGGTCGTAACCCCAGTTGTATTTCGCGTCCGGGTTCGTCTCGTCGACCGAGGCCGTGTTGTAGTCGTACACCGGGATGAACTGGACGTGCGTCACGCCGAGGTCTTTGACGTGGTCAAGACCTGTCTTCGTGTTCGTTTTCTTGCCGTTCTCGATCAAACGCGTGCCTGGTTGAACGACACCGAGGTATTTACCTTTATGGCGAATGCCTGAGTCATACGTGTTCGACGTGACGTCGAAGATTGAGAAGTCACGGACGTGCGTCTCGTAGATAATCGCGTCCGTCGAGTTTTGAAGTTTTGGTTTCATGCTGTTCCAGCGTTTCGGGTTCGTCTCTTTCAAGTCGACGATGACCCCTTGGTCCCCGTTCACGCCGACCGCTGTCGCATACGGGTCGACCGCGCGGATGCTGCCTGAGGCGTGCGTGACGTTATACGTGTATCCGATGCCGTCGAGGTCACCGCGTACTTCAGCGACCCACGTGCCGCGGTCGCCACGCTTCATTTGAATCGTCTTCTTCACGTCTTTGTCGTTCGCCGGACGGTCTTTCGGCATGTTCCAAAGCTCGAGTTTGACGTCTTGAGCCGTCGGGGCCCACAAGACGAAGTTCGTCTTCGACTTTTGGTACGTGATGCCGAGCTTGCCGTCATACGCATACTTCGCGTCGAACTCCGGTGAACGGAGCACGTCGCCTGCTTGGAGCACACGCTCTCCGAACGTCGGGTGCGTCGCCGTGATGACTTTCGTCAAATCGATATCTTCATTGAAGTGGATCGTGACCGACTTGTCGCCTGTCACCTCAACCGATTTCACAGCAGCTCCGTCGATTGTCAATTCGCTTGCGAATGAGGCATCGATGGCACGGTTGAGCGTGAGCTTCGCCGTACGGAACGTCGTCGCTTCGAACGCGACGATTTTTGGTGAACGGTCGATTTCAGGCTCCGAGTAGTAGATCGTCGAGTCGCCCTCGACGAGCCAAATCTCTTTCGCCGTGCTGAGCGCGAAGCGGTCTTCACCGTCTTTCTCCGTCCACTCCCCTTTTTTCGTGATGAGGCCGATCAGCTTTTTCGCGTCAGGGTTCGCGAACTTCACGTTCGCGACGCCGCCGAAAGCGTCCGTCTCATCGAAAGCGATGCTCTGCCCGTCTCCGCCGTCCGGCCAAGTCCAAAGACCCCAGTCCGTGTATGTATTGTCATAGCGGAAGTAATGCACTTTCATGTCGACGTCTGTCGCTTCTGTCTCGCCGTCAGGGTTCGACGTGTAAATTTTCGAGTCACCCGACTTGATCCATACTTCGGCGACGCCGTCTTTGATCATGTCGCTCGTGATGAAGCGATCGTTTTCCGACCCTTTGTCTTTGTCCCAATTGTCCGTGCGGACGATGAGACCGAGTCGTTCCGGTGAGTCGACCGGGAATTCATAGGCCGCCACCTTGCCGAAGTCGTCTTCACCGTTGAAGGCGAAGCCTTTGTTCGGGAAATAATCTGGGTTATTCGCCCAAAGCCATAAGTTCCAATCCGTCTGGTTGCCAGGCGCCTCTTGATAGTGGACGACGACTAACGTCGACTTCCCTTTATCGAGGGCAGACGCTGACATCGGAAACATCGACAGAATTAGTGCAAACGTTAGCACAACTGCCCATACGGGTTTCCATTGTTTGTTGACCATGTGGGTCCCTCCTTGTAGCATAAATTTGAGAAAACGCTTACACAAAAATTGTAAACGTTTCCTTTTGGGAATTCAATGTTTTTCTAAACAAACACCTAGCAACTCCCACTTCACGGAAACCGTTGGGAGACCTCCTTCATTTTCCAATTAGAAAACGATTGCATTTTCATCGTTACGGACTGTATATAGAAGTTAGAGGAGGATTTTTTATCTAATGTCATTCACGAATCTCATCAACAACTTGATCGCCAACGCGAGCCTTCTGCTCGTCGGCCTCTATATCATCTCCCGCGTCACGAAACTCGGATTCACGACGAAACTGCCGGTCCGGCGCCAAGTGACGATTTCCTTTTTGTTGGCCGGACTGTCCATCTTGATCACGCTGCACGGTGTGCTCTGGAACGTCCAAGCTGACTTCCAATACGGCTTCGTCCCGCTCATCATCGCGGCGCTTTACTTCGGACTGCCCGGAGTGCGCATCACATACGTCGCCAGCATTCTCGTCTTGCCGTTCATCTTGTCGGAGACGCTGCTGTTGATCACGTTCCTCGACTACACGCTCGCTGCCGGCGGTTCGATTGTCTACATGCATGTCCGGGAACGCATCAAACCGACACGTGACATTCGTATCGTGAACGCGATCAGCCTCGTGTTCATTAGTGGATTATCGATGTTAAATTTTAATAATTATGACCACCCAACGACATACTTCTTATCGTTGAGCGCGTTCATCGTCATCGGCTATTCGGCCGGCTTCGTCCTCCATATCGTTTACGGCGGAATGCGCAAGATGCAACGGTCGGAGCGGCTCATCACGAAATATAAAGAAGCCGCCTTCACCGACGCGCTCACCGGGCTCGGCAACCGCCGTCGTTTCGAGGAAGAGATGAGGCGGGTCGACGAAGAAGTGTTCATCGGTCCGCAAGACGTCGCGCTACTCTTCCTCGACATCGACCATTTCAAATCAATCAACGATGCGTACGGCCACGACGCCGGGGATGCCATCTTAGTCGAAATCGGTGCTCGTCTGACGCAAACGGCCCGCACCGACGACATGGTATGCCGAAACGGCGGCGAAGAGTTCTCCGTGCTCTTGTCCGACTGCAACTTGTCGCAAGGGTTCGTGATCGGCAAGCGTTACTTACGGCAAATCGCCGAGACCCCGTTCGCTTTGCCGGACGGCTCA
This sequence comes from Exiguobacterium sp., assembly GCF_020832205.1. Lineage (GTDB taxonomy): Bacteria > Bacillota > Bacilli > Exiguobacteriales > Exiguobacteriaceae > Exiguobacterium. The sequence continues at coordinate 7,124 of NZ_JAFIFD010000026.1, read as the reverse complement.
GCGATTGACGTCACCGTCTCGATCGGGATTGCGAGCACGTCAGAGGCGAAAGTCGTCACATCGACGCAACTGATTAAAAAAGCGGACGTCGGTTTGTATGTCGCCAAACGGAGCGGCCGCAACCGGCTCGGCAAATGGAACGAATTGAAAGCGAACTAAACCCCGGTGCCGCGCACCGGGGTTTAGTTATAGCTTATTGAACTCGTGCAAAGCTTCTAAATACCAACGATAGCCTAACTTGATTTCTTCGTCCGTCCAATCATTTGCCCAGAGCGCCCGTGGGATACGCCCGGTGAACTGCGCACCACCCACATGCGACAAAATATAAGACCCGACTTGTTCACACATACTTCGCGTCAAAAAACGGGTTACGTGAACCCCGTCCTGGCTCTCAAGGACGATGTCGAGACGGCGACCCTCTTGCTCGTCGAGAATCAATTGGTTATAGCGCCGATGTGCTTCGTCCTTGTGCCGATAAACCGTGCCCCGCCGCGCGTTGTCGTCACGTTCCCACTCGAAGTCCGCTCGCTCTTTCGCATTGAAAATCTTCACGAGGACGGCCGGATCGTCAATCGTAATGCAACAGAAGATGTGCGGATACGACAGCTGATCGTCGTTCACGAGGTCCATAATATCCGTCTTCGGAATGGTACGCGCCTTGTAACGGACGAGCAGACGGCGAACGACTTCTTCTTTCTCGAAGACGAGCCACTGCTTCCGACGCTCGAACTTCTCGTGGAGTACTTTGTGGTTCATTTGCTTCACCTCATATACCAGCATACCAAAAAACGGCGCCCGATTTGCTCGGACGCCGTTCTTCTTAGTTCCCGTATTTTTTGAACAACTGATAGTTCTTGTTGCCGCCTGACAAGTTGTAGACGTCCGTGAAACCGAGGTTGCGGAGCACGTTCTGTGCCGCGTTCCCCGTCACGCCGCCGTTGCAGTAGACGACGGTCGGCTTGTCTTTGTCCATGTCGTTTGACGCCGCGCGCAAGTCGCCGAGCGGGACGTTGACCGCGCAGTCGACGCACGCCTTCTCGAACTGTGCCGCTTTCCGCGTGTCGATGATTTGCATGTCCTCGCCCGCGTCGATCCGTTTTTGCAACTCGTCCGGTGTGATCAGGCGCGCCGCTTTGTTCATGCTGTTGGCGAGCACCATGCCCGTATACATGACCGGGTCTTTCGTCGTTGAGAACGGCGGTGCGTACGCGAGGTCGAGGTGGAACAAATCGTCCACTTTCGCCTTGAGCGTGATCGCCGTGACGAACACGTCAATGCGCTTGTCGACACCTTCGAAGCCGACGATTTGGACGCCGAGCAGTTGACGCGTCGCGCGGTCGGCGACCGCTTTGATCGTCATGTCTTTCCCGCCCATGTAGGCCGGCTTGTCCGGCTTCGTGTTGTGGAGCACTTCCACGTCATAGCCGTCTTCACGCGCTTCACGCTCCGAGAGACCCGTTTGTGCGACCGCGAGACCGAACACTTTGAAGATGCCCGTCCCGAGGATGCCGCGATGTTCGAGCTCGCCGCCTGTCAAGAGGTCACCGAGTGAACGGCCCATCTTGTTCGCTGTCGATCCGAGCGGACGCCAAATTGGTTTCCCTGTCACGATGGAGAAGCTCTCGGCGACGTCACCGGCAGCGTAGACGTTCTCGACGTTCGTCTCCATCCGCTCGTTGATCGCGATCGCGCCCGTCTCGCCGATCGTGACACCGATCGACTTGGCGAGTTCCGTGTTCGGCCGGACGCCGACTGACAAGATGACAAGGTCGGTATCGACCGTCTTCCCGCTTTCCGTGACGACGCGTTCGACGTGGCCGTCCCCGACAAGTTCCGTCACCGTCTCACCGAGCAAGAGCTCGATGCCGTTCTTCTCGAGGTGCTCCTCGACGCGGCATGCCATGTCTTTATCGAGCGGCGGCATCACTTGCGGGATGCGCTCGATAATTGTGACGTCGATGCCGCGAAGTTTGAGTTGCTCGGCCATCTCGAGGCCGATGAAGCCGGCACCGATGATCGTCGCATGTTTCGGGTTCGTCGCATCGACGAAGTTGCGCGTCGCTTCCGCGTTTTGGATGTTTCGGATCGGGAAGACGTTGTCCGAGTCGACACCTGGAATCGGCGGGATGATGCTCGAAGCGCCCGTCGCGAGGACTAATTTGTCATAGCTGTCCGTGAACGATTCGCCCGTCTCGAGGTTCTCGACCGTCACTGTCTGTGCGTCTTTGTCGATCGCCGTGACGTTATGACGCGTCATGACGTCGATGTTGTAGCGCTTCTTGAAGAACGCGGCGTCACGCGGCGTCAAGTCGTCGCGCGACTCGACTTCACCGCCGACGTAATACGGGATGCCGCAACCCGAGTATGAGATGTCGTAATCGCGGTCGTAAATCGTGATTTGTGCGTCTTCGTTGTTACGACGTGCTTTCGCTGCGACCGATGTGCCGGCAGCGACTGAACCGATGATGACTAGTTTCATGAAAAGTACACTCCTTAGTAAAGTAATAGACTGATGTACAGACCGAGCAACGTGATGGCGAGCGTCGGAACCGTCAAGATGATCCCGACTTTAAAGTATTGACCCCAACCGATCTTGAGCCCTTTCGTGCGGAGCACATGGAGCCATAATAATGTCGCGAGCGACCCGATCGGCGTGATCTTCGGCCCGAGGTCGGAACCGATGACGTTCGCATAGATGAGTGCTTCCCGAATCTGCCCGGACGTATTCGTCAAATCGATGGCGAGCGCGTCAATCATGACGGTCGGCATGTTGTTCATGACCGATGACAAGATGGCGGCCAAGAAGCCCATCCCGAACGTCGCGGTGAACACATCGACAGAGAACCATTCGATGAAGTTGGCGAGCACTTGCGTGAGCCCTGCGTTTTGCAAGCCGTAGACGACGATGTACATGCCGAGCGAGAAGAAGACGATCGCCCACGGTGCACCGCGAACGACCGATTGTGTCTTCACGGCCGGCGATCGGTTCGCCATGATCAAGAAGAAAAACGCGATGACGCCAGCGACGAGCGAGACCGGGATGCCGAGGATGTCGCTCGTGAAGTACCCGATGACGAGAAGCGCGAGCACGACCCATGACAAGCGGAACATCCGGTGGTCTTTAATGACCGAGGCCGGCTCGGCGAGCTTTGACAAGTCGTACTGCTTCGGGATGTCTTTCTTGAAGTACAAGTACAAGACGAGCAGACTTCCGGCGACGGCGAACACGTTGACGAACACCATCCGGGCCGCATATTCGGCAAAACCGATGCCGAAGAAGTCAGCCGAGACGATGTTGACGAGGTTCGAGACGACGAACGGCAAACTCGCCGTGTCGGCGATGAAACCGGAAGCGATGACATACGCCAAGACGACAGCGTCCGGCAGCTTGAGTGCCCGTACCATCGCGAGGACGATCGGCGTCAAGATGAGCGCCGCCCCGTCATTGGCGAACAGCGCCGCGACGAGTGCGCCGAGTAGCGTGATATAGACGAACAGCTTGACGCCGCCGCCTTTCGCGATGCGAGCCATATGTAGAGCGGCCCATTCGAAGAATCCGATCTCATCCAAAATGAGCGAGATGAGGATGATGGCGATAAAGGTGAACGTCGCGTTCCAAATGATGCCCCACACCGTTCCGACGTCATCAAAATTGACGACCCCGGTGATGAGGGCAATGGCCGCCATCCCCATCGCCGAGTAACCGATGCCGAGGCCTTTCGGTTGCTTGATGATGAGGAAAAGCGTCACTAAAAAGATGAGACTAGCAATCCACTGCACAATGAGTTCCTCCAATAATTCTCTATTTTTTTAGCAAGTCTGTTGCAGACCGCGGAGCACGAGGCTCGCGCCGTCTTCCGTCGATTCGACGTCGAGCGTAACGTTCTCAGCCATCGCTTCGGCGTCTTTGGCGACGGCGAACGTGAGGCCGTCATAGTCTTTCACGTCGTCCGTCGCTTCTGGAGCGGCGATATGAAGACCGATTGTCGGACCACAGCACCCTGCTTCTGTGCAGATGCGGACCGACTTCGTTTCTTCCTCGATCAGTGCTGCTTTCATAAAGTCGATTGCTTCATTTGTTACGTTCATTTGACTTCCTCCTTGAGTAGTTGAGATAGTGCCGGATAACCGACCGGCAATTGTTCTTGCCACGATAACAGCGTCGGGCGCGGATAGCGGTTCACGCGTTCGAGCCACGCGGACTCGCTCGCAACTTTTGCCGTGAGCAGTTTGCTCTCGACGTCGAGCGGCGTGAACGATTGGTTGACGACCCAGGCGAACGGACGAATCTCGGCCCGCTCTAAGTCGGTGACGAGACGTTCGGCTTCATACACCGGTGTCGCCTCGGGGAGCGTCGTGATGACGACGTGCGTCTGTTTCGGATCACGAAGCTTCGGCAACAGCTCGCGCACCGCTTCCGGGACGACCCCGGTCGAGCGTTCGAGCTCTCGGTGATAGCTCTCGGTCGCGTCCAAGAGGAGAAGCGTATGTCCGGTCGGCGCCGTGTCGATGACGACGAAACGGTCTTTCGCTTTCGCGACTTGGGCGGCGAACGCACGGAAGACGGCGATTTCTTCGGTGCACGGGGAACGAAGATCTTCTTCGAGCATCAATCGTTGCTCGTCCGTCATCTCGCCCGCTTCCCGGAACACGTCGGCCCGGTAGTTCTCGATTTCGACTTTCGGGTCGATCGCGTCGACCGTGAACGTCGATGGTACGTCTTCCCCGATCGTGAAGGCGACGTGCGCCGCCGGGTCGGTCGTCGTCAAGTGGACCGCATGGCCCCGATTGCTTAGGGCGACGGCAATGAGCGAAGCGAGCGTCGTCTTGCCGACACCGCCTTTCCCCATCGTCATGATGACGCTCGGTCCGTCCGCTTCCATCTCGTCGACGAGCGCATCGATCGATCCGTAACGGCTCGCGTCGTATGTCGTATCAGGGACTGTGACCGTCTCCCCGTTCACCCAGCGCCGCAACGCCGGCACGCCGACCAAGTTCTCGTACGCATACGGGAGCGTGAACGTCTCGAGACGCTCGACGGCTTCCGGCATTTGCTTGAGCGCTTCTTGTTGCCGTTCGATGAACCGTCTCGTATAGCGGTCGGTCCCTTCGTCTAGCGCGACGACACCGTTGATGACGAGTTGCATCCGCTCGATGCCGATGGCGTGAAGCTCGACGGCGGCGCGAGCCGCCTCGACGAGTGTCGACGCCTCGGGGCGGGCGACGAGGAGCAACGTCGTCTCGCTTCCGTCCGACAGCGTCGCGACCGCTCGTTTATACTGGTCCTGCTTGTCGGATAGTCCGGCGAGCGGACCGAGACAGGACGCGCCGGTCGTATTCGTCTCTAAAAACTCATCCCACGCACTCGGGAGCGTGAGCAAACGAAGCGTGTGCCCGGTCGGCGCCGTGTCGAAGATGACATGGTCGTACGTCGTCCGCGCCTCAACTGACGTCAACAGCTCGGTGAACTGGTCGAACGCTGCGATCTCGACCGTACAGGCGCCGGACAACTGCTCTTCCATCGACTGGATGGCGACGTCCGGGAGCACGCCGCGATACGGACCGACCATGCGCTCCATGTACTGTTTCGCCGCTTCTTCCGGGTCGAAGTTCGCAATCGAGAGCGCGGTGCCCGGTACAAGCCGCGGTGTTTCGTCAAGCTCCATCTCGAACACGTCTTGAAGATTGCTCGCCGGATCGGTCGAGACGAGCAGCACACGTTTACCGCGGTCCGCGAGCGTCAGGGCGAGACTTGATGCGGTCGACGTCTTGCCGACGCCGCCTTTCCCTGTCAAAAACACATATCGGGTCGGCTCGATCGTATGGAAATCAAAGCGATTCATAAGCGTCCTCCTTATTTTTTAAGCGTGATGCGCACTTTCGGCTTCTCTCCATCTTGTTTCGCGAACGCCGCGACCGGGAGTCCCGTCAGTTCGGCGATCTCTTCGTTCGTCATATAGGCACCGCGCTTGACGATCTCGCCGTCGATGACCGTGAGCGGGAGCGTCTCGAGCCCTTTCACGATCTCGGCTTGCACGTATGCGTTCTCGACGAAGCGGTTCGGCTCAGAGGCGAGATTGTAGCGGGCGACGTCAAAACCGCGTTGCTTCAACACGTAATGGACCGTCGCGATGCGCGTCAATTCTGGGTCGATCGATGGGCCGCACAGTCCGGTCGGACAGCACATGGCCGGTTCAAACACTTCTAGTTTCATCGTTAGTTCCTCCTTAAATGGCACACTCAGCGTCACAGTCACAACTCGCCTCAAGCGTCTCGACGCGATTGAGCAACTCGACGACAATCGAATAAAACGGGCTCGTCTCGTTCAACCGGTAATGAATCCACTGTTTGTCCCGGCGCTCGAGCAACAGTCCCGCTTGCCGCATCATCTTCAAATGACGGCTGATCGCCGGCTGTGAGATGTCGAAACAATCGACGAAACTGCAGGCACACTGTTCCCCATCCTGCATCTGTTTGAGCATCGTCAACCGGGTCGGGTCGGCGAGCACTTTGAGCACCTTGCTTAATTCTTCTGCGCTATGCATCGTCATTCTCCTTCTCTATTGTATAACAAAACCGTTATATAACCTTTACGTTATGAAATTACCATAGTTTTTAACGAGTTGCAATTGTCTTTTCTGAAAAAGTTCGCTATGATAAAACACGTTGTGAAAACATATGTCGGTCTCACCTCTTTCTTCATATAATGTGGCGTTTGATCTTCGTGAGACTCGGAGGTCAAAGTCAAAATATATAGAGAGGTGTGTTCTTTTGGAAAAATTGAATACGATTAAACAAGACTGGCTCGGCAACGTCCGGGCCGACGTCCTCGCGGGGTTCGTCGTCGCGCTCGCCCTCATCCCTGAGGCGATCGCGTTCTCACTCATCGCTGGTGTCAACCCGATGGTCGGGCTTTACGCTTCATTCATCATCGCGATGGTCATTTCGATCGCGGGTGGCCGACCGGCGATGATTTCAGCCGCGACCGGTGCGATGGCGCTCGTCATCGTCTCGCTCGTCGCGGACCACGGGCTCCAGTATTTGCTCGCTGCCGGTATTTTGACGGGGATCATCCAGATCGTCCTCGGCTATCTCGGTATCGCTCGATTGATGAAGTTCATCCC